>JAFAAW010000083.1 GCA_023426365.1 Pseudomonadota bacterium
GGCGGGCGGCATCACCTGCATGGCGGCGGGGATCAGCGCGCGCGACCACGCCGCCGCCGCCACCAGGGCGCCCAATCCGGCCAGCGCCGACGGCGCCGCCGCCAGCGCCGCCGCGCGCAAGCCCACGCTGAAGATCATCGCCAGCACGCCATAGGTGCCGCTGCGCGAATCGCGCATCACGTCCAGCCGACGCTCGCGCCCGCCGCGCGCGCCCATGCCGTCGGCAGTGTCGGCCAGCCCGTCCTCGTGCAGCGCGCCGGTCAGCAGCACGCCGGCCAGCACCGCCACCAGGGCGGCGGCCAGCGGCGGCAACAGCGCGTGGGCCGCCATGAACACCAGCCCGGCCAGCACGCCGATACCCGCCCCGACCAGCGGAAAGATCCGCATGGCGCGCGCCAGCGTGCCCGGCGGCAACAGGCCGCAATCGGGCAGCGGCAGCCGCGTCAGAAAGGACGCCGCCAGATGAAGCTCGGTCCCCAGCCCGGCCCGTGCCGGCGGGGGATTTTCGGGTATCTGCTCTGTCATCGCCGATGGTGATTTTGGAAAACGGATGGGTTATAGGACCAATCGCCGCGCCCGCGCAATATATTGGGGAGAGGTCTTTTGAACACCTCCATTTCTAGTGTAAGCCAGATCGAAGCCCTGTTGGCCCGCCTGCCCGCCGAGGATGGCGCCGCCGTCGCCGCCTGGGCCGCGCGCGATCCGCAACTGACCAAGCCGCCGGGCGCGCTGGGCCGGCTGGAGGAACTGGCGCGCTGGCTGGCCGCGTGGCAGGGATGCCACCCGCCGCGCCTGGACCGCCCCCGCGCCCGCGTCTTCGCCGGCAACCATGGCGTGGCCGCCCTGGGCGTGTCGGCCTTTCCCGCCGAAGTCACCGTCCAGATGGTGAAGAATTTCGAACATGGCGGCGCCGCCATCAACCAATTGTGCCAGACCTTCGGCACCGAGCTGGCGGTGGTGTCGCTGGAGCTTGACCGCCCCACCGCCGATTTCACCCAAGGACCGGCCATGGACGAGGCCGAGTTCGCCGCCGCCTTCCAGGCCGGCATGGATTCGGTTCCGGCCGATACCGACCTACTGGTCATCGGCGAGATGGGCATCGGCAACACCACCCCGGCGGCGGCCATCGCCTGCGCCCTGTTCGGCGGCGAAGCCGGCGGCTGGACCGGCAAGGGCACCGGCGTGGACAGCGCCGGCCTGATCCGCAAGACCGAGGTGGTGGCCGCCGGAATCGCCCGCCACGGCCATCTGCCGCCGCTGGAAATCCTGCGCGCGCTGGGCGGGCGCGAACTGGCCGCCATGGCCGGCGCCGTGCTGGCGGCCCGGCTGGCCCGGGTGCCGGTGCTGCTGGACGGCTATGTGTGCACCGCCGCCGCCGCCACCCTGGAGGCGGCGCGCAAGGGCGCGCTGGACCATTGCGTGGTCGCCCACGTCTCGGCCGAGCCGGGACACCGCCGCCTGCTGGACTGTCTGGGCAAGGAACCGCTGCTGAACCTGGGCATGCGCCTGGGCGAGGCGTCGGGCGCGGCCCTGGCGGTGGGCATCGTGCGCGGCGCGCTGGCCTGCCACAACGGCATGGCGACCTTTGCCGAAGCCGGCGTGGCCGCCGGCTGATCGGCGTTCAGGTGGTGCGGCTGCCCTGGGGCAGGCGCACCACCGTGAACCAGTAATCCTCGATGGCGTGGATGGCCTTGAAGAACTCGCCCACGTCCAGCGGCTTGGTGACGAAGCCGACCGCGCCCAGGCTGTAGGACGCCTCGATGTCGCGCTCCACGTCCGAGGTGGTCAGCACCACCACCGGGATCAGGCGCAGATCGTCGTCCTCCTTCATGGCGCGCAGCACCTCGCGCCCGTTCAGGCGCGGCAGGTTCAGGTCCAGCAGCACCAGATCGGGGCGGCGCGCGCCGGGGATTTCGCCGTGCAGGTAGGCCAGCGCCTGCTCGCCGTCCTCCACCACGTCCAGCGAACAATAGAACCGGCCCTCGCGCAGGGCCTCGCGCACCAGTCCCGCATCGGCCGGCAGGTCCTCGGCCAGCAGGATGTGAAAGGGCGGGTCCTGTGTCATGGCTGTCCTCGCTGCGGCAGGGCAATGTGGAAGACGCTTCCGGTGTCGGGTTCGGATTCCACCCAGATGCGGCCGCCGACGCTGTCGACGATCTTGCGCGCCAGCGCCAGGCCGATGCCGGTGCCGGGATGCTGGGCCTGGGTGTGCAGGCGTTGGAAGGGGTGGAAAATCTGCTCCTGATAGCGCGGCTGGATGCCGATGCCGTTATCGGCCACCGACAGCACCACCTCGTCGCCGTCCCCGCGGCCGGTGACCGTGACCGTCGGCACGCGCTCGGGGTGGCGGTATTCCACCGCATTGGCCAGCAGGATGGCGAACAGGTCCACCAGCCGCGCCTCGGCCAGCCAGACCGGCGGCAGGGCCTCGGCCTCAAGGCGCGCCCCGGCGGCCTGGACGGCGGGGGCAAGGCGCTGCCACGCCTGGTCGATCGCCGCGCGGCAATCCACCGGACGGTCGGGCGGCGGCAGGCGGTCGAGAACGATATAGAGATGGGCGTCGCGCAACAGCCGGCGCAGGTAATTGGCGCCGTCCTCGATGACGCCCAGCGCCTCGGCCAGATCGGGCGGGCACGGGTCGGGCAGGCGGCGGCGCAGCACCTGGGCGTAACAGGCCTGAAGCCGCGCCGGCTCTTGCAGATGGTGGGCCAGGATTTCGCTGAACCGGCGCACGTCGTCGGCCAGCCGCTCGCGCTCCTCCTCGGCCTGCTTGCGGGCGGTCACGTCGCGGTCCAGCCCGATCATGCGCACGCCCTCGGCCACGGCGAAGGTGCGGCTGGAGCCGGCGAACCAGCCGATGGTGCCGTCGGCGCGGCGCAGGCGGTATTCCGCCGTCACCGTCTCGCCCGGGAGGCGCGGCAGCAACAGCCGGCGCCAGTTATCGCGGTCATCGGCCGGGATGCGGGCTTCCCACTTCTCCATGCCGGCCGCCGGCCCGGCGGGCAGGCCCAGCCAGGCGGCGTGGCGGGCGGACAGCACCGGCCGGGCCGCCCCGACCTCCCATTCCCAGGCACCGGCATTCAGGGTGGACAGCGCCAGCGCGGCGCGTTCGTTGTCGCGCAGGGCGGCATCGGCCAGCCGTTCGTTCAGCTCGTGCAGGCGGCCGTACAGCACCTCCTGCGGGCGGGCCAGGCCATAGCGCACCAGACCGGCATACAGCAGCAGGCCCACCACCACCGCCACCAGATGGCCGGCCATGTTGAGGACGCCGTAAACATCCACGTAGAGCGTGAAGCACGCCTCCTCCACCAGCGACAGCCCGTTGGCGGCCAGCAGCAGGCGCAACAGCAGGGGCGGGAACAGGTGGCGGAGCTGCCACAGCCGCACCATGGTGGCGGCGAACGCCGCCATGATCACGTATTCGGCCCCCACCTTGAACGGAGTCAGGCCCTGTCCGACGACGTAGCAATCGGGAAACAGCCCGGCGAACACCAGCAACCCCAGCACCAGCGCGGTGACGGAGGTGACGCCCAGGGTGACGGACGGCGCCACCCTGCGCGCGCCGAACAGGGCGGCCGCCAGCATGGCGGCGGCATCCAGCCCCCGCTCGGCGATCCACAGCTGGGTCGCCAGATTGGGGTCGGCGGGAAAGATGCCCATGCCCTTGAAGGCCAGCATGTGCACCATGGCCAGCATGGCGATCGGCCCCAGCGCGATGCCCGACATCAGCAGCACGGGATTGTCGAGATGGCGGCGCACGTTCCAGGCCAGCACGAAGGTGGTCAGCGCCACCACCACCAGGAACAGTTCGACCAGGGCATGGAACAGCAGGTAGGAATGGGCACGGGTCGCGGTGACCGCCACCAGCAGAATGCCGACGCCGAACAGGTGCCAATCGGGCCGCCTGCCAAGGATTGTGTGCGCGGCCATGGAAGCACCGCCCCCTTTGTCCATAGCGACCCCAGTCCGGTCAGTATGGACCACCACCGAAGCGATGCACAGCATCACCTCGGCATGAGAGCCATTACCCCATGGCAGTACGTAAATCCCCTCAGCGCTCGCGCCGGAGCGTGAAGCGAACCGCATCCCCCTTGCTGTTGGTGGCGAAACCGTACAACCGCCCGGCGTCGGTCAGCACGCCCTCGAAGCGGAAGGCGCCCTGCCCCGCCACCAGCACCACCGTGCAGCCGGTGACCTGTTCCACCGTGCCGGTGATCTGGGTGCCGTCCTGCCAGCCGAAGCCGGGGTTCAGGCCGCCCTTGCGGTCCAGCGTCCAGGCGATGTCGTCGCCGGCGCGAGCGAATTCCCACCGGGTCTGCGGCGCCACCCAGCGGCCGACCAGCCATTCGCCGTTATTGGCCAGCGACGTGTCGCAGGAGGCCTCGGGCAACGGCTGGGGCGGGCCGGCCTTGGGGAATTGCGGCAGGTCCTGCGCTGCGGCAGGCAGGGCGGCAGCCGCCATCAGGGCGGCCAGGGCGACGACGATACGCATGGTTGGCCTCACTTCTTCGCGGCGGGCAGATAGCCGCGGTCGGTCATGCACAGATTGGCATAGCCCTGGACCTGCCGTTTGGCCTGTGCGCGGTCGTAGTCGCGGAACGGGCTTGCGGCATCGTCATCGCGAAAGCCCACCTGGGCCTCGGCCCAACGCTTGCACGCGGTCCAGTCGCGGCCCCACTGTTCCTTGGGAACGTCCGGGTTCTGCCACGGCACCGACGACGCGGCGCAGCCGGCCAGCAGCGCGGCAAGGCCAAGGGCGAGAAGGGGCAAGCGCACGACAGGCATCCTATCCATTGGGCGGGGCCGCCATTCCGCCACAGCGCGGGTTGTGTTGCAACCACGGGAAATTGCCGGTGGTCGGGTTGTGGCCCCCCTTGCCGGCGATTATACTGCATCGCGAAATAAGCGCCGCCGCCGGCGGCCGATAAACCAGAGGAGCTTGGAATGAGCGGCGAGTCCCTGAACGGCTACTATTTCGAGGAACTGTCGATGGGCCAGTCGGCCGTGTTCGGCAAGACCGTGACCGAGGCCGACATCGCGGCCTTCGCCGGCGTTTCGGGCGACACCAACCCGGTCCACCTGAACGAGGAATACGCCAAGAACACCATGTTCAAGGGCCGCATCGCCCACGGCATGCTGTCGGCGGCGTTCATTTCCACGGTGTTCGGCACCAAGCTGCCCGGCCCGGGCTGCATCTACGTGTCGCAGAGCCTGAAGTTCAAGGCGCCGGTCAAGATCGGCGACACCGTGATGGCCCGCGTGGAAGTCACCGCGCTGAACCCGGACAAGAAGTTCGCCACCTTCAAGACCACCTGCTCGGTGGGCGACAAGGTGGTGCTGGACGGCGAGGCCACCCTGATGGTGCCGACCAAGGGCTGATCCCGCTTCAAGGGGCGTCTTCGGACGCCCCTTTCCGTTTCAGGCGCGCCCGCACCAGCCGGTGAAGGACGTACAGCGCCAGGGCGATGCCCGCCGCCGCCAGGATGCGGTGTTCCCACGCCTTGAGGTCACCGATCAGACCCTGGATCGCCTGGCCGAACACATAGCCGACCACCCCCACCGTCACCGCCCACACCGCCGCCGAGATCAGGTTGAGCGCGGCGAAGCGCAGGGGCGAGATGGACGACAGCGCGATGGCGATCGGGCTGACCGTGCGCAACCCGTAAAGAAAGCGGAACGACAGCACGAAGGCGTCGCCCCAGCGGTCCAGCAGGCGCCCCACCCGTTCGGCGGCGGCGGCACTTTTGGGGTGCTTGTCCAGCCACCGCCGGCCATAGCGCCGCCCCATCCAGAACCACACCTGATCGCCGGCAAACGATCCGGCAAAGGCGCACAGCACGACCAGATCAAGGCGCAACAGCCCCTGATGGGCGGCGAAACCGGCCAGGACCGGCACCGTCTCGCCCTCGAAGAAGGTGCCGGCCAGCACCGCCCAATAGCCGAACCGGGCGATCAGCTCTTCCATGCCTCAACGGCGGCAGACCGCCACCGCCTCCAGATGGGCCGAAAACGGGAACTGGTCGATGGGGATGACGCTCTCGATGCCATAGCCGCCGTCGCGCAGGATGCGCAGATCGCGGGCCAACGTCGCCGGGTTGCACGACACCGCCACCAGCAGCGGCGGCCCGGCCTCGGCCAATTGCTCGGCCTGGGCGCCGGCGCCGGCGCGCGGCGGGTCGAACACCACCGCCCGGTATTTTTTCAGCTCGGCCGCCAGCAGGGGCCGGCGGGCCAGATCGCGCACCTCGGTGGTGACGCGCAGGCCGTGGGCGTTGGCGGCGGCCTCCAGCGCGCGGATGGGGGCTTCCTCGCCCTCGACCGCGTGCACGGCGCGGCCGGACACCGCCAGCGGAAAGGTGAAGCTGCCGCAGCCGGAATACAGATCGGCCACCGGATCGGCCGCCCCCACCGCCGCCGTCACCGCCTGGGCGATGGCCAACTCTCCCTCGTGCGTGGGCTGCAGGAAGCCGCCGGGCACCGGCTCGACGCCGACCCCGGCGAAGCGCACCGAGGCCGGGCGGCGGCGGGCGATGGGATCGATGAAGCCGGCGCCGGGGCGCCGCCACGACAGCCGCGCCAGGTCCTGGGCGTCGGCAAAGGCGGCCAGCCGTTCGCGGTCGAACAGGTCCAGCCGCGCATCGGCCTCGACCAGCACGTCCAGGCCATTCTCGCCCAAGGTGACGACGACGTCGCCGTCCTCGCCATCGGCCACCGTCTCGGCCAGCATGGCGCGCAGCGGCGGCAGCAGCGCCAGCAACGGCGGCGCCAGAAGCAGGCATTGCTGCACGTCGATCACCGTGTGGCTGGCGCGCGCGTTGAAGCCCAGAACCGTCTGCCCCTTGCGGCGGCTGAAGGCGAAGGCGGCGCGGCGCCGGCTGCCGGGCGCCACCCGCACCAGATCGCCCACCTCCACGTCGCCCAGCCCGGCCCGCGCCAGTTGGGTGACCAAAAGGCCGCGCTTCCACCTCGCGTAAAGGGCGTCATCCACGTGCTGCAGGGCGCAGCCGCCGCAGCGGCTGAAATGCGGGCATGGCGGCTCGGCCCGGCCCGGCCCGGGCACCAGCACCTCGATCAGCGCGGCGGCCAGCCCCTCGCCTCGGCGCCCTTCGACGCGGGCGACCACGCGGTCGCCGGGCACGGTGAAGGGCACGAACACCAGATCGCCGGCCAGCCGGGCGACGCCGTCGCCGCGGGCGCCGATCTCGTCGATCTCCACCTCCACCGAGCGCACGGGCGGGGCGGCCTTGGACTTGGCGCGGCCGGAAGACGGGGGACGCTTGAACGGTCGGCTTTTCATCGGCGCTGCACCGGAACCTTGGCGTTGGAGAGATCACGAACGAAACGGGCGAAGATGTCGGCGGTGGCGCGGCTCAGCGCGGCGACCGCCGCCTCGGGGCCGCTGCCCTGCACGGGCGGCTCGGCGCCATAGGTTTCGAGCAGCACCAGGGTGCCGTCGCGCGCCGACACTGCCGCCAACTGCATGCGCACCACCACCTTGGCGCTGTCGGGCAGGTACTCGAAGCGGTACAGCCGGCCGCGCACCGCCCAATCGGGCGGCACCCGCAGATCGGGGGTCACCACCGCGTCGGCCACATGGGCGGCCTGCAAGGTCTCGGCCAGCGCCAGTTGCAGCGCGGTGGCCGGCGCGTCGCTCCACAGATCGTAGGAATAGCGCGCCAGCGCCCCGTCGGCGGCCTGATAGGCCAGTCCGCGTTCGCTCAGCACGCCGTCCACATCCAGCCGGCCGACCTCCACCACGCCGGGCAGCACCGCCTTGTCCAAGGCACCAACCTGCGGCAGCGCGTCGAGCCGATAGAAATTGTCGCGCGGCGGCGCGGGCTGCGCGCAGGCGGCAAGAGTGCTCAAAGCCACCGCCATAAGCAGATGGCACGGATGGACCCGGATGGACACGGACCGGCGTGCCATGGCGAAAAGCGTGTTCTTCCTATCCGAGTTCATCCGTTTCCATCCGTGTCACAAAACAGGTGCTAGCGCCGGCCCGGCGCCTCGTCGCGCGACTTGGTGCCGCCGATCAGGACGCCCGGATTCTCGCGCAACTGGCGGCTGAATTCGTTGAAGTTGCGGCTGGTGCTTTCCAGGTTGTAGGTCACCGAGTCGATGTTGCGGGCGACGCTTTGCAGGGTATAGCGCAGGTCCTTCAGGCTGGCCTCGATGGTGGGGCCGTTCTTTTCCACCGCCTTGTCCAGCGCCGTCAAGACCGCGTCCACCTTGGCCCGGCTGTCGCGCAGGCCGGCGGTCAGGTCCTGGACGTTTTCCAGGCTCTGGCTGATGCGTTGGGCGTTGGCGTCGGTCAGCACCTGTCCCGACAGGGTGCCGGTCATCTTCTGCACGTCGGCGGTGATGCGCGGGGTCTTGACCGCCAGGTCGCTGGAAATCGCCAGCAGGTTGGCGAGGAGGTCGGGCGCCTGCTTCTCCAGGATCGAGCCGATGGAATCGACCCGCTGGTTGATGTTGGCGAGCAGCGGCAGCAGGCCCTGCTGGTTGAGCACCGCCACCTGGCCGGCCATGTCGTTCATGGTGGCGAAGATGTTGGCCGCCGGGCCGCCCGGGATCTGCGAGCCGGGGGCCAGCATCTTCTCGGACGCGCCCCCCTTGATGTCCACGGTCATGGCCGAAAGAATCCCCGAGGCGGCGACGCGGGCCACGCTGCCTTCGGGAATCGGCCAGCTTTCGCGCACCGACATCACCACGCGGAAGCTGGTGCGGCCCTCGGCGCGCAGCGGCACGATGTCCTCCACCTGTCCGACCACGAAGCCCTCATAGGTCACCTTGGTGCCGTACTTCACGCCCTGGACGTTGCCGAGATGGGTGATGTAGGTGTCGGTCGAGCCGGTGCGGCCCGTCAGCAACGCCACCACCACCAGCAACGCCACCAGCATGGCGGAGACAAAGCCGCCGACGATCACGTAGTTGATGCGCACGTCCTTCATAGCGGCTTCCTTTGGGGTTCGTCTTCTTCCCCTTCCTTGATGCCCATCAGGCGGCGCAGATAGGCATCGGGGTCCACCTCGGCCTCCTCGGTGCGGCGGTTCAGCAGATTCTGGATGCGTTCGTTGGGGCTGGCCCGGATTTCGTCCACCGATCCCAACGCCAACACCTCGCCCTTGTCCAGCACGCAGATGCGGTCGGCGATCTTGAAGGCGGAATCCAGGTCGTGGGTGACCACCACGATGCTCATGCCCATGGCGTCGCGCAGGCGCAGGATCAGGTCGTCGATGCTGGATGCCACCACCGGGTCGAGGCCGGCCGAGGGCTCGTCGCAGAACAGCAGCTTGGGGTCCATGACGATGGCGCGCGCCAGCGCCGCGCGCTTGATCATGCCGCCCGACAGTTCCGCCGGCATCAGGTCCTCGAACCCCGCCAGCGAGACCACCTCCAGCTTGAGGCGGGTGACGATGCCGATGGTGGTGTCGTCCAGGCGGGTGTGTTCGCGCAGCGGCAGGGCGATGTTGTCGCCCACGCTCATGGAGGAAAACAGCGCGCCCGACTGGAACGCCACCCCCATCTTGGTGCGCAGTTCCTGCTTGGCGACCGGGTCGATGGCGTTGATGTCCTGGCCCAGCACGCGGATGCTGCCCGCGCTGGGCCGCAGCAGGCCCAGCAGATGGTTGAGCAGCGTGGTCTTGCCCGACCCCGAACCGCCCATGATCACGAAAATCTCGCCGGCACGGACGTCCAGCGACACGTTCTTCAGGATGTGGCGGTGGCCGTAATAGGTCTGGAGGTTGCGGACCTCGATGGAGTTGACCCCGCTCATCGCGTCACCATGAAGGCGAACACCATGTCGGTGATGATGATGGCCGAGATGGCATGCACCACCGAGCGCGTGGTCATGCGGCCCACCCCTTCGGCGCCGCCCGACACGCTGGCGCCGTTGACCACGCCGACCACGGTGATCAGCACGGCGAAGATGGCGCTTTTCGCCAGGCCGTGCATGAAATCGTTGAGCCGGAGGATGGTCAGCAATTCGTCGCCATAGGCGGCCAGAGAGGTCTGGAGCTGGGCCGACACGTACAGGCCGGCGGCCAGCAGGCTGACCAGATCGGCCCACAGCGTCAGCAGCGGCATCATCACCACCATGGCCACCAGCGGCGGCACCACCAGGAAGCGCACCGGCGAGATGCCCATGACGGTCAGCGCGTCCACCTCCTGGTTGATGCGCATGGTGCCCAGCCGCGCCGCCAGCGCACTGCCCGAGCGGCCGGCCACCAGGATGCCGGTGATGAGCGGCGAGAACTCGCGCACGGTGGACAGCGCGATGCCCAGGGTGACGCGGCTTTCGGCGCCGAAGGTGCGCAGGGTGTAGATGCCCTGGATCGCCAGCATCAGGCCGATGGTGGCGGCCAGGATGGTGATGATGGGCAATGCCTGGATGCCGATCTCCATGGCCTGGGCGATGACGGGGGCCATGCGCACCGGCTGGCGCCGGGCGCGGCCCATGGCCAGCCACCACACCGCCTCGCCCAGCAGGCTGGCGCCAAAGCCGAATTCCTCCACCGCGCGAACGGTGGCGCGGCCGATGCGGTCAAGCAGGGCGTGCAGGCGGGGCGGCATCAAGAAAGTCCTAGCCGGCGAGGGCGGCGTCCACAGTTTCGGCCAACGTGAACACCTTGTCCAGGCGCGCCAATTGCAAGACGCGCAGCACCGGCTGGCTGACCGCCACCAGCACGAAGCGGGTCGCGTTCTTGCGGGCCATCTGATAGGCCTCGACCAGGCTGGCGATGCCGGAACTGTCGATATAGGCCACGCGGGCCATGTCCACCAGAACGTCGCGACGCTCGAACATCAGATCCATCAGTTGGCGCCGCACGTTGGGCGAATGCTGAAGGTCGATCTCGCCCGACAGCGCCACCACCACGGTGCCGTCCCGTTCATGGGTTTGCATGTTCATGGTTCACCGATCCGTTTGGTCATCTGCAACATGTTGCCCGCCCCCGGCGGCGGCGGCACGAACGCCACCCGGTCCATCACGGCGCGCATGAAATGGACGCCCAGGCCGCCGGGCCGCAGATCGTCCAGCGGGCGCGGCGCGAGGCGGGCGTCGTCCACCGGGGCGGCAAAGTCGATGAGTCGGACCACCAATTCGCCGCCGTCGCGCGCCATCTGAACCCGGATGTCGCCGTCGCGGCCGCCATAGGCGTGGCGGATGATGTTCTGGCACGCCTCGTCCACCGCCAGCACGACGTCGGGCACCAGCGCGTCGGGACAGCCCAGGGCGGCGGCGGCCTGGGCGACCGCCAGGCGGATGTCGCACAGCCGCTCCGGCCGGGCGGCGAAGCTGCGGTCCAGGGCGGTCGGGTGCACCATCGATCCATCCTCCACCACCAGCATGGTCAGGTCGTCGCGCAGGGCCTCGCCATCGGGGGCGATCTCGGCGATCACCGCCGCCACGCGCTCGGGCGCCGGCAGGGCGGCATGACGCAGCAGCAGCGCCTCCACCCCCTCGCCGCCCAGCATGCGGCCGGCCTCGTCGCGCGCCTCGGTCAAACCGTCGGTGAACAGATAGAGCGTGCCGCCCGCCAGGTCGACATGACTCTCGGGGCAGCCGGAAAGGAACAGGGTGGGATCGATGCCCAGCGGCGGCAGTCCCCCCTCGATGCGCTCGACGCCGCCGCCGCGCACCAGCAGCGGCGGCTCGTGCCCGGCATTGGCCAGCACCACCCGGCCGCGGCCGCGGTCCAGCACGCCCGCCACCATGGTGACGAACATGCCGGCCGAACCGGTCTCGGCCAGTTCGGAATCGATGGCCGCCAGCAGCGCGCCGGGACCGTCCAGCCGTTTGGCCAGGCACCTGAACAGGCTGGCGGTCTTGGCCATCAGCAGTGCCGCGTTCATGCCCTTGCCCGACACGTCGGCGATGGCGAAGGCGATGCGGTCGCCCGGCAGCTCGACCACGTCGAAGAAGTCGCCCGACACGCCGCGCGCCGGCCGGTTGACTCCGTGGATGGGAAAATCCGCGCCGCGCGGCGCCGGCAGCATGGCGCGCTGGATGTCGGCGGCCAGCGCCAGCTCGTGCCGGAACGCCTCCTGCTCGGCCATGGCGGCGGCCTGACGGGCGTTGATCAGGGCCAGCGCCGCCGATGCCGCCAGCGCCTGCAGGATGCGGCGGTCGTCGTCGTCGAAGCTGAGCGTGCCGCGCTTGTTGAACAATTCGATGGCGCCCAGGCATTCGTCGCGCACCGACATGGGCGCGCACAGCACCGAGCGGGTGGCGAAGCCGGTCAGCGCGTCCACCTTCTGGGTGAAATCGGGGTCGTTGGCGGCGTCACGCACCAATTGCGGCCGGTTGCGCGTCACCGCGCGCCAGACGATGCCGTCGCCGCGCGGCAGCCGCAGGCCGGTCACGTCGGCCGGTCCCCAGCAGGCCCGGCACACCAGCTCGCCGCTGTCGCCGTCCATCAGGAACAGCGAGGCGGCCTCGGCCTCCATGCGGATGGCGATGTGCTCCAGCCCCACCCGCAGGCTTTCCTCGATATCGCGCGACCGGGCGAAATCGGCGGTCATGTCGGCGATCAGGTCAAGATCGTCGGCCAGGGCAGCCGGCAGGGCGGCGCTGTGCGGCACGGGAGTCATGGCCGCGATGATGCCCGGTTACGGCAGCCCAGACAATGCCCCGCCGGCCCGGCGCGCCATCAGGCGCCGGCCCGCACGTGCTCCAGGAAGTGGGCGACGCGGGACTTCAGTTCGGCGACGCTGTCGGCCATGGTGTCGGCGCGGCTCAGCACGTGGTCGGCCTCGCGCCCG
Source organism: Pseudomonadota bacterium (assembly GCA_023426365.1). Classification (GTDB taxonomy): domain Bacteria; phylum Pseudomonadota; class Alphaproteobacteria; order Rhodospirillales; family Magnetospirillaceae; genus Magnetospirillum. Next base: position 12,766 of record JAFAAW010000083.1, read on the forward strand.
GTCTCCTCCACCTCCTGGCGCACCAGGGCGATGTTGCTGGACACCTCGCTGGCGCCCTGGGCGGTGTGTTCGACGTTCGAGGCGATCTCGTGCGTGGCGGCGTCCTGCTGTTCCACCGCGCGCGCGATGCCGGTGATGATGTCCACCACCGTATGCATGGTGTCGCCGAACGCCTTCACCGCCGCCGCCGATTCGCCCACGTTGCGCTGGATGGCACCGACGCGGTCGGCGATTTCCTCGGTGGCGCGGGCGGACTGGCTGGCCAGGTTCTTCACCTCGCCGGCGACCACGGCGAAGCCCTTGCCGGCGTCGCCGGCGCGCGCCGCCTCGATGGTGGCGTTCAGCGCCAACAGGTTGGTCTGGCTGGCGATGTCGCCGATCATGGTCAGGATCTCACCCACCTTGCGGGCTTCGTCCTCCAGCATGCCGAACAGGGAATTGGCCTGCTCGACCTGGGCGATGGCCGCCTCCGACAATTGGTTGGACCGCTGGGCCTGGCGGGAAATCTCATCGATCGAGCGGGTCAGTTGCTCGGCGGCGGCGGCCACCGCCTGGGCGCTGGCGGCGGCTTCCTCGGCGCCGGCAGCCACGGTCAGCGCCTGATCGCGGGCGCGGGTGCCGTTGTCGGCCATGCGATGGGCGTCGTCGCGCATGTCCACCGCCCCGGCATCGACCCGTTCCAGCACCGCCATGATGGCCGATTCGAACTGGTCGGCCATCTCCATCAGGGCCGCCTGGCGCTGGGCGCGGGCGCGTTCCTCGGCCTGGGCCTGTTGGGCGGTCAGGTCGGCCACCTTGCGTGCGTTGTCGCGGAAGACCGCCACCGTGCGGGCCAGGTCGCCGATCTCGTCCTGGCGGTCGGCGCCGTCCACCGCCACCTCCAGCTTGCCTTCCGACAGCCCGACCAGCGCCTGGGTGACGCCGCCCAGCGGCCGCACCACCAGCACGCGCGACAGCAGGAACACCAGGGCCACGGTCAGGCCGGCGGTGATCAGGGTCAGCACCGCCGCCACCCCCGCCGACCGGCCGGCAAAGGCGGCGGCCATGTCATCCAGCATGGCCGATTGCTGTTCGGCCCTGGCCGCCTCGGCCGCCAGGGCCTGCTCCAGCGGCGCCGGCGACGAGCCGACCACCACCCGGCCCAGCACCTCGGTTTCCGCCATCACCGTCTTTTCCAGGACCACCCCGCCGGGAACCGCCTTGCCGCGCGCGGCCAGCACGGCGCCATCGGTGGCGCGGAACTCCACCAGCGCGATCTCGGGATCGGCGGTGGCGGTGGCGGCGTATTGCTCCAGCGACGACAGATCGAAGCTGGCGATGGCCTGCGGCGCGATTTCCGCCAACAGGCGGGCGGTGCCGTCCAGCTTGACGCTGGTGGCGGTGCGGCGGGCCTGTTCGTCACGGTCGCGCGACTGGTTCTGAACCTCGCGGAAACCGCCGATCAGATCGCCCAGGGCGGCGCGCTGCAGGCCGACCTGGATGGCCGCGCCGACGGCCAGCAAGGCCACCACCACCACCGTCACCGGCACATTCAGCTTGGTCCCGATCGTCATGCGCATGACAGCGCTCCTTTCCCTGGGCATCGTCCTGGCGGGTTACTTGTCGAAGGGGGGAACCTTCATGGCCCTCATCATCTCAACGGTCTGGCCGGGATCGACCGGCTCGACGAAGCCTTTGATGTCGGCCATCTTGGCGGCGTCCGAATCGGGCTTCAGGGCCAGGGCGGCCGCCTTGATCCGGGCGGCCACGGCGGTGTCGGCCTTGTTGACCGCCACCAGATACCATTCCGGATAAAGCGCGGTGGAGACGCCCTGGGGGAAATTGGCCTTCTTGTCGACGATGGCCACGTCGCCGGGCTTGATCTTGCCTTCCTGGATCATGCCTTCCAGCACGCCCGAACGCACGAAGCCGGCATCCATCACGCCGGCCTTGACCGCCAGCACCACGTCGTCCTGCTTCTTGGCTTCCTGATAGACGGCCACGTCCTCGGGCACGCGCACGCCCGCCTTTTTCAGCTCGTGGGCCTGGAACAGGAAGGCGCCGGCGGCATTCTTGGACAGGCCGATCACCTTCTTGCCCTTGAGGTCGGCGCCCTTGGCGATGCCCGCCTTGGGATTGGCGATGATCACGCCGCCAAACTGGCTGCCCGACGGCAACACCAGCGAGGCCAGGAACGGCATGCCGAAGCGCTCCTTGACCGACACGCCCTGCACCGGATTGACCAGCGCGTAATCCACCTCGCCATTGGCGATGGCCTGCTCCAGCTTGGCCAGCACCACCGGCACCAGCCTGACCGGCTGGCCGATGGCGCCTTCCAGGTAGCGGGCGAACTCGCCCCATTGGGCGGTGGCGGCGGCCTCGCCGCGCGGGGCGATGACCCCCAGGCGGGTTTCGGCGGCCTGCGCCACGGTGGCGCCCAGCGCCAGCACGGTGGCAGCCAACATTCCCAGCACGCGTCGCATGATCCCCTCCTTCGATACGGACATTTCACCCCAAGGTTATGTCAAATAGACCCTATGCGGAACATGGGAATGGAACTAGGGAAACGCCCGCATACCGTTCATTGGAAGGAACACGCAAGACGTGCACAAGAGTGCGGGCAAAAGAAAAGGGGCGCCCCCAAAGGGAGCGCCCCGATCCTAACGCCTATAGGCAGAGAAGGATTACTTCTCTTCCTGGGCCTTGCGCATGGCGGCACCCAGGATATCGCCCAGGGACGCGCCCGAGTCGGAGGAACCGTACTCGGCCATCGCCTGCTTCTCTTCGTCGATCTCGCGGGCCTTGACCGACAGGGTGACCTTGCGGGCGCCCTTCTCGATCAGAGTGACCTTGGCGTCGATCTTCTCGCCGACGGCGAACTTCTCGGGGCGCTGCTCCGAGCGGTCGCGGGCCAGCTCACCCTTGCGGATGAAGCCGGTCAGGCCGTCCACCTGGACCTCGAGACCGTTCTCGGTCACGGCGGTCACGGTGGCGGTGACGATGTCGCCCTTCTTGATGTTGGCGACGGCATCCTGGAACGGATCGCTGGACAGCTGCTTGATGCCCAGGCTGATGCGCTCCTTCTCGACGTCGACGTCGAGAACCTTGGCCTTGACCACGTCACCCTTCTTGAACTCGGCGATGGCCTGCTCGCCCGACTTGTCCCAGGACAGATCGGACAGGTGGACCATGCCGTCGATGTCGCCCGGCAGGCCGATGAACAGACCGAATTCGGTGATGTTCTTGACCTCGCCCTCGACCTCGGTGCCGGCCGGGAACTTCTCGACGAAGGATTCCCACGGGTTGGCCAGGCACTGCTTGAGGCCCAGCGAGATGCGGCGCTTCTGCGGATCGACGTCCAGCACCATCACTTCGACTTCCTGCGAGGTCGAAACGATCTTGCCGGGGTGGACGTTCTTCTTGGTCCAGCTCATCTCGGAGACGTGCACCAGACCCTCGACGCCCGGCTCCAGCTCCACGAAGGCGCCGTAGTCGGTGATGTTGGTGACGCGGCCGACGAACTTGGCGCCCACCGGGTACTTGGCTTCCACGCCCTCCCACGGATCCGCGTCAAGCTGCTTGATGCCGAGCGAGATGCGCTGGGTTTCCGGGTTGAAGCGGATGACCTGCACGCGGACGGTCTGGCCGATGTGCAGCGCTTCGGACGGATGGTTGATGCGCTTCCAGGCGATGTCGGTGACGTGCAGCAGGCCGTCGACGCCGCCCAGGTCAACGAACGCACCGTAATCGGTGATGTTCTTGACCACGCCCTCGAGGATCTGGCCTTCCTTGAGGTTCTCGATCAGCTCGGAGCGCTGCTCGGCGCGGGTCTCTTCCAGCACGGCGCGGCGCGAAACCACGATGTTGCCGCGCGAGCGATCCATCTTGAGGATCTGGAAGGGCTGCGGGGTGCCCAGCAGCGGGGTGATGTCGCGAACCGGACGGATGTCCACCTGGCTGCCCGGCAGGAACGCCACGGCGCCCGACAGGTCGACGGTGAAGCCGCCCTTGACGCGGCCGAAGATGACGCCGGTGACGCGCTGGTTGTCCTGGAAGGACTTCTCCAGCAGGGTCCAGGCTTCCTCGCGCTTGGCCTTCTCGCGGCTCAGCACGACTTCGCCGTTGCGGTCCTCGTAGCGCTCGACGAACACCTCGACGGAATCACCCGCCTTGATCTCCGGAGCGCGGCCAGCCGTGGCGAATTCCTTCAGCGGCACGCGGCCTTCGGACTTCAGACCGACATCGATGACGGCGAAATCGTTTTCGATACGAACGATAGCGCCCTTGATAACGGCGCCCTCGAACGAATTGCCACCGCCCAGGGTCTCATCCAGGAGCGCGGCGAAATCTTCCATAGTCATGTGAGTGTACTTCCTTTCATCTATTTTGACTGGCCGGCCGGTTGTGTCCGGCGGTCTTGCGGAACCCGCCAAATAGCAAACCAGCCCCGGACCGATCCCGGCCGGGGCCACGCATGTTCAGATTGCCGAAGCGTTTTATAGATTCGCGCGGACAAACGCAATCGCCGCGTCGAAGGCGGCATCGGCATCCAGGTCCGACGTATCCAGAAGATGGGCGTCCTCGGCCGGCTTGAGCGGGGCCACCGCACGCTGGGAATCGCGCTCGTCGCGTTCGCGCATTTCGGCCACCACCTTGTCGAGGCTGGTGTCGATGCCGCGCCCCTGCAATTCCTTGAGCCGGCGCTCGGCCCGGCGCTCGGTGCTGGCGGTGACGAACAGCTTGATGGGCGCGGCCGGGCAAACCACGGTGCCGATGTCGCGGCCGTCCAGCACCGCGCCCCTGCCCCCGGGGGGGTGGGCGGCGAAACGGCGCTGGAAGTCCAAGAGTGCCGCGCGCACCTCGGGAATGGCGGCCACCTTGCTGGCCGCCTGGGCGGCATCGTCGGTCCGCAGGTCGTCGGCGGCCAGATCCTCGGGCTGGAGGTCGCGGGCCGCCTCGCCGGCGCGGGCGGGGTCGGCGGGGTCGAAGCCCGCGCGCTCGACGTTCATGCCCACCGCGCGATAGATCAGCCCGGTATCCAGATAATCGAAGCCCAGCTCGGCGGCAAGCCGGCGGGCCAGGGTGCCCTTGCCGGCGGCGGCCGGCCCGTCGATGGCGATGATGGAGGTCATTCTGTTTGTCCCTCAAGCGCCGGGCGCTCGCCTCCGCTCGCTGGGCTCACGCTCGCATAAGCTCGCGGGGCCTCAACGGCCCAGTCCCTCGCCTTCGGCTCGCTCCGGTGGTTACGCGGTGAAAATATCAGGCCGCCTCGATCTTGGCGCCCAGGCCGTTCATCAGCGCCTCGAAGCCGGGGAAGCTGGTTTCGATGGCTTCGGCGTCGTCCACCATCACCGGCTGGGCCGAGGCCATGCCGAGAACCAGGAACGACATGGCGATACGGTGGTCCAGGTGCACGGCGATGGTGGCGCCGCCCTGGGGGGCCGCGCCGGTGCCGTGGACGATCATGGTGTCGCCCTCTTCCTCGACCTTGACGCCGCAGGCCAGCAGGCCGCGCATGACGCAGGCGAAGCGGTCGCTTTCCTTGACGCGCAATTCGGCCAGACCGTTCATGCGGGTGGTGCCGGCGGCGCAGGCGGCCGCCATGGCCAGGACGGGGTATTCGTCGATCATGGACGGCGCCCGGTCGGCCGGCACGTCCACGCCCCGCAGCGACGACGCCCGGATGCGCAAGTCCGCCACCGGCTCGCCGCCTTCCTCGCGCGCATTGAGGAAGGTGATGTCGGCCCCCATCTCGCGCAGGGTGGTGTAAAGGCCGGTGCGCAGGGGATTCATGCCGACGCCCGACAGCACGATGTCGGAGCCGGGCACGATCAGCGCGGCGACGGCCGGAAAGGCGGCCGAGCTGGGATCGGCCGGCACCACCACGTGGCGGCCGGTCAGTTCGGGGAAGCCGGTGACGGAAATGGCGCGGCGGCCGTCCTCCAGGTACTCCACCTCGACGGTCGCGCCGAAATTGCGCAGCATCAGCTCGGTATGGTCGCGGGTGGCTTCCCGCTCGATCACCGTGGTGGTTCCGGGCGTGTTGAGGCCGGCCAGCAGGATGGCCGACTTCACCTGGGCCGAGGCCACCGGCAATTCGTAGGTGATGGGCAGCGGATTATTGGTGCCCACCACCGCGCCCGGCAGGCGGCCGCCGTCACGGGTGAAGAAGCGCGCCCCCATGCGCGACAGCGGCTCGGTCACGCGCTTCATGGGGCGCGAGCGCAAGGACGCGTCGCCGGTGAAGACGGTGGTGAAGGGATGGGTGGCGACCAGCCCCATCATCAGGCGCGCGCCGGTGCCCGAATTTCCCAGGTCCAGCACGTCGGCCGGTTCCTGCAGGCCGCCGACGCCGCGCCCGAACAGGCGCCAGGTGCCGTCGTCGAGGCGTTCGACCTCGGCACCCAGGGCGCGCATGGCGGCGGCGGTGCGCAGCACGTCGTCGCCCTCCAGCAAGCCTTCGACCCGGCTTTCACCCACCGCGAGCGCACCGAACATCAGGGCGCGGTGCGAAATGGACTTGTCGCCCGGCACCCGCACGGTGCCGGCCAGCGCCGCGGCGCGGGTGGATTTGAGCGGCTTGATCATCTTCACTCCCAAGAATGACGACGCGGGACTATGCCCCGCCGGGCGCCTGATCTACCATAAGGCCAGCGGCGGTCATAGGATAAGGCGCGAAAACGGCCCTTCGCCCACGGACGCCCACAAAGACATTGCGGACACGGTTTTTTTCGTTTTGACACACGGGGGCGAACATGGCAAATGCCCCCGAACCACCCCGACCGTCCCGGCGGGGACGGGGGATGCCAGTTTTCAAGGAGGAATCGACGTGGCCAAGCCGGAATGGGGCCAGAAGCGCACCTGCAATAGCTGCGGCTGCCGCTTCTACGACATGACCCGCTCGCCCATCACCTGCCCCAAGTGCGGCAGCACGGTTGAGCCCGACATGCCGTTCAAGGTCCGTCGCAGCAGTGCCGCCCAGGCCGAAGCCAAGGCCGCCGCGCCCGCGCTGGCCAGCGGTGCCAACCTGGGGGGAGACGACCTTGTCGCCATCGAGGATGACGAGGACACCATCGACAATGACGAGGATTCGGCCGACGAGGACGAAAGCGGCCTGATCGAGGACGCGTCCGACCTGGGCGAGGACGACGACGACATGGCCGAGGTCATGGAGCACCTGGACGAGGAGATCGAGGACGAGGTCTGACCTCGTCCCCGACAGACTTTCGGCGGGGCGGGGAAAAATACACGGGGCTGAAAAAATCCTCTTGACCCCAACCGCCGGAATCCATATTTTCCGCCTCCACCGACGGACGGCACCCCAGGCCAGAGTCGAGAAAGTTTCGGGGCCATAGCTCAGCTGGGAGAGCGCTACAATGGCATTGTAGAGGTCAGGAGTTCGATCCTCCTTGGCTCCACCAAAACAAAGGGCTTGGCAAGGCGACTTGCCAGGCCCTTTTGGGTTTCCGCAGCCCTGTTGGTTTTCCGCACTGGGCGCCTGCGGCGTGGAGAAGCTTCCCCACGCCGCCCGCCCAGCATCTCCTATTTGGCCGGGTCCTGTTTGGCCGCAGCGCCCGGCAGCGGGGCACCCGGCGGCGGGGCGTCGCCTGCCGCCATGAACTCTCTCCAGCTCGGGCCGTTCCAGTAATTGTGAACATAATAGCCCTGGGCGACATACGTGTTGTTGCCGACCAGATGCAGGTTGTAAAGCTCCGTTCCCGGGGCGGCATCGCGCGCGGCGATCGACCGCAACTCGACCGCCCCCGCAGGCGTGATCAGGACGTCGCCGACCTGGAGCCGGGTGGCCTTGAGCGCGGGATTGATGCGGTTGGCAACGTCCGGGTCAAGGGCCTTCCAACCTTGCGCGGTCAGGAAGGCGTGATCCGCGGTGACGAAGAAATTCGAGCCGTTGAGAGCGTGAAGCCGACGACCGTCGAGGCGGGGGCGGCCCAGGCCGATGACTTGGTTGACCGCGCCGTCGGTGCCCATCACCCGCTCGCCGACCTGAATGCTTTCGATGGCCTTTTCGCGGCCATCGGCCATGCGCACCGGGGTGCCGGCGACGAAATGCCCGGCGGTGAACTGTTCGCGGGTCGGCCCGTTGCCGTAATTGTGGACGTAGTAGCCCTGGGCCACATACGTGTTGTTGCCGACCAGATGCAGATTGTAGACCACCGTTTCCGGGGCGGCGTCGCGCGCGGCCACCGACCGCAGTTCCACCGTCCCGCCGGGCTTGAGCAGGATGTCGCCGACCTCGAGCCGGGTCGCCTTCAGCGTGGGATTGATGCGGTTGATGGCGTCCGGATCGAAGGCCTTCCAGCCTTTGGTGGTCAGGAAGGCGTGATCCGCGGTGACGAAGAAGTCCGAGCCGTTGAGGGCGTAAAGCTGGCGACCGCCAAGGCGCGGACGCCCGAAGCCCACGACCTCGTTGGCCGCCCCGTCGGTGCCCAGGACCATCTCGCCCACCTGGATGCTCTCGATGGCTTTTTCGCTGCCGTCGGCCATGCGCACCGGGGTGCCGGCGACAAAGCAGCTTTCGGCTGACGCCCCGGAGGGCGCGAGACCCGGCATCGAACCGTCGCCGGCCTTGGAGTTCAGCACGCCGCCGCTGCCGCCCGCATTGGTGAAGGAAACGATATTTTCCGGATCGCCGTGGCGGTCCCGGTCCTTCAGCGATGTTCCCACGTTGCCGAAGGTGAAGCGGGTTCCCAGCAGGGCGAAGCCGGGACCGGCATTGCCGGCACCGGCAACCCCGAACAGCGTCCACGGGATCGCATCGTCGGGCTTCCATTCGATGGCGGAATATCCGGTCCGGCTGTTGCTGAAGCCGGTGCCGCCCAGCGTCAGCTTGAGATCGTCGCGCGAGTACCAGGACACCGCCGCGTTGCCATACCCCGTCGAACGGGCGCCCTTGTTGGCATCGCCGCGCTGGATGCCCGCCGCCGTCAACACGGTGTAGTCGCCCACATAGGCTTCGGCCTCGAGGCCATGGCGAAACACGTTCCAGCCGCCGATCCGCGACCACATGGTGGTGGCGCCGAGCAGGGCCAGATTGGGGTCGCGCCAGAACACGTGGCCGCCAAGGCCGCCCTGCCCGCGATCGCCGCTCTGGCCAAGCGCCCCGTCAAGCTGCACGCCGAAACTGTGGCCGAGCGGCGCGGTATAGGCTGCGCCGACATACTCGGACGCCTCGCCGCCAACCGACCCGGCCTGACTGTCAACCGTCAGCACCGGAGCCGAGACCGCCCTGTCGCTGTCGGCCAGCGCGGCGGCGCCGGGAAAGCCGGCGAGACAGACGAAAAGCGCCGCACGCAGACCAAGACGGCGGACACCGCAATATCCACCCCAGCCATTGCGCGCGATATTTGCGGCGTCTTGAGAGTTTGGAACGGCCGTGTGCTTCATATTTAAGTTCCCACCTGCAAATACCTGTGAAAATTGCCTCCTCCAATCTTAGTTCCCATCCCGTCCGGCATTGAAACACCCAGATTTGATCTTGATTCGACGGAAATTCGATAATTGGCGCGGGTTTGCTTGCCCCCTTTCCATGGAAAAACGGACCCGGCATTATCCGGGCAGGCGGAGCGCGGAAACAGGGAGGCAGGAATGGGGACGATCATCGTCGTCGAGGACGATGCCGATCTGCGCGAACAGATGGTCGCCTATCTGTCGCTGTCGGGCTTTGCCGCGTCCGGTGTCGGTTCGGCGGCCGAGTTCTATCGGCGGATGGCGGTGGAAAGCTGCGACATCGTTGTCCTGGACCTGCGGCTGCCCGACGAGGATGGCCTGGCCATCGCCGCCCATGTGCGGGCGCATACCGCGACCGGCATCGTCATGGTCACCGCCCGGAACCGGATCGATGACCGCGTGCGCGGGCACGAGGCGGGCGCCGACGCCTATCTCCCCAAACCCGTGGACATGCGGGAACTGGTGGCCATCATCAAAAGCCTGCAACGCCGCCTGGGCGGAGACGCCCCCCAGGCCGCGCGGGCCAGCGGCTGGCGGCTGGACTGCTCGGCCTTCACCCTGTCCGCCCCCGGCGGGCGGACGGTCGCGGTCACACCCAACGAAATGGCGCTGTTGCGCGCCCTGGCGGCGGCGGCCGGCACCGTGGTCGGCCGGGGCACCTTGCTGGGAGTCCTGGGATACGATCCCTGCGACGTGGGCAACCGCAACCTTGACGCCGCCTTGCGCAGGCTACGGCTCAAGGTCGCGGAACTGACCGACACCTCACTGCCGATCCGAACGGTCCATTCCGTCGGCTACCTGTTCGCCGAGGACATGGACGTGCGCGGCCATATCTGATTGCGCCCCGCCGGCCGGAATGGCCAGCACGAAGCACGCTCCCCCGCCGTCCCTGGGGCGGCAGGTCGCCGTGCCGCCATGCATGAGGGCGATCGTCTTGACCAGATGCAGCCCGATGCCGAAACCGCCCCCCGACCCGCTGAAGGGGCTGCGGTAGTGCTTGTCGAAGATAAGCTCCCGTTCGCCGGGCCGCACGCCCGGTCCGCGATCGCGCACCATGAAGAGTATCGAGCCGCCTTGCGCCTGGGCGGCGACCTCCACCGTCTGGTCGGGGGGACCGTAACGGCGGGCATTGTCGATCAACGCGTCCAGCGCAATGCCCAGCAGCGCCCCATCGGCCACAACGGTGGCCGGCAGTTCGCCCAGTTCGGCGCGAATGTCGCCGCGCCCGGTTTCCTGGTCTCGCGCCACCGCCTGGGCGGCGATGGTGGCGGGGGACACCGGACAGCGTTGAATTTCCATCGTCTCGTCGCGCTTGCTGTTCAGGCAGGTTTCGATCAGCCCGACCAGCCGGCGCACCGCGTTGCGGATGGTGGCGAAGCGGCTGGCGACCTCGGGCGGCGCCCGGGGGACCAGCAATTCGAGAACCTGGACCGCACTGTCGATGACGGCAAGCGGCGTCTTGAACTCGTGCGTCACCATGTCCACGAACGTGCGCTGGCGCTCCCGCGCCATCCTTTCGCCGGCCAAGGCCACCTCGGCGCTGATCTGCCGCTGCCGCGTCAGCACGAAGCGATAGCCCAGCGCCACGCAAAGAATGCCAAGATGCAGGACGGTGGCGATGGCATCCATCCGGCGCCCCAGGTCGGGCGGAATGGCGGAGGAGACCATCGCCCCCACCTCGACGCCCCACACCGCAACGACCGGAACGAAGGCGCAGAGATAAAACCTCAAGAGCACGTCGCGGGGCTGGCGCAGCACCAGGATGGACGCCATGGCGATGCTGCCGACGCTTGCCGCCAGCATGATCAGTTGGGCCGGCGGCGCCACAAGGGAGAAGACCTCGCTGGCGGCGAACAGGATCGGCACCAGCATGACCAGCCCGCCCCAGCGATAGAGCCGGTGCATGATGGGAAAGGTCTTTCCGAGGTCGAGAATGCGGTCCCACATGAGCATGAAGACCGAGATGCCGCCGAACAGCCCGATGGCGCTGAGCAGGTAGTTCGTGTTGCGCCCCGCTTCGGGAAACAACACGACGACGACGCCCGAATGGGTCAATTCCCGGCACAGGGCCGTGACCACGAACGCGGCGTACAGCAGCATGGAGCCGTCGCGCAGCCACACCCCGAACAGCAGGTAGGTGAGGATGAACACGGTCAGCACGCCGAAGCTGATGCCATGGAACGCCGATCGCCGGGCTTCCTCGTACGGCAGGGCGGTGGGATGCCACAAAGCCGCCTCCTCGAAGCGGATCTTGTGCAGCGAGGACAGCCGGATGTAGACCGTGGCCGCTTCGCCTTGCGGCAAGGAAAGGCTGGCCGCATGCAGACGGGTGGCCACCTGCAATTGCCCCGCCGGAACGCGCCGGCCCAGCACGGTTTGGGAAAAGCCGCCCCCCGGCTTTTCCACATAGACCCGGACGTCGTCGATGTCCGGCTCTCCGAATGCCAAAATCCAATCGGCCGGGGCTTCGTCGGCGCGCAGGGCGGAAAAGCGGTACCACAAGGTGCCGCTGCTCAGGCCCGGCTCATACGGCGTGGCCGGGCGGAACCCGTCATGCCGCGCCACCTCGTCGATGCCCAGGACGCCTTTGGGATCGTCAAGGTACGCCAGGTGCCCATCGAGCGGGAGTTTCAAGGTGTCGGCGGCCACCATGGCGGAGGATGGCTCGGCGCGGGCCACCGCCGCCCAAAGCCCCCACAGGGCCACAACGGCAAGGAACACGCCTCGACGCCAGCCCCGCTTTGAAACGCCACCCATGAACCGGCCCGCCCAGGTCGAAATTGCCCCCCTGCTGTGATGCCTCAAGCCGGGGGGCGTGGCAACACGCTATGTACAATGAAGGATTGAAAGCGCGCCCCGCCGGGCGCGCCTTATTTCCAGCCGCCCGTTTTCAGTCTTGACCGGGAATGGCGAAGTCCATATTTTCCGCCTCCCGACAGACGGCATCCCAGGCCCGCGGCGAAAAAGTTTCGGGGCCGAAAAAGTTTCGGGGCCATAGCTCAGCTGGGAGAGCGCTACAATGGCATTGTAGAGGTCAGGAGTTCGATCCTCCTTGGCTCCACCAAGACGAAAGGCCCGGCCGGCACACGGCCGGGCCTTTCCCGTTTTCGCCCCGCATGTTCCCAGCACGCTTGTGGACAACTATCCCATGGGTGCAATTTCTTCGCCCCCTGCCGGGGCGCTATATGGGGGGCCGACCCCCAATCACCGGGAACAGCATGCCTGCTGCCGCAGCCGCCGTGGCGTCCGACGCCGATACATTGATTGATCTTGTCCGTACCCTGGCGTCCGCCACCAGCCATGCCGACATCATCCGGCAGGTGACCCGGGCCGTGCGCCAGTTGACGAGCGCCGACGGGGCCACCTTCGTCCTCAAGGAAGGGGATTGCTGCTTCTACGCCGACGAGGATGCGCCCAGCCCGCTGTGGAAGGGGCAGCGCTTTCCCCTGGCGGCGTGCGCCAGCGGCTGGGCCATGGCCAGCAATTCCACGGTGGTGATCCCCGACGTCCGCGCCGACAAGCGCATGCCGCACGGCGCCTATGCCCCCACCTTCGTGCGCAGCCTGGTGGTCGCGCCGCTCAGCACCGACGCCTCGGTCGCCGCCATCGGCGCCTATTGGGCGACGCCGGCCCAGCCCGACCGCACCGACGTCGCCACCGTGGAAACCGTGGCCCACGCCGCCGCGCTGGCCTTGCAGAACATGGAATTGGCCAATTCGCTGCGGGCGGCGGCGGCCACCAAGTCGCGGCTACTGGCGGCGGTGGGTCACGATTTGCGCCAGCCCCTGCAATCCCTGGCGCTGTTCTCCAGCGTGCTGGAAGCCGAGGCCCGAACGCCCATGGCCCAGAAGGCGGCGACACAGCTCAACGCCTCGGTGGATCGCATGGCCAACCTGCTGGGGTCCATCCTGGCGCTGTCCGATCTGGATTCGGGAAGCGTCAGCGTGAACCGCGCCCCGGTGGCGGTGGACGCGCTGCTTGCGCCGCTGGAGGAGGAAGTGGCCGGCGAGGCCGCCGCCAAGGGCATCAAGCTGGTGCGCATCCCCAGTTCGGCCCGCGTGGTGACCGATGCCGGCCTTGCCACCGCCATCCTGCGCAACCTGACGGTCAACGCCGTGCGCTATACCCAATGCGGCAAGGTGCTGTTGGGCGCCCGCCGCCATAGCGCCCAGGTCCACGTCGCGGTGGGCGACACCGGCATCGGCATCGATGCCGCCCAGCAGGCCGCCATTTTCGAGGAATTCTATCAGATCAACAATCCGGCCCGCGATTTCGCCGCCGGCACCGGCGTGGGCCTGGCCATCGTGCGCCGGCTGGTGGACATCCTGGGCCATCGCATCCACCTGCGATCGGTCAAGGGGCGCGGATCGCTGTTCACCCTGGTGCTGCCGGCGGGGTAGCATGCCGTCACCATGACCGAGGATTTCACCGCCACCCTGGCCCGTATCCGCGCCTGCACCGTGTGCGCGCCCCATCTGCCGCTGGGGCCGCGCCCCATATTGCGCGCCAGCCCGACCGCCCGCCTGTTGATCGTCGGCCAGGCGCCGGGCACCAAGGTGCACGAGACGGGCATCCCGTGGAACGACCGCTCGGGCGATCGTTTGCGCCAGTGGCTGGAGCTGGAGCGCGACACCTTTTACGACGAGGCCCTGGTCGCCATCGTGCCGACCGGCTTTTGCTATCCCGGCCGCGCCGCCAATGGCGGCGACCTGCCGCCCCGGCCGGAATGCGCGCCGCTATGGCATCCGGTCATCCTGCCCCTGCTGACCGAGGTGCGCCTGACGCTCGCGGTCGGCTCCTACGCCCAGGCGGAATTGCTGCGCGACCGGCGGCGGCCGACCATGACCGAAACGGTGGCGGCGTGGCGCGAACACTGGCCGGCGCTGCTGCCCCTGCCCCATCCCAGTTGGCGCACCACCGCGTGGGAGCGCAAGAATCCGTGGTTCGCCCAGGATCTGCTGCCGGTCCTGCGCCAGGCGGTGCGCGACCTGCTGGCCCAGCCCTGACGCGCCCATGCGCGGCCGCTTGACCAACGTCTGGAACCGCGGCCCCCGGGGGTGGTAAAGCAGCGGCCATGATCGTCCGCGACCGCCCCTCGGCCTGGCAGCTTTTCTTCATCCTGCGCGGGTCCATCCTGCCGCGCATCGCCGCGCCGCTGCTCTCCACCATCGCGATCGCCGCGGCCGTCACCGCGCTGCACGGCCGGCTGTTCGACACCAAGATCACGCTGACGCCCATCCCGTTCAGCCTGATCGGGCTGGCGCTGGCCATCTTCCTGGGATTCCGCAACACCGCCAGCTATGACCGCTGGTGGGAAGGCCGCAAGCTGTGGGGCGAGATGCTGATCCGCGCCCGCACCCTGACGCGGCTGTGGCTGAACCATGTGCGCCCGGGCGGCGACAACGGCGAGGCCCGGCGGCAGGTGCGCCGGCTGGTGGCCTTCGCCTATGCGCTCAAGCATGCGCTGCGCGGTTCGGGCGAGGAACGGGCCGCCGCCTTCCTGGCCGATGGCGACCTCGACACGCCCGGCCAGACGGCCAATCCGCCCGACGCCATCCTGCGCCGGTTCAGCGCCGAGGTGGCGCGCGCCGCCGGCGAAGGCCGCGTCCACGCGCTGATGGCCGCCGAGATGGAGGAGAACCTGACCGCCCTGGCCGCCATCCAGGCCGGCTGCGAGCGCATCCGGGCGACGCCGCTGCCCTTCACCTATACGCTGATGCTGCACCGCACGGCCTATCTTTATTGCCTGATGCTGCCGTTCGGGCTGGTGGACAGCATCGGCTACGCGACGCCGGTGGTGGTGGGGCTGATCTCGTACACCTTCTTCGGCCTGGACGCCCTGGGTGACGAGATCGAGGAGCCGTTCGGCACCCTGGCCAACGATTTGCCGCTGGACGCCCTGTGCCGCCGGGTCGAGATCGACCTGCGCGCGGCGCTCGGCGAACGCGATCTGCCCGAGATGCCGCGCCCGGTCGATTACTGCCTGATGTGAGGACGGGCCTCAGCGCCCCAGCAGGCCGTCGATCTCCGCCTGGCCCATGGCGCGGTTCGAGCCGTGGATGATGGAAGACGCGCAATCCATCAGCACCTGGGCGGCGCGCGCCAGCATGCGGCAGGATTCCTGCAACTGCTCGGGTCCGGCGCCGCCGGCGATCTCCGCGTCGATGCGCGCCACGCCCTCGCCGATCAGGTGATTGAGCTGGCCGATGGTTTCCTCGAACGGCGTGCGATAGACGCTGGGCACCCGGTCATAGGCTTCGATGGCGAGCTGCTTGTCGCGGAAGCTGGAATCGGCGAAATGGTCCTTGTAGGACTTGGGCTGCCACAGCTTGCACTCCTCGACCATGTCCGGCATGTCCGGAAGCATGTCGAGCAACATCACGATCTCATTGAAGTGGTTGAGGTAATCGGTGGCCAGCAGGGTCTGGGCGCTGATATTGGTGCCTTCAACCCGCTGGCGGTACTCCTCGTACCCGGCCAGCTCCTCGGACGGAATATCGACGTCCACGCGCATCCCTCTCCCACTTCGACCCCGTCGGCATCCTGGCTCGCGCCCTGGCTAAATTCAAGCCCCGACTGGGACCACACCCGGGCGCTCAGGCGCGGTGATAGGGGTGCCCCGACAGAATGGCCTGGGCCCGCCACAATTGTTCGGCGGCCATGGCGCGCACCAGCATGTGCGGCCACGTCATGGCGCCGAACGACAGCAGAAGATCGGCACGCGCCCGCACGGCGTCGCCGTGACCGTCGGCGCCGCCGATCAGAAAGGCCACGTCGCCCACGCCGTCGTCGCGCCAGCGCCCCAGGCGGCGGGCGAAATCCTCGGACCCCAGGGATTTGCCGCGCTCGTCCAGCGCCACCACCACCGACCCGGCGGGAATGGCGGCCAGCAGCAGCTCGGCCTCGCGCGCCTTGCGCTCGGGCACCGGCAGCGGCCGCTTTTCCTCGACCTCGCGCAAGCTCAGCGGCGGCGTCAGGCGGCGGGCATATTGCTGGAACAAATCCTGCTCGGGGCCGGGCTTGGCCCGTCCCACCGCCGCCAGCCACAGTCGCATCGGTTGTGTCCGCGCCCGGGCGTCAGGCCGGCGCGTGCGCGGGCTGCTGGCCGGCGGCCGCCTGGGCCGGCGACAGCACCGGCCGCACGCCGCCCCACATCTTTTCCAGATTGTAGAAGGCGCGCACTTCCGGGCGGAACAGATGCACGATGATGTCGCCACCGTCGATCAGCACCCAGTCGCACTGGGTCATGCCCTCGGCCGCGACCGGCTGGCCGGCGTCCTTGAGCTTGCGCATCAGGTGGTCGGACATGGCGCCGACCTGACGCGCGGACGCGCCGGTGGCGATGACCATATGGTCGGCAATGCTGGACTTGCCGCGCAGATCGACGACCACGATGTCTTCGGCCTTGTCGTTGTCGAGCGAGGCGACGACGAGATCGACCAAATCTTCCGCCGTGGCGATGGCGGACGGGGACCGGGTGATTATTGGTTTGCTCCTTCACTAAAGACGCGCCGGGCGCGAATGGCGGTGGCCGAGGCCGGATGCAGCCGGGTGTGCAGATACACCCAGGCCGGCAACCGCCGCCCCGGCAGACCCCGCGCCACCCCCTCCCGCAAGCGGAATCGGAGGAGCCGCCGGGCCGCCTTTGCGGCCAACGCCTTCTGAGAATAGGGAGAGCGGGCCAGAATCGCAACCGGCACGGCCGCGAAAATCCGGGACCAGCGCGCCCAACGGGCGATCTGCACCAGATTGTCCGCCCCCATCAGCCATACGAAACGCACGTTGGGGAAGCGCAGCCGCAGGCGGGCCAGGGTGTCCACGGTATAGCGGGTGCCCAGCGCCGTCTCGATGGCGGTGGCGCGGATGCGCGGATGCGCCCCCGCCACCGCGCTGGCCGAGGCCAGCCGTTCCGCCAGCGGCGCCATGCCGGCCACGGGCTTGAGCGGGTTCTGCGGACTGACCAGCAGCCACACCTCGTCCAGCCCCAACAGCTTCAATGCCGTCTCGGCCACGTGGCGGTGGCCGTCATGGGCCGGATTGAACGATCCGCCCAGCAGGCCGATGCGCGCCCGGCGCCGGTCGCCCCAGGAATTGAGCGGCAGGCCCGTCATGACAAGGACCTTTGGACCTGACACGGATGGACACGCAGGGACACGAATTCACGATGAGCACCGCCCCATCGGTCTTTATCCGTGTCCATCCGCGTCCCCTTCCATTCAGCCGGGGCGGACCTGACCGCTGCCCAGCACCTTGTACTTGAAGGTGCAAAGCTGCTCGACGCCGACCGGGCCGCGCGCGTGCATGCGCCCCGTCGAGATGCCGATCTCGGCCCCCATGCCGAATTCGCCGCCATCGGCGAACTGGGTCGAGGCGTTCCAGCACACGATGGCCGAGTCGCAGCCGTTCAGGAACGCCTCGGCCGCGGCCGGGTCTTCGGTGACGATGGCCTCGGTGTGGTGGCTGCCATAGGCGTTGACGTGGTCGATGGCGGCCTGCACCCCGTCCACCACCTTCACCGAGATGATGGCGTCCAGGTATTCGGTGCGCCAATCGTCTTCGGTGGCCGGCCGCACGCGGGCATCCACCGCCTGGGTGGCGGCGTCGCCGCGCACCTCGCAGCCGGCCTCCAGCAGCGCGCCCACCAGCACCGGCAGCAGCGTGTGCGCCCTGGCGTCCACCAGCAGGGTCTCGGTGGCGCCGCAGATGCCGGTGCGGCGCATCTTGGCGTTCATCACCAGCTTGCGCGCCATGTCGGCATCGGCCGCACCGTCCACATAGGTGTGGCAGATGCCTTCCAGGTGCTGGAACAGCGGGATGCGGCTTTCCGCGCTCACCCGCGCCACCAGGCTCTTGCCGCCGCGCGGCACGATGACGTCGATGTAATCGGTCATGGTCAGCATCTCGCCCACCGCGGCGCGGTCGGTGGTGGGGACCATCTGCACGCTGTCCAGCGGCAGACCGGCGGCCTCGATGCCGGCGCGCAGGGCGGCCATGATCGCCAGCGACGAATGATGGCTTTCCGAACCGCCGCGCAGGATGGCGGCATTGCCCGATTTCAGGCACAGGCCGGCGGCGTCGGCGGTGACGTTGGGCCGGCTTTCATAGATGATCCCGATCACACCCAGCGGCACGGCCACCCGCTGGATGCGCAGGCCGTTGGGGCGGTCCCACTCGGCCAGCACACGGCCGACCGGATCGGCCAGGCCGGCGATCACCTCGAGGCCGGCGGCCATGGCTTCGATGCGGGCGTCATTCAGCATCAGGCGGTCCAGCATGGCCTTGGTCAGCCCCTTGGCCTCGCCCGCCGCCATGTCCTTGGCGTTGGCCGCCTTGATGGCGTCGGCCTGGGCGCGCAGGGCCGCCGCCGCCGCCCGCAGCGCCGCATCCTTGGCCGGACCCGGAACCAGCGCCAACTGGCGGGCGGCGGCGCGGGCCTTTTGGCCCAATTCGGTCATCAGCGCGTGGATGTCGGTCTGGCTGCTCATGATCATTTTCCCAAAGAGGTCAGCAAGGGTAGCGGAAAAGGCGTTCGCTTACCAAGAGGCGCACAAGAGGGCGTGTCCGTCCGCGAAACAGAACCAAGCGGTCCCGGCGGCGTTCAGCCAGGGGATGGAACAGGGAGAACCGCCATGCGCCTTGTGGTCGCCTTAGCCGCGTTGTCCACCCTTTTCATCCTCAACGCCTGCGGCGGGGACGAAAAGCGCACGGTGGTGGTTACCCCCGCCCCCGGCCAGACGGTCGTCGTCCCGCCCGAGGGAGAGGTTCGAAAGTGCCCGCCGGGCGAAACCAGTTGCTGAGAGGCGCCATCACCCCTCCATCACCAGATCGTCGCGGTGGATCATCTCGTCGCCGCGGCTGTCGCCCAGCAATTGGGCGATGTCGGCGGAACGGTGGCCCATGATGCGGCGGGCGTCGTCGGAGCCGTAGGCGGTCAGGCCGCGGCCCAGCACGCGGCCGTCGGCGCCGCGCACCAGCACGCAATCGCCGCGTTCGAACTCGCCTTCCACCGCCGTCACCCCGGCCGGCAGCAGCGAGCCGCCCTTGGCCAGCGCGCGGGCGGCGCCGGCGTCCACGGCCAGCGCACCCACCGGCTTCATGGACCCATAGATCCACTGCTTGCGCGCGGTACGCGGCCCCCCCTCGGGGACGAACCAGGTGGCGCGGGCGCCGTTCTCCAGCGCGGTCAGCGGAAACAGCGGCTCGCCCTTGCAGATGGCCATGCGGCAGCCGGCCGACAGGCAGATGCGCGCCGCCGCCAGCTTGGTCACCATGCCGCCCGAGCCGTAGCCGGTGCCGGGATCGCCGGCCATGGCCTCGATCTCGGGGGTGATCTCGCGCACCTCGGGCAGATAGGTGGCGTCGGGGTTGCGGCGGGGATCGGCGGTGTAAAGGCCGTCGATGTCCGAGAACAGCACCAGCGCGTCGGCCGAGATCATCTGCGCCACGCGGGCGGCCAGACGGTCGTTGTCGCCGAAGCGGATTTCCGTGGTGGCGACCGTGTCGTTCTCGTTGATCACCGGCACCGCCCCCAGGCGCAGCAGGGTTTCCAGCGTCTGCCGCGCGTTGAGGTAGCGGCGGCGGTCCTCGGAATCATACAGCGTCAGCAGCACCTGGGCGCAGGTGATGCCGTGGCGCGCCAGCGCCTCCTGATAGGCGTGGGCAAGCTGGATCTGGCCGGTGGCGGCGGCGGCCTGCTTCTGGTCCAGGGTCAGGGGCGGCGTCAGGCCGAGGTGGCGGCGGCCCACCGCCACGGCGCCCGACGACACCAGCACCACCTCCTGGCCGCGCTGGCGGCAGCGGGCCACGTCCTCGCACAGCGAATGCAGCCAGTCGCGGCGGATCTGGCCCGAAGCCTCGTCCACCAGCAGGCTGGAGCCGATCTTGACGATGAGCCGCCGGGCCTCAGCGACCGGACTCGTTGCCATCCTCGTCCTCCCCCTCGTCCCCCTCATCCTCAGACTCGTCCTCGGACTCGGCGGCCACGGCGGCGGCCTCATCCTCGTCGCCGTCGTCTTCGTCCTCGTCCTCGTACCAGATCCATTCGCCGTCGGGACCGTAATAGCCGTCGTCTTCCTCTTCGGCCTCGGCGTCCTTCATGCGGCGATAGAAACCCTCATTGCCCTTCTTGCCCACGCCGGAGGTGGCGGCGGCGGCAACCACGCCCGGGTCGTTGGCCTTCGAATCCTTGATCTCGGTGAGCAGGGCGCCAAGGATTTCCTTCAGCCCGATGCCGGCCACGCCGGACAGCGGATAGACCTTCTGGCCGCAGGCTTCCTCGAGTTGGGCCAGCTTGTCCTTGATGTCCTCGGCCACCAGCGAGTCGCACTTGTTGAGCGCCACCACCTCGGGCTTCTCGTCCAGGCCGCCGCCATAGGCGGCCAGTTCGCCGCGCACCACGCGATAGGCTTCGGCCACGTCGTCCTGGGTGCCGTCCACCAGATGCAGCAGCACGCGGGTGCGCTCGATATGGCCCAGGAAGCGGTCGCCGATGCCGGCCCCTTCATGCGCGCCCTCGATCAGGCCGGGAATGTCGGCCAGGATGAATTCGTCGCCGCCCAGATACACCACGCCCAGATTGGGATGCAGCGTGGTGAAGGGGTAATCGGCGATCTTGGGGCGCGCGCGCGTCACCGCCGCCAGGAAGGTGGACTTGCCGGCGTTGGGCAGCCCGACCAGACCGGCATCGGCGATCAGCTTGAGGCGCAGCCACACCCACATTTCCTGGCCCGGCCAGCCGGGGTCGCCGCGGCGGGGCGCCTGGTTGGTGCTGGTCTTGTAATGCAGGTTGCCGAAGCCGCCGTCGCCGCCACGCAAGAGCACCAGGCGCTGGCCGGCTTCGGTCAGGTCGGCCAGCACGTGCTCCTTGTCCTCGGACAGGATCTGGGTGCCCACCGGCACCTTGAGGATGACGTCGTCGCCCTTGCCGCCGGTGCGCTGGCGGCCCATGCCGTGATGGCCCTTCTGCGCCTTGAAATGCTGCTGGTAGCGATAGTCGATCAGGGTGTTCAGGTTGTCGACGCATTCAATGATGACATCGCCGCCGCGCCCGCCGTCGCCGCCGTCGGGACCGCCATATTCGATGTACTTCTCGCGGCGGAACGACACGGCGCCGGCGCCGCCGTCACCGCTCTTGATGAAGATCTTGGCCTGATCGAGGAATTTCATGGTTTCTATCTGCCCTCAAGCACCGGGCGCCGCCTGCGGCGGCTTGGCTCACGCTGCGCGCGGAGCATCTGTCTGCGTGCGCCGCCCAAGCGTGCGGGTGCCCGGGGCACCACGTTTCAAATAGCAAAAAGGGGAACGGACGGACCGTTCCCCTTTCGCAAATACCACTCCGTCGGGGACGGCCGATTACTCGGCGGCCTCCGGCAGCGGCGCCACGTCGATGAAGGTGCGCTCGCCGCGATGGCGGAAGGTCACCTGACCGGCAGCGGTGGCGAACAGGGTGTGATCCTTGCCCATGCCGACATTGGCACCCGGATAGAACTTGGTGCCGCGCTGACGCACGATGATGTTGCCCGGAATGACGACTTCGCCGCCGAACTTCTTGACGCCGAGGCGCTGACCCGCGGAATCGCGGCCGTTACGGGACGAACCACCAGCCTTTTTATGAGCCATGGTTGATACCTCCTAAAACTGTCCGCGGCTCAGCCGGCGGCGATGTCGGTGATGCGCAGGATGGTGATGTCCTGGCGATGGCCGTTCTTGCGGCGCGAATTCTGGCGGCGGCGCTTCTTGAAGATGATGACCTTCTCGCCACGGGCCTGGGCGACCACGGTGGCGGTCACCTTGGCGCCGGCGACGACCGGGGCACCGATCTTCTCGCCAACCATCAGCACCTGGTCGAGCACGACCTCGGAGCCCGCTTCGCCGGCCAGCTTCTCGACGCGGATCACGTCGTCCTTGGCCACCTTGTACTGCTTACCGCCGGTCTGAATGACTGCGAACATCACGATTCGTCCTGAGCAAAAAATTAGCTGACGCGCAAGGCAAACCCGGCGCGAGAGGGCGCAACTATACTCGGGACGCCCCGAGAGTCAAGCGATTGATGCTGCATTTTCTCAGCCGCCCGAGTCACTTGCCGGACGACCTTCAAGGGCGGGGCGAATCACGCGGGGCGGCCCGCCGCAACGGTACCGCCCCGAGCAATTCACGCCAGAACCATCATGAACCCCAGGGCCAGATAAGCCAGACCCGGAAGGGACGCGACGCCGGCTTCGGCGAGCAGATGGAATCGTGCCATGTTTACCCCCCTGTCGATCCTCATGACTGCCGCCACGCGGCCCACTCCGAGGGTTCCGACAAAAGGATGAGGTACGTTAACCAAAAAGTAAGGCATGCCGCAATGCCGTCTGCGAAGCCCAGCCGTGCGTTGGGTGCATCGCAAACGCGAAAGGCCCCGCCGTCGCCGGCGGGGCCTCGCATGTCCGGCCGAAGCCGACCGCTTAGTAGCGGTAGGTTTCCGGCTTGAACGGGCCTTCCACCGCCACGCCGATATACTCGGCCTGACGCTGGTTGAGCTTGGTCAGCGTGGCGCCCAGCTTGGCCAGGTGCAGCGCCGCCACCTTCTCGTCCAGGGTCTTGGGCAGCACGTAGACCTTGCGGTCGTACTTGCCCGGATTGCAGAACAGCTCGATCTGAGCCAGCACCTGATTGGTGAAGCTGGCCGACATCACGAAGCTGGGATGGCCGGTGGCGCAGCCCAGGTTGACCAGACGGCCCTCGGCCAGCAGCAGGATGCGCTTGCCGTCGGGGAACTGGATCTCGTCCACCTGCGGCTTGATGTTGTTCCACTTGAAGTTCTTGAGGCCGGCGACCTGGATCTCGCTGTCGAAGTGGCCGATGTTGCACACGATGGCGCGGTCCTTCATGGCGCGCATGTGCTCGACGGTGATCACGTCCACGTTGCCGGTGGTGGTGACGAAGATGTCGCCGCGCGGCGCGGCCTCTTCCATGGTCGCCACCTCATAGCCTTCCATGCAGGCCTGGAGCGCGCAGATCGGGTCGATCTCGGTGACGATCACGCGGCAGCCCTGGCTGGCCAGCGATTCGGCCGAACCCTTGCCCACGTCGCCGAAACCGGCGACCACGGCGACCTTGCCGGCCAGCATGACGTCGGTGGCGCGGCGGATGCCGTCAACCAGCGACTCGCGGCAGCCGTACTTGTTGTCGAACTTGGACTTGGTGACCGAATCGTTGACGTTGATGGCCGGCCACAGCAGGGTGCCCTTCTTCTCCATCTCATAGAGACGATGCACGCCGGTGGTGGTTTCCTCGGTCACGCCGCGGATGGCGGCGCCGTTGCGGGAATAGAAGGTGGCGTCGGTGGCCAGCTTCTTCTTGATGGAGGCGAACAGCACCTCCTCTTCCTCGCAGGTCGGGTTGGACAGCACGCCCAGATCCTTCTCGGCGCGCATGCCCAGATGGATCAGCAAGGTGGCGTCGCCGCCGTCGTCCAGGATCATGTTGGGGCAGCCGCCGTCGGCCCATTCGAAGATGCGGTGGGTATAGTCCCAGTATTCCTCCAGCGTCTCGCCCTTGACGGCGAACACCGGGATGCCGGCGGCGGCGATGGCGGCGGCGGCGTGGTCCTGGGTCGAGAAGATGTTGCACGACGCCCAGCGGATGTCGGCGCCCAGCGCCTTCAGCGTCTCGATCAGCACGCCGGTCTGGATGGTCATGTGCAGGCTGCCGGCGATGCGCGCGCCCTTGAGCGGCTGCTGGGGACCGTATTCCTCGCGGGTGGCCATCAGGCCCGGCATCTCGCTCTCGGCGATGTCCAGCTCCTTGCGGCCCCATTCGGCCAGGGAAATATCGGCAACCTTGTAGTCGGTCATGGTGTCGCGCCCTTCGTGCGGAATTGTCTGGGCATGCTTGTAGCAGCCCGCCACCGCAAAGGCAACGATGATATAAAGATATGTTTATGTGGGAATGATTGAACCCGTTGCCCCCCGCCCCACTCCGCCCCGCTGTTTGCGCCCCGGGGCAAATGTGCTACCCCTGACCGCGGTTTCGGATGGCTGGGGGTGACACGATGCCGCATCTGGTGGGCAAGGTTCTGGACCCGCGGCTGGCCGACCTGTTCGGCCGCTGGCGCACCGCCTCGGCCGGGGATCTGGCGGGCGCCGCCACCGCCGAACGCTTCGCCCCCCATCGCGACCATCTGCTGGTCCTCGACGTGGAGGACGACGGCCACAGCCGCTATCGCCATTACGGCCGCGCCTTCGCCATCCAGTTCGGCAACGACCTGACCGGCCAGTCCATCGACGCGCTGCCCAGCGACGTGCTGTCGCCCGGCCGCAAGGGCATCCTGGCCTTCGAATACGCCTATGCCCACCGGATCATGCGGCCGCTGTGGCGCTCCTATACCGCGCTGTTCGACGACGGCACCCGCCAGACCTGGCAACGCCTGGTGCTGCCCGCCGGCCCCGGCCGGCTGATGGTGGGCGCCTATGCGGTGGAGCCGCCCAGGCACCTGGACACCGGCTCGGCGGAGGGGCTGCTGCGCATGGTGATCGAGCGCGCGCCGGTGGTGCTGTCGCCCACCGGCGGGGTCGAGGACCTGGCCCTGTCGCTGCAGGATTTCGGCGACACCCGGGTGCAGGTGGCGGAATTGGAGGTGCTGGCCAGCCGCGACCCGCTGACCGGGGTGTCCAACCTGCGTCATTTCCACCACCTGGCCGGAATGGAGCTGGAGCACGCCCGCCGCATGGGCCGCTGCTTTTCGCTGATGGCGCTGGACCTGGACCATTTCAAGGGCATCAACGACCGCTGGGGCCACGCGGCGGGGGATGCGGCCCTGCGCGCCTTTGCCGGCGCCTGCCGCACCGCCTTGCGCGAGCCGGACATCCTGGGCCGCCTGGGCGGCGAGGAATTCGCCGTCGCCCTGCCCAACACCGGCATCGAGGGCGCGCGCACCATCGCCGAGCGCCTGCGCCGCATGGTCGAAGAGTTGCGCCCCGCCTTGCCCGATGGCGAAAGCCTGTCCTTTACCGTCAGCATCGGCGTCGCCGCCTGCGGCCCCGAGGCCTATCCGGCCATCGGCGACCTGCTGGCCCGCGCCGACGAGGCGCTGTACGCCGCGAAACGGGCCGGGCGCAACCGGGTCAGCACGGCGGCGGCCTGACGGCTATTTGTCCAGCACCACGTTGGCGGTCCCCTCGGCCCCCATGGACACCGCCAGGATGCGCACCGGAACCGTGCCGGTATTCACGCCCTTGTGCGGCACCGCCATCGCCTCCACAAGGGCGTCGCCGGCGCGAAAGACGCGCCGCCCCGCCGCGCCGTAATCCACGCTGACCTCGCCATCCAGGATATAGGCGAACATGGGCGCCGGATGGTGGTGCAGTGCGGTTTCCGCCCCCGGCGCGATGGTGACGACAAGGGCGGTCACCTTGGCCGGGCCGGTGGTGGGGTAGCGGATGTCCTCGCCCGCCACCGTCCGGGTAGTGTCGAGCAGGTTCACCGCCGGATAGGCCTCGCCGGCCGCGGCGGGCATGGAGGCCGCCACCAGGGCCGCCACCGCGAATGACAATGTCCGTGAACGCATCCTTACCCCTCGCCGTCGTTGAAGCTGTCGAGCAACTGGGCGATACGCGCGCTGTCGCTCTGGTCCATGATGACGCGGGCGCGGCGGGTGGCCGCCACCAGGTCCAGCGAGCGGATGCGCTGTTTGACCACCGGGATGTTGGTGGCCGACATGGACAGGTCGCGAATGCCCAGACCCAGCAGCAGGGCGGTGAAGCGGGGATCGCCCGCCACCTCGCCGCAGACGCAGACCGGGATGCGCGCGCGCAGCGCCGCCTCGGCCGAGAACTGGATCAGGCGCAGCACCGCCGGGTGCAGCGGATTGTAAAGGTGGGCCACCGTTTCGTCGGTCCGGTCGATGGCCAGGGTGTACTGGGTCAGGTCGTTGGTGCCGATGGCGAAGAAATCCGCATGCCACGCCAGGGCGTCGGCGGCCAGCGCCGCGCCCGGCACCTCGATCATCACCCCCACCGGCGGCAGCGGGTCGGACATGGGCACGCCCTGGCGGCGCAGCCGCTTGACCACCCGGTCCACCGCCTCGCGCACCGCCCGCATCTCCTCGACGGTGGCGACCATGGGAATCAGGATCTTGATGGGACCATAGACCGATGCGCGCAGGCAGGCGGCCAATTGCGCATCGAACAGTTCGGGCTGCGACAGCGACAGCCGCACCGCCCGCAACCCCAGCGCCGGGTTGGAGCCGGGCTGGATGCCCAAGCCGCGCGCCAGCTTGTCGCCGCCCACGTCCAGCGTACGGATGGTCACCGGCCGCCCGGCCATGCGGGTGATCAGCTCCTTGAGGATCAGGAACTGCTCGTCCTCGCCGGGGATGTCGTCGCGGTTCATGAACAGGAATTCGGAGCGCAGCAGGCCGATGCCCTCGGCCCCCGCCGCCAGCACCGATTCCACCTCGCCCGGCAGTTCGATATTGGCCTGCAACTGGATGCGCGCGCCGTCGCGAGTCACCGCCGGCAGGTCGCGCAGGCGGGCCAGGGCGCGGCGGCCGCGCAGGAAGGCGGCGCGGTGGCGGCGGTATTCCTCGAGCAGTTCCGGGCGCGGATTGACGATGACCTTGCCGGCGCGGCCGTCGATGATGGCCAGATCGCCCGAACGCACCCCCTTCATCAGCCCGGCCACGCCCAGCACCGCGGGCAGGCCCAGCGAGCGGGCCATGATGGCGGTGTGGCTTTCGGCGCCGCCCAGCACGGTGGCAAGGCCGGCCACCTGGCGCGGGTCGAGCAGGGCGGTGTCGGCGGGGGTCAGTTCCTCGGCCAGGATGATGGCGTTGCGGGGCAGCACCTGGAACGGGCGATAGGGCGCGCCGGTCAGGTTGCGGATCAGCCGCCGGCCCAGGTCGCGGATGTCGGCGACGCGGGCCGACAGATAGGAATCGTCCATGGCCTCGAAGCCGCGCGCGATCTCGTCGATCTCGCGCTGGACGGCGGCCTCGGCATTGATGCGGTCGTTCTCGATGCGCCCGCGCACGCCGCGGATCAGCCGCGAGCCGCGCAACATCTGCTGATAGGCTTCCAGCAGATAGCCCAGTTCCTCGGCGGCGGCGCCCTCCAGCCCCTCGGCCTTGACCTGCAATTGGGCGACCTGGCGGCCGGCGCGCTCGGCGGCGTCGCTGAAGCGGGCCAGTTCCGCCTCGACCCGATTGGCCGACAGGCGGTATTCGGCCACGGTGACCGCCTCGGAATCGTGGCGATGGATCGTGCCGATGGCGATGCCCCGGCTGACGCCGGTGCCGTCGAAAACGATCTCGGCGGCCGCGGCGGCGGGAATCGGGGCACGGGGCGTTTCGGTGTCGGCGTGGATTGTGGGCTTCATCCGTCTCCTTCTCGAACGCGTCCGTCCCTGGGGTCTTTTGTCGTTATGTAGGGGGCCTAGTCTTCCTCGTCGAACTTTTGCGCGATCAGTCCGCACAATGCGTCCAGCGCCGCCACCGCCTGCGCCCCTTCGGCGCGCAGTTCGATGCAGCAGCCGGGGGCGGCGGCCAGCATCATCAGGCCCATGATCGACAGCCCGGAAACCTCGGTGCCGCGATGGGACACCTGGACCTGGGCATCGAAGGTGGCGGCCAGCTTGACGAACTTGGCGGCCGCGCGGGCATGCAGGCCACGGCGATTACAGATGGTCGCCGTGCGCTTGAGGTCACCGCCCGTGGTGGTGGCGTCGGTCATTTCCGGTCCTGAGTGAGCAATTTGGAGGCGACGTTGATGTATTTGCGCCCGGCCTCCTGGGCCGCGGCGACGGCATTGGCCAGCGGCTCGGAATGGCGCACGCTGGCCAGCTTGATCAGCATGGGCAGGTTGACGCCGGCGATCACCTCGACCTTGGCCTTGTCCATGATGGAAATCGCCAGGTTGGACGGCGTGCCGCCGAACATGTCGGTCAGCACCACCACGCCGGCGCCGTCGTCGCACTTGGCGACCTGCTCCAGGATGTCGTTGCGGCGCTGCTCCATGTCGTCCTCGGGGCCGATGCACACCGAGGCCACGTTGGGCTGCGGGCCGACCACATGTTCCATGGCCGCGACCAGTTCGTCGGCAAGCCGGCCATGGGTGACAAGTACCAATCCGATCATAGCCATCCCCTTGTCAAACTCCCCCTTCCTCGAGCTCGCGGTGACGCAGCTCGATGCGGACCCCCCGCCCCGTCAACCATGCCGCCAGTCGCTCGGCCACATAGACCGAGCGGTGGCGTCCGCCGGTGCAGCCGACGGCGATGGTCAGGTAGCTCTTGCCCTCGGCGGCGAACCTGGGCAGCAACGGCGCCAGCAGGTCGGTCAGAGAGCGAAAGAAGGCCGGAAACGCCGCATCCGCCGCCACATAGCCGGCCACGCCGGCATCGCGGCCGGTCAGCGGCTTGAGGTCCGGCACGTAATGCGGATTGGACAGGAAGCGGACGTCGAACACCAGATCCGCCTCGCGCGGCAAGCCGTTGCGATAGGCGAACGAGGTGACGAACACCATCAGCCCCGGTTCGGCGGCCTGGCCGAAATGACCGGCCAGCACGCGCTTGAACTCGCCCGGCGCCAGCGCCGAGGTGTCGAACACCACGTCGGCGCGACGTTTGAGCGGCGACACCAGCGTGCGTTCGTGGCGGATGCCGTCGATCAGCGGGCGGTCCACCGCCAGCGGGTGGCGGCGCCGGGTCTCGGTGAAGCGGCGGCGCACCACGTCGTCGTCGCAATCCAGGAACAGCACGCGCACGTCCAGGCCGTTATCGGCCGCCAGCGCATCCAGCGCCTGACAGACATGCTCGACGCCGAAATCGCGGGTGCGGATGTCGATGCCCACCGCCAGCGGGCGGGTGGCGACGGAATCGCTGCCCGGACGCACCAGACTGGTCAGCAGGCTGACCGGCAGGTTGTCCACCGCCTCGTACCCCAGATCCTCGAGCACCTTGAGCGCCGACGTCTTGCCGGCACCCGACAGCCCGGTGACGATCACCACCCGGCCGGGATCGGCGCGCTCCGGCGCGGCTGCCTGGGCAGGCGCGGAGGGTGAACGGTGGGGATCGGGGAAGTCATTTGAATCCGTCATCACGGCCGCATTATATCTCGCGTTGCTGAAAGCATCGCAAGGCGAACCTTCGCCGGGGTTGACGCCTCGAAGGGGGCCAGCGCCACGCGCGGCACCATCACCCCCAAAAGCTGGGCCGAGGACGGCTCGGGCAGGCGCTCCATATCCTTCGGTGCCACCAGATCGACCACCAGCGCCAGCGGCGCCCGCGCCCGGTGCGGCACCCGCACGATGCCGACGCCGCGAACCTCCAGCAGGCCGGCGATGGCGTCGGGGACGCCGACGAACAGGCGGCCGCCATCGTTGCTGACGGCGGTCTGGTCATCGGCCACCAGCACGGCACCGCCGTCGATCAGGCGCAGGGCCAGATCGGACTTGCCTCCGCCGGAGGGGCCGCGGATCAGGACGGCATGGCCGCCGATCTCGACACTGGTGGCATGAACCAAGTGCATGAGAGCAGGGTGGAGCGCACAAGCGGGGGAGTCAATCCCCGCCCTTCCGCCAACCCCTCCGCCCTACCGCGCCGACGGCAGCTTCACCACGAACCGGGCGCCGCCTTCGGGGCGGTTCTCGGCCCAGATCAGGCCGCCATGGGCCTGGACGATCTGCTTCGAGATGGACAGGCCCAGGCCGGAATGGGTGCCGAACTTTTCCGTCTGCGGCCGTTCGGAATAGAAACGGTCGAAGATGGCGTCCAGCTTGTTGTCGGGGATGCCGGGGCCGTCGTCCTCCACATGGATGCGCACGAACTTGCCCTCGCGCTCGGCCGACAGGCGGATGGTGCCGCCGGGCGGGCTGAATGAGGCGGCATTGCCGATCAGGTTGCGCAGCACCTGGACAAGCCGGCCCTCGATGCCGGCCACCACCAGCGGGTCGCCCTGGGGCACCTGGACAGCGTAACGCACACCGCCGTCCTCGGCCGTGCTGCCATAGATATCGCCCAGGGTTTCCAGCATGGCGGACACCGCCACCGGCTCTGTCTCGGCGCGCGACAATTCGGCGTCGATGCGCGAGGCGTCGGAAATGTCGGTGATCAGGCGGTTCAGGCGTTCCACGTCGTCCTGGACGATGGCCAGCAGCTTGCGCTGCTTTTCGGGATCGGTCAGGCGCGCCGCCGTTTCCACCGCCGAACGCACGCTGGTCAGCGGGTTCTTGATCTCGTGGGCGACGTCGGCGGCAAAGCGTTCGATGGCGTCCATGCGGGTCCACAACGCCTCGGTCATCTCCTTGAACGCCAGCGACAGCTCGCCGATCTCGTCGTGGCGGGTGCCGAAATCGGGGATCTTGGCGCGGCGGCCGTGGCCGTGGCGCACCTGCTCGGCGGCCAGGGCCAGACGGCGGATGGGCCGGGCGATGGTGCCCGCCATGTAGAAGGACAGCGCGGTGGTGATGGCCAGCGAGACCACGAAAATCTGCAGGATGTTCAACCGCACCTGGAACAGGCTCTTGGCGATGGCGCGGCCGTCGGCCTGCACCACCAGGGCGCCGACCACCTGCTTGTAGCGCTGCACCGGCACCGCCACCGACAGCACCAGCCCGCCCGAGCGCCAACGCACCGCCGACTGGGTGCGCCCGGCCAGCGCCGCCATGGCCTCGGGCCAGTTCTCGGCGCGGTCGTGGGCGTGCTCGACGTAATGGGGCAGCGTGGCGTCCTCGGGCATCCAGGTGGACAGGCCGTCCCACCAGCGCACCACCTCGGCCTGCAGGCCGTGGCCGGCGGGGGGCGGCAATTCCTCGATCTGGATGTTGCCCTTGACCGACAGCAGGAAGCGGGAATCGGCGGCCAGGTCGCCCACCGCGTCGAACAGCCGGGCGCGCACCTGGGCCGGTTCGGCCAGGCGGCGCACCATCTGCTGCGCCAGTTCGGGATTAAGCTCCAAGAAGCCCAGCGCCTGTTCGCTGACCGCGCCCTCGCCCACCGCGCCGGCCACCATCTCGGCCTGGGTGGCAAGGCCGGCAAGCTCGCTCTGGATCAGGCCCTGCTTGTAGCGGTCCATGTAGAACAGGCCCGCCACCAGCAGAATGGGCGCGATCAGGTTGACCGCCAGGATGCGCCGGGTCAGCGGCGATTTCAGCGGCCGCCAGCGCCGGAAGCGGCGCCGCGGCGGGGCTCCGTCCTGCCCCGCGGCAGGGGGGGCACCCCGGCCGCCGGCGCGGCCCGCCGGCTCAGAGCGAATCGTCACGATAGCGATAGCCGACGCCGTACAGGGTCTCGATGTGGGCGAAGGTGTCGTCCACCTCGCGGAACTTCTTGCGCAGGCGCTTTATGTGGCTGTCGATGGTGCGGTCGTCCACATAGATGTGTTCGCCATAGGCCGCGTCGATCAACTGGTCGCGGTTCTTGACGTGGCCCGGCCGCTGGGCCAGCGATTTCAGGATCAGGAATTCGGTGACCGTGAGGTCCACCTTCTGCCCCTTCCAGGTGCAGACGTGGCGGGCCTGGTCCAGCACCAGCTCGCCGCGCGCCAGGGTCGAGCCGGCGGCCGGCTCGGCTTCCGCCGATGCCTCCAGCCGGCGCAGCAGGGCGCGGATGCGCTCGATCAGCAGCTTTTGGGAAAACGGCTTCTTGATGTAGTCGTCCGCCCCCATGCGCAGGCCCAGCAACTCGTCCACCTCGTCGTCCTTCGAGGTCAGGAAGATCACCGGGATGGCCGATTGCTTGCGCAGGCGCTGCAACAATTCCATGCCGTCCATGCGCGGCATCTTGATGTCCAGCACGGCCAGGTCCGACGGCTGGCTGGTCAGGCCACGCAGGGCGTCGGCGCCGTCGGTATAGGTGCGGACCTTGAAGCCCTCCGCCTCCAGCGCCATGGACACCGAAGTGAGGATGTTGCGGTCATCGTCGACCAGAGCGATCGTGTACGTCACTGGAGTGATACCTCGCTGGGAAACCGCAGGGCCGAAGGGTTACCGAATCGGAAAGACCTGGCAACCCCCCGCCGCCAAATTAAACCTTTCGCGGGAATTGACACCCCGATTGGGGCGAAATTATAGTCCGCTCCGATGGTTCCCCAAGGCAACGTCGTTGCCAAGGGGTGAAAAGGGAACCCGGTGCGGCGGCCGAAAAGGCGGCCTATGCCGGGGCTGCCCCCGCAACTGTAAGCGGAGAGGTTCCGGTCGTTCGCGACGCCACTGGCCCGTCCACGAAATCCACCGTGCGACGATCAAAGCCGGGAAGGCTATGCCGGAACCCATGACCCGCAAGCCAGGAGACCTGCCATCGCACGTGCGTGCGCACGCTGTTCCGGGCGGGGTGTCCCGGGACGGTGAAGCCCTCCGATGTTCGGGTCGGCTGTGCGCCCGCTTTCGCGGTTGAAGGTGGATAGAAATGCATATCATGGAAGGTTTTCTTCCCGTCGCCCATGCGGCGGGATGGACAGCGGTGTCGGTGCCATTCGTGGTGATGGGCGCGCGGCGCCTGAAAACCGTGCTGGCCGAGCACCCCGAGGCGCGCCTCAGCCTGGGCGCGGCGGGGGCGTTCGCCTTCGTGCTGTCGGCGCTGAAGCTGCCCAGCGTGACCGGCTCGTGCTCGCATCCCACGGGCACCGGATTGGGCGCCATCACCATGGGACCGGCGGTGATGAGCGTGCTGGGCACCATCGTGCTGCTGTTCCAGGCCCTGCTGCTGGCCCATGGCGGCCTGACCACGCTGGGCGCCAACGTGTTTTCCATGGCCATTGCCGGCCCGTGGATCGCCTGGGGCGTGTGGAAGCTGGCCGGCAAGCTGGGCGCGCCCACCGCGCTGGCGGTGTTCCTGGGGGCGTTCGCCGGCGATCTGGGCACCTATCTCGTGACCTCGGTCCAGTTGGCGCTGGCCTTCCCCGACGCCACCACCGGCTATGGCGGCGCCTTCGCCAAGTTCGCCGGCATCTTCGCCCTCACCCAGGTGCCGCTGGCGGTGGCCGAGGGCCTGCTGACGGTGGTGGTGGTCAATGCCCTGTCCACCCGCCTGGGCGGGACCGGCATCAAGGCGTCCGGCGTGGAGGTGAAGGCGTGATGACCCGTACGACCAATGCCCTGCTGCTGACGGCGGCGGCCGCCATCGTCGCCGCCCCCATGCTGCTGAACCTGCCCGGCGAATATGGCGGGGCCGACGGCGCCGCCAAGGATGCCATCGCCGAAACCGGCTACCAGCCGTGGTTCGAACCCCTGTGGTCGCCGCCCTCGGGCGAGATCGAGAGCCTGTTCTTCGCCCTGCAAGCGGCGCTGGGCGCCGGCGTGCTGGGCTATGTGCTGGGCTATGTGCGGGGAAAGCGCCGGCAATGATCTCCTCCGACCGGCTGGCCCATACCAGCCGTTGGCGGACACGCTCGCTGGCGGAAAAATCCCTGTTGTCGCTGGGGCTCCTGGCCTTGGCCCTGGCGCTGCCGCCATGGCCGGGCGGCGTGCTGGTTCTGGCCATCGCGGTCAGCGCCGCGCTGGCCGCCGGCACCCCGCCCGGCGCCCTGGCCCGGCTGGCGCTGGGTCCGCTGGCCTTCATCCTGACCGGCGCCGCCACCTTGCTGGTGCAGGGCGGCCCCCAGGGGCTGCACCTGTCGGCCGAGGGCGCCGTCCATGCCGGGCATCTGGTGCTGCGGGCCATGGCGGCGGTGTCGGCGCTGCTGTTGCTGACCGTGACCACCCCGGCCTCGGAACTGGTGCAGGGGCTGCGCCGCCTGGGCCTGCCGGCCGAGGTGGCGGAGGTGGCGCTGACCACCTATCGCCTGCTGTTCGTCCTGCTCGACACCGCCGCCGCCATCCATGCCAGCCAGGAATCCCGCCTGGGGACCACCGGCTGGCGGCGGCGCATCCGCTCCACCGGCCTGCTGGCCGCCGCCTTGCTGCCGCGCGCGCTTGACCGCGCCCGCCGGCTGGAACAGGGACTGGCGGCGCGCGGCTTCGACGGGTCGCTGCGCACGCTGTCGCCGGCCCGCCCGGCCAGCGCGCCCGCCCTTGCCCTTATCGCCGCCCTGTTGATCGCCTTGGGAGGGGCGGGAGCATGGATGTGATCCTCGAGGCGCGCGGCCTCGGCTATGCCTATCCCGGCGGCGTGCCCGCCCTGTCGGGCCTGGACCTGACGGTGGCGCGCAACCGGCGCCTCGCCATCCTGGGTCCCAACGGCGCCGGCAAGACCACGCTTCTGATGCACCTGAACGGGACGCTGCGCCCCCAGGCCGGCGAGGTGCGGCTGGACGGCGCCGTCCAATCCTATGGCCGCGCCGCCCTGGCCGCGTGGCGCCGCCGAGTCGGGCTGGTGTTGCAGGAACCCGACGATCAACTGTTCGCGCCTTCGGTGGCCGAGGACGTGTCGTTCGGCCCCCTCAATTTGGGCCTGTCCGACGCCGAGACCCGCGAGCGGGTGGACGAGGCGCTGGCCGCCCTGCGCATCGCCGATCTGGCCGAGCGCCCCACCCACATGCTGTCGTTCGGCCAGAAGAAGCGCGTCGCCATCGCCGGCGCGGTGGCCATGCGGCCCGAGGTGCTGTTGCTGGACGAACCCACCGCCGGACTGGACCAGTTCGGCGCCGTTCACCTGCTGGCGGCGCTGGACCGGCTGCGCGCGGGCGGCGCCACCCTGGCCTTCACCACCCATGACGTGGACCTGGCGTGGTCGTGGGCCGACAGCGTGGCGCTGTTCGTCGGCGGCCGGGTCATCCGCCAGGGCACGCCCGAGGACGTGCTGGCCGACGCCGACGCGCTGGCCCAGGCCCGGCTCAGGCCGCCCTTGCTGCTGGAGCTGGGATTGATGGCGCGCCAGCGCGGATGGCTGGCGGCGGATGCGCCCCTGCCCCGCACTCGGGCGCAGGCGCTGGAACTGATGGAACGCGCGCCCCGCTAGTCCGACTTTTTTGATCGGACAAAGGCAAAAAGCGCCCCCATTCATACGATTGTTATAGCCCGTTGGCCGCCCCCTTAAGCGGGGCGCGAACGCAGTTCGCATTCGCACGGCATGATGGCGTCACTGGAGATTGGCACGGAGGCCCAGGTGAAAGCGCCCCTGGCGGCGACAGGACGGGAAGGACCGGCACGCGGGACCGAACCGCCGGCCCCCAAGTCCGATCCGGCGATCATCGCCGCGATGGCAGCCAACCTTGCCGCCCAGATGTTTTGGCCCGAGACCAAACGAAACCGCTGACACATCCCGCCGGGGATGTTTCCTGCCCCACCCCCCAACGTTCCCGGCCGGACGCCCCCTTCCCTCCCCCCAAGGGAAGGGGGCTTAACTTTTCCGGGCCTCAGTTGCCCTTGCCGTGCATCTGCTCGTGCATCGCCTTGTGCGCCGGGTCCTGCATGTGGCTTTGATGGGCGACCGGGTCGTGCACCATGCCGGCCCCCGGCCCCATGGCCCCCACCGGCTTGACGTCCACGGTCACGGTCACCTTGCCGGCCTGGGCGAAGTCCAGTTCCAGCGGGAAGCTGGTGCCCTCCTTCAGCGGCTCGTGCAGGCCGATCAGCATGATGTGCAGGCCGCCCGGCGCCATGGCCACGGTC
Source organism: Pseudomonadota bacterium (assembly GCA_023426365.1). Taxonomy (GTDB): domain Bacteria; phylum Pseudomonadota; class Alphaproteobacteria; order Rhodospirillales; family Magnetospirillaceae; genus Magnetospirillum. The sequence continues at coordinate 48,738 of JAFAAW010000083.1, forward strand.
TTGCCCGGCTGCAGCTCGATGCTGCCCACCGCCACCATGCGCATGACGTCGCCCTGGGCGATGTGGGTATGCAGTTCCACCGTCTTGGAGACCTTGGCGCTGGCGCCCAGCAGGTTGTCGGTGGCGGTGCCGGTGTTGGTGATGGTGACGAAGGCGCCGCCGGCCGGTGCGCGCGCGGGCGTGGCACGCGCCCAGGCGTCCTTGATCTCGATGGCGCCGATCTTGGCGTCGCCGGCTGCCGCGGGCAGCGACAGCGCCGCCAGGGTCAGGCCGAGCACGGTTCCCAGCAACGTCTTCATCTGCGATGATCCTTCCCGAATGAGTCCATAAGGCCACCCATGCGGCATGTTGCCGCCGGGTCGCGCATGGTAAACGTTAACGCATGATCGACGCCATGGCCCATGATCCTGATCAAATCCCGTTGCCCGACGACAACCGGCGCGCGTTGCGCCAGGTGGCGCGCGCCTGCCGCAAGGCGACGCTGGCCACCGTGCTGGAGGACGGCGCGCCCTATGCCTCGCTGGTGACGGTGGCGTTCGATCACGACCTGTCGCCCATCCTGCTCTTGTCGGGGCTGGCGGACCACACCCGCAACCTGGCCGCGGACGGCCGCTGCTCGCTGCTGCTGGACGGTACCGACGGCCTTGCCAACCCGCAGACCGGCCCCCGCGTCACCCTGACCGGACGGGCGGCGCCGGCGGTTGACGACGGCGACCTCCGCGCCCGCTTCCTGGCCCGCCACCCGGGCGCCGCGCTGTATGCCGGCTTCGCCGACTTCTCCATCTGGCGGGTCGCGGCCGAGCGCGCCCATTTCGTCGGCGGCTTCGGCCGCGCCGTGTGGTTTCCCGCCCCCTTCGGCCTGCGCCCCGAAACGATCGCCGCCCTGACCGCCGCCGAAGCGGCCCTGGTGGAGCAGGCCAATGCCAGCCACCCGCTGCCGGAGGGCTGGCGCGTCGCCGCGCTCGATGCCGACGGCGCCGATCTGGCCAATGCCGACCAATCCAGACGGCTTTGTTTTCGCGCCCCGGTGGAAAGCCCCGAGCAGCTTCGCGCGGCCTTGGCCGAATCCCTGAGCGTGTCGTTCGGCTAAGCCTTTGGAGGTAACCCTGCCACACTAAGGCCATTGCCCGCGCCTCGCGGGAAGGCTATCTTCGGCACCTCTTCACGGCGGCGGCGCGAGGTATCTCGCGCCATTCTCGGCGGTCGATCCCCGCGACCAAGGTGCGCCCCGCTGAAACACGCGGGGCCAAGTCTCTGGGGCCATATGGAAACGGCCACCATCAATGGGATGGAGAACGGTAATCATGACGAAACTCGGTATTCCCGGCGGCAGCACGGTCAATGCCACTCTGTTGGCGTGGATCGACGAGATGGCGAAGCTGTGCAAGCCCGACGCCATCCACATCTGTGACGGCTCCGAGCGGGAGTACGATGCCCTGTGCGAACTGATGGTCGCCGGCGGCACGATGATCAAGCTGAACGAGGCCAAGCGCCCCAATTCCTATCTCTGCCGCTCCGACCCGCGCGACGTCGCCCGCGTCGAGGACCGCACCTTCATCTGCTGCGCCAGCAAGGATGACGCCGGCCCGACCAACAACTGGGTCGCCCCCGCCGAGATGAAGTCCCGCATGGGCAAGCTGTACGACGGCTGCATGCGGGGCCGCACCATGTACGTGGTGCCGTTCTCCATGGGTCCGCTGGGTTCGGACATCGCCCATATCGGCGTCGAGATCACCGACAGCCCCTATGTCTGCACCAACATGCGCATCATGACCCGCATGGGTCAGGCCGTGCTGGACCTGCTGGGCAAGGACGGCGAGTTCGTCAAGTGCCTGCACTCGGTCGGCAAGCCGCTGGCGAACGGCGAGAAGGACGTCGCCTGGCCGTGCGATCCCGACAACATCACCATCAGCCACTTCCCCGAAGAGCGCACCATCTGGTCGTATGGCTCGGGCTACGGCGGCAACGCGCTGTTGGGCAAGAAGTGCTTCGCGCTGCGCATCGCCTCCACCATGGGCCGCACCGAGGGCTGGCTGGCCGAGCACATGCTGATCGTCGGCGTGGAAAACCCCGAGGGCGAGAAGACCTACGTGGCCGCCGCCTTCCCGTCCGCCTGCGGCAAGACCAACTTCGCCATGCTGCAGCCGCCGGCCGCCTTCGAGGGCTGGAAGATCTGGACCGTCGGCGACGACATCGCCTGGATCAAGCCCGGCGCCGACGGCAAGTTCTACGCCATCAACCCGGAAGCCGGCTTCTTCGGCGTCGCCCCGGGCACCGGCTATCACACCAACGCCAACGCCATGGCGGCGTGCGCCAAGAACTCCATCTTCACCAACGTCGCGCTGACCGACGACGGTGACGTGTGGTGGGAAGGCATCAGCGAGGAGAAGCCCGCCCACCTGATCGACTGGAAGGGCCGCGACTGGACCCCGGACTCGACCGAGCCGGCCGCCCATCCGAACGCCCGCTTCACTGCCCCGGTCGGCCAGTGCCCGTCGGTGGACCCGGATTGGGAAAACCCGGCCGGCGTGCCGATCTCGGCCTTCATCTTCGGCGGCCGCCTGTCGAAGACCATGCCGCTGGTGTACCAGTCCTTCGACTGGGTGCACGGCGTCTATCTGGCCGCCACCATGGGTTCGGAGGCCACCGCCGCCGCCGTCGGCCAGGCCGCCATCCGTCGCGACCCGTTCGCCATGCTGCCGTTCTGCGGCTACAACATGGCCGACTATTTCAGCCACTGGCTGGAGATGGGCCGCAAGGTCAACAACCCGCCGGCCATCTTCCGCGTCAACTGGTTCCGCAAGGACGCCAACGGCAAGTTCATGTGGCCGGGCTTCGGCGACAACATGCGCGTGCTGCAGTGGATCGTGGACCGCGTCCACGGCCGTGCCCCGGCGGTGGAAAGCCCGTTCGGCCACGTGCCGACCTATGACGACCTCGAGTGGAAGGGCCTGGACTATCCGAAGGACAAGTTCCAGGAACTGATGACCATCGAGCGCGATGCCGGCGTGGTCGAGGCGCGCAGCCAGGAAGACCTGTTCGACAAGTTCCTGGATCGTCTGCCGGGCGAGTTCAAGTGCCAGCGCGAGCTGCTCAAGGCCCGCATGTGGCGTTCGCCCGCCGTGTGGCAGATGAAGCAGTAACCTGCTGAAACGAAAACACCCCCTGCCGGTGACGGCAGGGGGTGTTTTGTTGGCCGCGCGCCGCCCGCGCCTCCGCCCGTCGAGAGGGTGCCTCCCTCAATGATCGGCGCGGCGGCGCCGGCCGCGCCAGCGGCGCAGGTGTTCGCGCACCTCGCGGCCCGAGGGGAACAGCGGAAGGCGCGGCTTGTCCACGCTGGTGGGTTCGGCGGCCAGTCCGACCTCGGTGATGGCGTCGTCGGCGCTGAGCGCGCGCACGATCAGCTCCACCTCGCCCAGCGCCACGCGGTCGCCGATGCCCGGCGTGGTGCCCAGCGACCATTCCAGCCACTGGCCGATGGTGACCTCGCGCACCTCCTCGGGCACCGGCAGGCCGTACATGAGCGCCAGCACGTCCATGCGGGCGCGCGGGTCGAGGGGGAAATCGCCGAAGAATTCGCGATCGGCTTCGGCGGCCAGCGCCGGGCTGGCGAACAGGCGGTCCAGATGGGGGACGCGTTCGGGCTTGGCGAACAGCCACACCAGATCGCCCGGTTTCAGCGTCGGCACGCCCGACCCCAACAGCGAGCGGCCATCGCGCACCACCAGCGACGGCGACGCCCAGCGCGGCAGGCGGTGGCCCTGGGCCACCAGCGAATGGGGCACGATGCGATAGGCGACCAATTCGTGGCCGGCGCCGGGGATCTCCAGTTCCATGCGCTCGACCGGGCCGATGCGGCGCGGCACCACCTGGCCCAGCCAGCGCGCCACCGGCCCGATGGTCCAGCCCTGCACCGCCAGCGACACCAGCACCACCAGGAAGGTGACGTTGAAGAACAGGCGGCCGTTTTCCATGCCCGAGATGATGGGCAGGATGCCCAGCAGGATGGCCACCGCGCCGCGCAGCCCCACCCAGCCGACAAAGGCGGTTTCGTTGCGGGTCATGCGGAACGGCAGCACCCCCACCCACACCGCGATGGGGCGGGCGATGAAGATCAGCACGAAGGCCACGCCCAGGCTGGGCAGGATGAGGGGAGGGAATTCCGCCGGGCTGGCCAGCAGGCCGAGGGTCACGAACATGGCGATCTGGGCCAGCCAGGTGACGCCGTCCTGGAAGCGCCGCATGGTGTCGGGCGCCACCAGCCGGGCATTGCCCGCCACCAGCCCGGCGACGTAGACGGCCAGGAAACCCGACCCGCCCGCCATGGCGGTGGCGGCGAACAGCATCATCGCCAGCGACAGCCCGGCGATGGGCAGCAGGCTGCGTTCGATGCCCAGCCGGTTGACCGCCTGGACGATGACGGCGCCGCCCGCCAGTCCGGCGATGCCGCCGATGCCGAACTGCATGACGAAATCGGTCAGCACCAGCATGCCGAAGCCGTCATGGCTGTCGCGCCCGACCAGGAAGTGAATCAGCACCAGGGTCAGGAAGATGGCCATGGGGTCGTTGGACCCCGATTCCATTTCCAGGATCGAGCGCACGCGGTCGCGGACATGGATGCCGCCCACACGCAGCAGGAAGAATACCGCCGCCGCGTCGGTCGAGCCGACGATGGCCCCCAGCAGCATGCCCTCGGTCCACGACAGGTGCAGCAGGTAACGGGCGGGCACGGCCACGATGAGCGCCGTCAGCACCACGCCCACGGTCGCCAGCGACAACGAGGGCAAGGCGGCGGTGCGCAATGACCGAAGCGGTGTGTGGAAGCCCGAATCGAACAGCACCACCGCCAGGGCCACGCTGCCGATCATATAGGCGGTGCCGGCGTCGCCGAACCGGATGCCGCCGATGCCGCCGTCGCCGGCCAGCAGGCCGACGCCCAGGAAGACCAGCAGCAGGGGGGCGCCGATGCGGAACGACAGCAGGCTCGAAAAGATACTGACGGCCACCAGGCCCGACAAAACCAGCACGGCGACGTTCATGTTCTCGATCACGCGCCTTGCCCCTTGCCTGGTGCTTTATCCTTCGGGTTTAAAAGTGCTGTGGGCCGTTGTCCAGGGGCGCATGGGGCTGTTTCCCCACGTCATAAGCATTTTCCCTTAATTCCTGCCCCGAGACAGCTTAGTTAGAAAGAAACACACGCAACGAAAGGCCCGCGATTTGGACCACGGCATCCTGCGCGATGCGCTGATTTTCCTGGCTATCGCCGTGATCGTGTCGCCGCTGTGCCACCGGCTGCGGCTGTCGCCGGTGCTTGGCTATCTGCTGGCGGGCAGCGTGGTCGGCCCGGCCGGCCTGGGCTTATTGAGCGACGAGGACGGGGCGCGCCACCTGGCCGAGCTGGGCATCGTCTTCCTGCTGTTCATGATCGGGCTGGAGCTGTCGTGGGAGCGCCTGCGCGTCATCCGCCACTTCATCTTCGGGCTGGGAACCGCACAGGTGCTGGTCACCGGCTTCCTGGCCGCCGCGGTGATGAACTGGATCGGCCTGGACATCGACGGCGCCGGCGTGGTCGGCGTGGCCTTGGCGTTCTCCTCCACCGCTTTCGTCCTGCAACTCCTGTCCGAACGCAGCGAGCTGAATTCCCAGGTGGGCCGCCTGGCGGTGGCGGTGCTGATCCTGCAAGATCTGGCCGTGGTGCCGCTGCTGGTGGTCATTCCCCAACTGGGCCAGCAGGGCGAGCTGACGATGGCGTGGACCCAGGCGCTGGCCGTGGCCAAGTCGGTGGCGGCGATGACCACCATCTTCCTGGTGTCGCGCCTGGCCCTGCGACCGCTGTTCCATGTGGTCAGCGCCACCCACCAGCCCGAGGTGTTCGTGGCCGCCGCCCTGCTGGCGGTGGTCGGCACCAGCTTCGCCACCGAGGCCGCCGGCCTGTCGCTGTCGCTGGGCGCCTTCCTGGCCGGCGTCATGCTGGCCAGCACCGAGTACCGCCATCAGGTGGAAGCCGACCTGCAGCCGGTGCGTGGCCTGTTGATGGGCCTGTTCTTCCTGACCGTGGGCATGACGGTCGATCCCGCCAAGCTGGTGGTGGACCTGCCCGACATCGCCAGCGGCGTGGCCTTGCTGGTGCTGGGCAAGACCGCCGTCCTGACCGTGCTTGCCCTGATCTTCCGCTTTCCGCTGATCACCTCGCTGCATCTGGGCCTGCTGCTGGCCCAGGGTGGCGAGTTCGCCTTCGTGGTTCTGGCCCGCGCCGGTCAGGCCGAGCTGATTTCCGGCACCGACATCGAGCTGCTGACCTCGGTGGTGGCGGTCAGCATGGCAGTGACGCCGGCGCTGGCCATGCTGGGCGACTGGGTGGCGCACCGCCGCCGCCAGGCGGAAGGCGCGGCGGTGGCGCCCGACCGCGACTGCCACGACATGGCCGGCCACGTGATCATCGTCGGCTTCGGCCGGGTCGGCCAGATCGTCGCCGGCATCCTGCGGGAACTGGGAATTCCTTACGTGGCCATCGACCGCGACCCCCGCCTGGTGTCGCGCCTGCGCGACGGCAACGGCGACAACGCGTCGGTGTTCTTCGGCGACATCCGCAAGGTCGAGGTGCTGAGGGCGGTGGGCGCCGCCCGCGCCCGCGCCCTGGTGCTGACCATCGACGCGGGATCGGGCCGCGAAAAGCTGGTCCCGCGCCTGCGCGCCCAGTTCCCCACCGCCCATATTCTGGTGCGCGCCCGCGACCGCCTGCAGGCGCGCGGCCTGGAACAAGCGGGCGCCACCGCGGTGGTGCCGGAAATCCTGGAAGGCAGCCTGCAACTGGCCGGCGTCACCCTGCGCCATTTGGGCCTGCCGCCCGACGAGGTGCACACCCTGATCGACAGCTATCGCCGCGCCGATTACGCCAAGCTGTCCCTGACCACCGAACGCTGAGAGCGCCGCGGCCCAGGGCCGGGAAGCCCCCGCCCCGAGCCGTCGAGGTCCTGTACGGCCGTCCGCGCGTTACGGCCTGCCTCAAGGCCCCTGCCTCAAGCCCCCCTTCCTCAAGGCCCCTGCCTCAAGGATTGAGCACCTTGGGCACCCGGTTCAGGCGCAGGCGGAAGGCGTCGGGCATGCCCTTGCCCAGCAGCGGGCGCAGGTACATGCGGAAGGCGTCGGTGACGTCGGTGCCGTTGTCGGCGATGAACTCGTCTTCCATGGTGCGGGTCTTGCCGGCCACCGACTCCAGCGGCATCAGCTTGTAATCCACCGAGTAAAAGCCGGTGCGCTGGATGGTGACTGAACCGTCGTTCTGCCCCCACATGGCGAACTGCACCGCCTTTTCGCCCACCTCGCGCGCCTCGCGCTGGTCCACGTCCGAGACGCAGCCGACGAACGAGCGCTGGAGATAGCCGAAGGTGTCGCCGCGCACCCGCTTGTAGCCCAGCTTGGTCTTGATTTCCTCGCACAACAGGTCGGCCAGGGCGCCGGTGCCGGAAAGCTGGACGTTGCCGTGGGCGTCCTTTTCGATTTCCTTGGCCAATTGGGTGATGATGGGGGCGCCCGATTCGTCGTGGATGCCCTCGCTGACGGCGATGACGCAGCGGCCGTGGCGGTCCATGGTCGCCTTGACGTCGCCCAGGAACCTTTCCACCTTGAACGTGCGCTCGGGCACGTAGATCAGGTGCGGGCCGTCATCGGGAAACTTCTTGCCCAGCGCCGAGGCGGCGGTCAGGAACCCGGCATGGCGGCCCATCACCACCGCCAGATAGACGCCGGGCAGCGCGGCGTTGTCCAGGTTGGCGCCCATGAACGACTGCGCGACGAAACGCGCCGCCGAGGGAAAGCCGGGCGTGTGGTCGTTATGGACCAGATCGTTGTCGATGGTCTTGGGGATGTGCATGCAGCGCAGCGGATAGCCGGCCTTGCGCGCCTCCTCCGACACGATGCGCACGGTGTCGGACGAATCATTGCCGCCCACATAGAAGAAATAGGCGATGCCGTGCGCCTTCAGGACCTTGAAGATCTCCTGGCAATATTTGAGGTCGGGCTTGTCGCGCGTGGACCCCAGCGCCGAGGACGGCGTGTCCGCCACCATTTCCAGGTTGTGGCTGGTTTCCTGGGTCAGGTTCAGGAAGTCCTCGTTCACGATTCCGCGCACGCCGTGATAGGCGCCGTAGACCAGATCCACGTTGCGGAACTTGCGGGCTTCCAGCACCACGCCGGCCATGGATTGGTTGATCACCGCGGTCGGACCGCCCCCCTGGGCCACCAGTACCTTGCCGTGCAGCATGACGCCTCCCTGGTTTCAGCCGGAATCGGTCCGGCGGCACAGGATAGGACAGAACCGGCACCGGCGACAGGGGCAAGGGGGCTTGTACCACCTTGGGAGAGACGCCATCTTGGGGACAGCCCATGCCGCAACCAGGAGTTCGCGTCCCGTGTCCTATGCCCCGCCCGATGTTGATTTCGAAGTCGAGTCGCCCTGCGTGTCCCAGTGCGGCCTGGACCCCGAAACCAACATGTGCAACGGCTGCGGCCGGACGCTTGATGAAATCCGCGCCTGGAAACTGGCCAGCAACGCGGAAAAGCTGGCGATCCTGAACGCCATGGCGCGCCGCCGGGCCGAGCAGGCCCGCTGATGGCGCAAGCATCGGACCGCATCGACGCCATCCTGGATTTCTGGTTCGCGCCGGGCATGGAAAAGCGGTGGTTCGTCGCCGATCCCGCGCTCGACCGCGCCCTTGCGGAACGCTTCGGCCAAGACCTGGCCCAGGCGGCGCAAGGCGCGCTGGACCATTGGGTGGACACCGCCGACGGCGCGTTGGCGCTGGTCATCCTGCTGGACCAGTTGCCGCGCAACGTGTTCCGCGGCAAGGCCCATGCCTTCGCGCTGGACAGCCGGGCGCTGGCCATCGCCGAGGCCGCCCTGCTGCGCGGGCACGACCGCGCGCTGGCGCCCATCCGCCGCCGCTTCCTCTACCTGCCGTTCGAACATTCGGAATCGGTGGCCGACCAGCGCTTTTGCGTCAGCTTGTTCGAACAGGCCGGCGACGACCCCGAAGGGCTGGATTACGCCCGCCGCCATCTGGCGGTGATCGAGCGTTTCGGCCGTTTCCCCCACCGCAACGAGGCGCTGGAACGCGAAACCACGCCGGAGGAGGAGGAGTTCCTCAAAAGCCCCGATTCCCGTTTCTAGCGCTGGGGACCCTTGCGTGCTATGGTCCGGCGGCCGTATCCGCCGCATAACGGGCAAGCCCTTGAGCAAGAAGAAGATTTCGTTGGACTACTCCACCACCGTCCTGATGCGCCGCCTGATGAAGGAGGGCATTCGCCCCTATCTCGGCATGGTGCTGCTGGCGGTGTTGTGCATGGCCGTCTCGGCCGGCGCCACCGCCATGTACGCGTGGCTGATGGACCCGATCATCAACAAGATCTTCGTCGCCCGCAAGGCCGAGTACCTGTGGCCGCTGGCCGCCACCATCATCACCACCTTCGCCTTCAAGGGCATCGCCGATTACGGCGAGGCGGTGCTGCTGTCGCGCGTGGGCCTGCGCGTCATCTCGGACATGCAGAACCGCCTGTTCTCGCGCCTGATGGATTTGGACGTGGCCTATTTCCACGCCAACCAGTCGGGCAAGCTGATGAGCCGGCTGACCAACGACGTCAACGCCATGCGCTTCGCCGTGTCCAACGCGCTGACCGGCGCGGGCAAGGACGCCTCCAGCGTGCTGTTCCTGGTCGGCCTGATGTTCTATCAGGACTGGGTGCTGTCGGCGCTGACCTTCTTCGTGTTCCCGCTGGCCATCCTGCCGATCCGCAAGCTGGGCCGGCGCATGCGCAAGGTGACCGCCAACACCCAGGAGCAGGTGGGCCTGCTGTCCACCTATCTGAACCAGGCCATCCAGGGCATCCGCGTGGTCAAGGCCTATGGGATGGAGGATTACGAGCGGCGCAAGGTCTCGGGGCTGGTCGAGGCGCTGCACGAGATGACCTTCAAGGCGGCGCGCGTGCGCTCGGCCTCCTCGCCCATCATGGAAATGCTGGGCGGCATCGCCATCACCGTGGTCATCGTCTATGGCGGTTCCCAGGTGATCGCCCAGGCCGACAGCAACCCCGACCGCGCCGGCGCCTTCTTCTCGTTCATCACCGCGCTGATGCTGGCGTACAAGCCCATGAAGGCGCTGGCCTCGCTCAACACCAACCTGCAGGAGGGCCTGGCCGCCGCCGCCCGCTGCTTCGAGGTGATCGACACCCGGGCCGCCATCGCCGAACGCCCCGACGCCCCCGAATTGGTGGTGCGCGAGGGCAATGTGCGGCTTGAGGGCGCTTTCTTCACCTATGACGGGGTCAAGGCGGCGCTGGACGGCGTTTCGCTGGACGTGCCCGGCGGCAAGACGGTGGCGCTGGTCGGCCCGTCGGGGGCCGGCAAGACCACCATCCTGAACCTGCTGCCCCGCTTCTACGACGTCACCGACGGCCGCGTGCTGGTGGACGGCCAGGACGTGCGCGACGTGTCGCTGGCCAGCCTGCGGGCCAAGATCTCGCTGGTCAGCCAGGAGATCATGCTGTTCGACGACAGCATCCGCGCCAACATCGCCTATGGCCGCTTCGGCGCCACCGACGAGGAGATCGAGGTGGCCGCCCGCATGGCCGCCGCCCACGAGTTCATCATGGCCCTGCCCGAAGGCTACGACACCGTGGTGGGCGAGCGCGGCCTGAACCTGTCGGGCGGCCAGCGCCAGCGTCTGGCCATCGCGCGCGCCATGCTGAAGAACGCCCCCCTCCTGCTGCTGGACGAGGCCACCAGCGCGCTGGACACCGAATCCGAGCGTCAGGTCCAGCAAGCGCTGGAACTGCTGATGAAGGGCCGCACCACCATCGTCATCGCGCACCGCCTGTCCACCGTGGTCAATGCCGACCTGATCCACGTCATGGATCGCGGCCGGGTGGTGGAATCGGGCGACCACAACGCACTGATGGAGCGCGGCGGCCTGTACGCGCGGCTGTACGCCATGCAATTCGCCGAGGAAAACCAGCGCGCCGAGGGCTATCCCTCGGCCTGGCCGGCCTGACGCGGACGCCCGCCCATGGGTCTGGCCAAGCGCATCGGCAAAAGCGAACGCATCCGCGGCGCGTTGTGCTGGCTGGCGTCGCAATACATCCGGCTGGTGTGGGCCACCGGGCGCTGGCGGGTGGAGGGCGCGCACATCCCCGCCGCCCATTGGGACCAGGACAGGCCGTTCATCCTGGCGTTCTGGCATGGCCGCCTGCTGATGATGCCGCAATGCTGGCGCGGGGATAAGGCCATCCACATGCTGATCAGCCAGCATCGCGACGGCCAGTTGATCGCGCGCACCGTCGGCCATTTCGGCATCCGCACGGTCGAGGGCAGCAGCACCCGCGGCGGCGCCGGCGCGCTGCGCGCCATGCTGAAAGCACTCAAGGCCGGCGAATGCATCGGCATCACCCCCGACGGCCCCAAGGGTCCGCGCATGCGGGTGGCCAGCGACGGCATCGTGGCGGTGGCGCGCATGTCGGGCTGTCCGGTGATCCCGGCCACCTATGCCGCCGCCAACCACCGCCGCCTGGGGTCGTGGGACCGCTTCATCGTGCCGCTGCCGTTCACACGCGGCGTCATCCTGTGGGGCGAGCCGATCGCCATCGGCCGCGACACCGACGAGGCCCTGGCCCGCCAGACCATCGAGGACGCCATGAACGCCCTGGCCGCCCAGGCCGACCGCATGATGGGCACCGAGCCCGTGGACCCCGCATGATCCACGGCCTCTATCGCGCGCTGACCGTGCTGGGCGGACCGCTGATCGGCCTGTACCTGCGGCGGCGCATGGCGCGCGGCAAGGAAGACCCCACGCGTTTCGGCGAGCGGCTGGGCCGCCCCGGCCGCCCCCGCCCCGCCGGGCGTCTGGTGTGGCTGCACGGCGCCAGCGTGGGCGAGGCGCTGTCGCTGCTGCCGCTGGTGGAGCGCCTGGCGGCCCGCCCCGGCTGGACCGTGCTGATGACCACCGGCACCGTCACCTCGGCCCGGCTGATGGGCGAACGCCTGCCGGCGGGGGCGCTGCACCAGTACGTGCCGGTGGACCGCCCCGCCTTCGTGCGCGCCTTCCTGGAGCATTGGCGGCCCGATCTGGTGCTGTGGGCGGAATCGGATTTCTGGCCCAACATGCTGGACGCGCTCCGCCGCCGCCACGTCCCGGCGGTGCTGGTGCAAGGTCGGGTGTCGCCCAAATCCTTTGCCGGGTGGCAGCGCGCGCGCGGCTTCATCGGCCGCATGCTGTCCACTTTTTCCCTGTGCCTGGCCCAGACGCCCGAGGATGCGCGGCGGCTGTCCGCCCTGGGGGCACGGCGGGTGGAATGCCGGGGCAACCTGAAGATGGCCGCCCTGCCGCTGCCCGCCGACGCCGCCGCGCTGGACCAGGCGCGCGCCGCCGTTGGCGACCGCCCGCTCTGGCTGGCCGCCAGCACCCATGCGGGCGAGGAAGCCCTGGCCGGCCGCGTGCACGCCCGGCTGGCAGGCCGCTTTCCCGATCTGCTGACCATCATCGCCCCCCGCCACCCCCAGCGCGGGGCGGACATCGCCCACGAACTGGCGGCCATGGGGCTGGAGGTGGGCCTGCGCTCGGCCGGCACGCCCCCGCACGGCGCCGTCTATGTCGCCGACACGCTGGGCGAGCTGGGCCTGTTCTATCGGCTGGCGCCCATCGTCTTCATGGGCAAGAGCATGATCGGCCAGGGCGGGCAGAACCCGTTCGAGCCGGCGCGCTTGGGCGCCGCGGTGCTGTTCGGCCCGCACATGGACAATTTCCCCGCCATGGCCCCGGCCATGGTGGCGGCCGGCGCCGCCGCCCAGGTGGCGGACGAGGACGAACTGGCCGAGGCGGTCGCCGCGCGGCTGGCCGACCGCCAGTTGCTGGCCCGCCACCGCGCCGCCGCCGCCGCCTGGGCCGAAGGCGAGGCGGGCGTGCTGGATGCGGTGATGGATTGCCTTGACCCCCTGCTGGATCAGGCGGAGAGGCCCCATGCGCGCGCCTGATTTCTGGCATGCGCCGTCGCTGGCCGGCCGCCTGCTGGCGCCGCTGGGATCGGTCTATGCCTGGGCGGTGGCCCGCCGGCTGGCCAAGGGCGACGCCTATCGCCCGGCGGTGCCGGTGATCTGCGTGGGCAACATCGTGGCCGGCGGCGCCGGCAAGACCCCGGTGTGCATGGCGCTGGTCGAGCGCCTGCACGCCCGCGGCCGCCAGCCCCACCTGCTGACCCGCGGCTATGGCGGCACCGAGGCCGGGCCGCGCGCCGTCGATCTTCTGCGCCACGACGCCGCCCGGGTGGGCGACGAGGCCTTGCTGCTGGCCGCCTGCGCCCCCACCTGGGTGGCGCGCTGGCGCCCCGACGGGGCGGTGGCGGCGGTGCAGATGGGCGCCGACATCCTGGTGATGGATGACGGGTTCCAAAATCCCAGCATGGCCAAGGACCTGTCGCTGGTGGTGGTGGACGGCGCCTACGGCTTCGGCAACGGCCTGCCCATGCCCGCCGGTCCCTGCCGCGAGGACGTGCGCGCCGGCCTTGCCCGCGCCGACGCCGTGGTGCTGATGGGCGAGGACCGCGCCGGCGTCGCGCGCCAATGCGGCGGCCTGCTCGTCCTGGCCGCCCGGCTGGTGCCGGGACCGGAGGCGGAAGGGCTGCGCGACCGCAAGGTGGTGGCCTTTGCCGGCATCGGCCGCCCGGCCAAGTTCTTCGAGACGCTGCGGGCCTGCGGGGCGGAGGTGGTGGCGGCCCATTCCTTTGCCGACCACCACCCCTATGGCCGCGCCGAACTGGCCCGGCTGGCCGCCGAGGCCCAGGCCGCCGGCGCCCTGCTGGCGTGCACCGCCAAGGACGCGGTCAAGGTGCCGTCCGACCTGCGCAGCGCGCTCACGGTCTTGACCGTGCGGCTGGAATGGGACAAACCCGAGGCCGTGGATGTGTTGCTCGACCGCGTGGACAGCCGATTTTGAAACTGTTTCCCAAGCCTGCCCGCCAACGCCTTGAGGCTGTCGCCGTGCGCGCCGCGCTGTCGCTGTTCCGCGCCCTGCCGGTGGATGCGGCCTCCGGCTTCGGCGGCTGGCTGGCGCGCAGCATCGGCCCGCGCCTGAAGGTGTCGAACGTCGCCCGCGCCAATCTGGCCCGCGCCTTTCCCGACAAGTCGCCGGGCGAGATCGAGGCCATCATGGCCGAGGTGTGGGACAATCTGGGCCGCGTCGCCGGCGAAATTCCCCACATCCCCACCCTGATCGCCGACCGGGTCGAGGTGGTCGGGCTGGAAACCGTGGCGCACATGCGCACCGACGGCTTGCCCGGCCTGTTCATCGGCGCCCATTCCGGCAATTGGGAACTGGCCGGCGCCCTGGCCATGCGCGAGGGCATGGACCTGACCGTGGTCTATCGCGCCGCCAACAATCCCTGGGTCGAGGACGTCTATCGCGAGTTTCGCAGCAATGCCGGCACCCGCCAGATCCGCAAGGGCGCCGAGGGCGCCCGCGAAATCCTGGCCGAACTGCGCCAGGGCGGCCATCTCGGCATGCTGATCGACCAGAAGATGAACGACGGCATCGCCGTCCCCTTTTTCGGCCGCGACGCCATGACCGCGCCGGCCGCCGCCCGTTTCGCCCTCAAGTTCCGCTGCCCGGTCTCCATGCTCAGGGTCGAACGCCTGGGCGGCGCCCGCTTCCGCATGACCTTCCTGCCCCCCCTGGACCTGCCCGACAGCGGCGACATCCACGCCGACACACTGGCGCTGACCGCGCGCATGACCGCCCAGATCGAGGAATGGGTGCGCGAACGCCCCGGCCAATGGCTGTGGCTGCACAAGCGCTGGCCGGACTGAGCCAGAAACCGGACACGCCTCGCGGGGCGAGCGCTCGATCCGGCGCCCGGCGAGGGCCAAACACAAACCAAACCGTCCTTGCGTCGTAGTGCGCGCTTGATCGTCTAGCGGTCGCCATGCTTCGGATTGGCGGCGCCGCCTTCACACCGATGCCCGCATACGGTAAAGGGGCGGGGTTCCGCCGAACCCCGCCCCCGCTTCAAAGCCGCATCGCCGCTTTGAACAAACCATAGATAATGGGCTAGTTGTTCTTGGCGCCCTGCTTGATCCACTTGCGGATCAGATCGCGGTCGCACGACGACAGCTTCTTCTTGCCATGCGGCATCTGCAGCGACTTGTCGGCCTTGCCGTCGATCAGGCGCATCAGGTTCGAGGACACCGGGTCGCCGGCGACGATCATCGGGCCGTGCTTGGTGCCCTTCATGGTCGCCTCGTAGGTGGTGAGGTCCAGACCGGACTTCTCGTAGCCCTCGGCGCCGGCCTGGTGGCACATGGTGCAGCGCATGTCGAGGATCGGCTTGACGTCCTCGGCGAAGCTGACCGGCTCGTCCCTGGCCAGGGCAGGGGCGGCGACGACGGCCGCGAAGGCGGCGGCGGCAAGCATGCGGAAGGTGTTCATTTCAAATTCCCCCTGTTCACTAAGTCCTTAAATCCTTAGGACCACATTCTATCCCCTTTTGCAACCGGCGTCCTGGCCCATCGACCATGAAAAATATCCCCCCGGACGGCGGCTTCATGCTTTATTAGCGGCCCTTTCGGATGGCTGGGTCATGACCATGCAAAGTTTGAACACATACCGCGCCGGCCCCGACGAGCGCGGGCATTTCGGAATTTTCGGCGGCCGCTATGTGGCAGAGACCCTGATGCCGCTGATCCTCGAGGTTGAGAAGGCCTATCGCGCCGCCAAGGCCGATCCCGCCTTCGATGCGGAGTTCCGCGCGCTCTTGGCCAATTACGTCGGCCGGCCCAACCCGCTGTACTTCGCCAGCCGCCTGACCGAGGCGTGGGGCGGCGCCAAGGTCTACCTCAAGCGCGAGGACCTGAACCACACCGGCGCCCACAAGATCAACAACTGCATCGGCCAGATCCTGCTGGCGCGGCGCATGGGCAAGAAGCGCATCATCGCCGAGACCGGCGCCGGCCAGCACGGCGTGGCCACCGCCACCGTGTGCGCGCTGTTCGGCCTGCAATGCGTGATCTACATGGGGTCCACCGACATCGAGCGCCAGGCGCCCAACGTCTACCGCATGAAGCTGCTGGGGGCCGAGGTGCGCCCGGTGACCTCGGGCGCGGCGACGCTGAAGGACGCCATGAACGACGCGCTCCGCGACTGGGTGACCAACGTGGCCGACACCTATTACCTGATCGGCACGGTGGCCGGCCCGCATCCCTTCCCGCAGATGGTGCGCGATTTCCAGTCGGTGATCGGCGAGGAGGCGCGCGCCCAGATCCTGGCCGCCGAAGGCCGCCTGCCCGACAGCCTGGTCGCCTGCATCGGCGGCGGCTCGAACGCCATGGGCCTGTTCCATCCGTTCCTGGACGAACCCGACGTGCGCATCATCGGGGTCGAGGCCGCCGGCCACGGCATCCCCAGCGGCCAGCACGCGGCGTCGCTGACCGGCGGCCGCCCCGGCGTGCTGCACGGCAACCGCACCTATCTGCTGCAGGACGCCGACGGCCAGATCACCGAGGCCCATTCCATCTCGGCCGGCCTCGACTATCCGGGCATCGGCCCGGAACACGCCTGGCTGCATGACGTGGGCCGCGTCGAGTACGTCTCGGTCACCGACGCCGAGGCGCTGGCCGCCTTCCAGCAGACCACGCGGCTGGAGGGCATCATTCCGGCCCTGGAATCCAGCCACGCCCTGGCCCATGCCTCGAAGATCGCCGGCGGCCTGCCCAAGGACCACCTGATGGTAATCAGCCTGTCGGGCCGCGGCGACAAGGACGTCAACACCGTCGCCCGCGCGCTGGGCGACGCCGAACTGGGGGGATTGTAGGCATGAGCCGGCTGCACGCCCGCTTCGCCAAGCTGGCCGCCGAAAACCGCGCGGCCCTGGTCACCTATGTGATGGCGTTCGATCCCGACCGCGCCACCAGCCAGAAGCTGCTGCACGCCCTGCCCGAGGCGGGCGCGGACATCATCGAGTTCGGCATGCCGTTCACCGACCCCATGGCCGACGGCCCCGCCATCCAGTACGCCGCCGGGCGCGCGCTGGCGGCGGGCGGCTCGCTCAGGGGCACGGTCGAGATGATCGCCGAGTTCCGCACCCGCGACCAGGACACCCCCGTGGTGCTGATGGGCTATTACAACCCCATCCATGCCTGGGGGCCGGAAAAGTTCGCCGCCGACGCGGCCGCCGCCGGCATCGACGGCCTGATCGTCGTCGATCTGCCGCCCGAGGAAGCGGACGAGCTGGTGCCCCATTGCCGCGCCAACGGCATCGACTTCATCTTCCTGACCACGCCCACCAGCGACGACGCCCGCCTGCCCAAGGTGGTCGGCGCCGCCTCGGGCTTCGTCTATTACGTCTCGATCGCCGGCATCACCGGCACCGCCTCGGCCAGCGGCGATGCCATCGCCGCGGCGGTCACCCGCATCCGCGCCCATACCGACGTGCCGGTCTGTGTGGGCTTCGGCATCAAGACGCCGGCCCAGGCGGCCGAGGTGGCCCGTCTGGCCGACGGCGCCGTGGTCGGTTCGGCCATCGTCACCGCCGGGGCGGAAGCGCGGGAAAAGGGCGCCGACCCGGTGGCCGCCATGCTGGCCCTGGTCCGGCAATTGGCCGAGGGCGTGCGCGGCGCCCGAAAGTAAATCGGTGATGCGGATGGACGCGGTTGAACACGGATGGGAGCCCCCTATTCGCGTTCATCCGTGTTCATCCGCGTCCATCCGTGTCATATAGTGCGCGCCATCCGCGCGGTGAGCGATTTGTAGAGGGTGTTGATCCATGAACTGGCTGACCAATTACGTCCGCCCCAAGCTGCAGGCCCTGGTGCGTCCCAAGGACGTGCCCGAGAACCTGTGGCACAAGTGCCCGTCTTGCGGCCACATGATCTTCCACCGCGATCTGGAAAAGGCGCTGAACGTCTGCCAGCACTGCGGCCATCACATGCGCCTTCCGGTCAAGAAGCGCCTGGAGATGCTGTTCGATGACGGCAAGTACACCCGCATCGAGCTGCCCAAGGCCGCCGAGGATCCGCTCAAGTTCAAGGACCAGAAGCGCTACACCGACCGCCTCAAGGACACCCGCGCCAAGACCGGCGAGCACGACGCCATCATCGTCGCCCACGGCAAGATGGGCGGCCTGTCGGTGGTGATCGCCGCCTTCAATTTCGATTTCCAGGGCGGCTCCATGGGCGTCGCCGTGGGTGAAGGCATCGTCGCCGCCGCCGAACTGGCCGTGTTGCAGGACGCGCCGCTGATCGTCATTCCCGCCTCGGGCGGTGCCCGCATGCAGGAAGGCATCCTGTCGCTGATGCAGATGGCGCGCACCACGGTGGCGGTGGACAAGGTCAAGGAAAAGCGCCTGCCCTATGTGGTGCTGCTGACCGACCCCACCACCGGCGGCGTCTCGGCCAGCTTCGCCATGCTGGGCGACATCGCCATCGCCGAGCCGGGCTGCGTCATCGGTTTCGCCGGTGCCCGCGTGATCGAAAGCACCATCCGCGAAAAGCTGCCCGAGGGCTTCCAGAAGGCCGAATACCTGCTGGAGCACGGCATGATCGACATGGTGGTGCCGCGCAAGGAATTGCGGGCCACCGTGGTGCGCACGCTGTCGCTGCTGCGCAACAAGGCGCCGGCCGGCGATCTGGTCATGCTGCCGGTGGACACGCCGGACATCGACCCGGAAACCGCCGCGCGCATGTAACCCGCTTTTGCCGTCGCCGCCGGGCCAGCCCCGGCGGTCCACGGCGTGGCAGTGCCACCATGGATGCCCGGGCCACGCCCGGGCATAACGCTTTTCAGGAGCCAGCACCATGGCCGCCATCGATGCCGTTCTCGACCGCCTGACCCTGCTGCACCCCAAGGTCATCGACCTGTCGCTGGATCGGGTGTCCGCGCTGCTGGACAAGCTGGGACGGCCGCAGGACCACCTGCCGCCGGTGGTGCACGTGGCCGGCACCAACGGCAAGGGGTCCACGGTCGCCACCCTGCGCGCCCTGGCCGAGGCGGCGGGGCTGAGCGTCCATGTCTACACCTCCCCCCATCTGGTCCGCTTCGCCGAGCGGGTGCGGGTCGCCGGCCGCATCCTGTCCGACGCCGAATTGCTGGCCCTGCTGGAAGAGGTGGAACAGGTCAATGACGGCCAGCCCATCACCTTTTTCGAGGTGACCACGGCGGCCGCCTTGCTGGCGTTTTCCCGCGTCCCGGCCGATCTGGTGATCCTGGAAACCGGATTGGGCGGCCGGCTGGACGCCACCAACGTGGTGGCCCGCCCGGCTCTGACCGTGATCACCCCCGTCGCCATGGACCACGAAAGCTTCCTGGGCGACACCCTGGCCGCCATCGCCGGGGAAAAGGCCGGCATCCTCAAGCCCGGCGTGCCCTGCGTCATGGCCGAGCAATTGCCTGAGGCCGGTGCGGTGATCGCCGCCCGCGCCGCCCAGTTGGGGGCGCCGCTGCTGCGCGAGGGGCCGGACTTCCTGGGCCGCAAGGACGCCGACGGCAGCCTGCTGTTCGGTGCGCTGCGCCTGCCGCCGCCGTCGCTCGCCGGCGACTTCCAGTACCGCAACGCCGGGCTGGCCCTGGCCGCCGCCGACCGGCTGGCCGCCGATGGCGTGCTGCCGCGCCTGTCGCCGCAGGTGCTGGCGCGCGGCCTGACCGCCATCCAGTGGCCCGCCCGCCTGCAACGGCTGACGCATGGCCCGCTGGTGGATTTGCTGCCCGCCGGCTGGGAATTGTGGCTGGACGGCGGCCACAACCCGCATGCCGCCAACGCCATCGCCGCCCATGCCGAAGGCTGGCGCGACCGCCCGCTTTACGCGGTGTTCGGCATGCTCAACAACAAGGACGTGGACGGCTTTTTCGCGCCGCTGGCGCACCGCTTCGCCGCCTTGCGCGCCGTCGCCATCCCGGGCGAGGCCAATTCCCTGACGCCCGAGGCCGGCGCCGAGGCCGCCCGCCGCCACGGCTGCGCCGATGCCGAAGCCGCCGCCGACCTGGCCGCCGCCCTGCGCGAGCTGAGCGCCACCCCCACCCCGGCCCGCGTGCTGATCTGCGGCTCGCTTTACCTGGCCGGCGTGGTGCTGGCGGATAACGGCTGAACGCCTACGACCCGGGCGCGCCGCGCGGCGGCGGGCAGGCGACGGCGGCCGGCCGCGTCTCGTCCGGCTGATCCATGACATAGCCGGCGACCCCCACATGGTCGGACAGGGTGGCGCGGAAGCTGGCCGTGTCAAGGCCGCCGGCGTCGCGCGGCTCGTCGGCGAAATCCACGCTGAGCGCCGCCCCGTCCCACAGGAAGTGATCGTAGGGCGAGGCGTATTCCCCGGCGTGGTTCAGGCTGGTCCTGACATTGGGGGCGACCTTTACCGCCGCCGCCCGGGCCAGCTCGGCAAAGGCAGGGTCGGTGGCCGGCAGGTTCCAGTCGCCCGCCACCACCACGCGGGCGATGGTGGTGCCGTCGGGCAGCGGCCGGGCCGCGTAATGGGCCAGCACCTCGGTCATGGCCGCCACCTCCAGCCGGCGCGGCCGCAGCCCGCCCTTGCCGAACACCACGTGGATGTTGACCAGCCAGAAACGCGCGCCGTCGCGATCCTCGACCGCCACGCCAAAGGGCGGCCGGGCGAAATTCCCGTCCGCGTCGGGATAGTCGGCGGCATCCACCACCCGTACCGCGTCGCGCCGGGTCAGCACGGCATAGTGTTCGCGGTAGGTGCTTCGGCCCTTGGCGGCGCTGACACTGGCATCGAATCCGGCCGGGGCCAGGCGCGCCGGCTCGTCCGGGTCCATCACCTCCTGCAGGGCGATGACGTCGTAATCCTGGAAGATGCGGCGGAAGCCCAGGCGCTTGGCCTCGCGGTCGTCGGGCCTGCCCTGGCCCAGACGCAGGCCGTTCTGGGTCAGCATGCAAAAGTCGGCCGCGGCCGGAACCGCCGGCAGCAGCAAAATGAGCGAGAGAGTCACCAATCGCATGATCACTCATTAGTGGTGCACATTTCAGGAACGCCACTACTTTAAATTACTTGCAGAAGGAATCATAGGCCCGCGATTTCGGCGGGAGCATGGCGGCCTGGAACCGTTGGGGCCGCGCGCCGTTGCCCTCTGGGAAGGGGCATGGCCGGAGGAGAAACGCAGATGGCGGCCGATCTTCGCGACAAGGCGGTGGTGATTACCGGCGCGTCATCGGGCATCGGACGGGCGGCGGCCCAGGCCTTCGCCCGCGCCGGCGCCCGGCTGGTGCTGGCGGCGCGCAGCGAGGCGGCGCTGGCGGTGGCGGCGCGGGAATGCGCCGAGGCCGGGGGCGAGGCCGTACCGGCGCCCTGCGACGTCACCGACGCCGAGCAGGTGCTGCACGTGGCGGAAACCGCCCGCCAGCGCTTCGGCCGCATCGACATCTGGATCAATGACGCCGGCGTTCACCTGCTGGGCCGCATGGACGAAGTGCCGCTGGAGGATTTCCGCCAGGTGATCGACGTCAACCTGATGGGCACCGTGCACGGCTGCCGCGCCGCATTGCCGGTGTTCCGGGCGCAGAATGCCGGCGTGCTGATCAATATCGGCTCCATGGCCGGCACCGTGGGCCAGCCGTATGCCAGCGCCTATGTGGCCAGCAAATGGGCGGTGCGCGGCCTGTCGGAAGCCTTGCGCATGGAACTGATCGACCAGCCCCACATCCATGTCTGCACAATCCTACCGCCCAGCATCGACACGCCCCTGTTCCAGCATGCCGGCAATTACGCCGGCCGCGCGGTGCAACCCATGCCGCCGGTCTACAGCCCCGAGCAGGTGGCCGACACTATCGTGGCGGTGGCTCGCCGCCCGGTGCGCGAGGCGTTCATCGGCATGGGCCGTCTGGCGGCCGCCGCCCATGCCATCGCACCCGCCGCTACCGAACGGCTGATGTCGCGGGCCGCCAGCCGCCGCCATTTCCAGCACCGGCCCAGTGGCCCGTCACAGGGCAATCTGTATACGCCGCAGGCCGATTCCGTCCATGGCGGCTGGGGCAGCCAGCCCGTCAGCCACAAAGGCCGCAACGCCGCCCTGGTGGCCGCCGGCATCGCGGTGGCGGTGCCGTTGGGCGTCTTCGCCTGGCGGCGGCTGCGCGCACGGCCGACTACCGCGGAATACGTCTAGACCATCCAGCGTCAAGTATGACGCT
>JAFAAW010000006.1 GCA_023426365.1 Pseudomonadota bacterium
CAGCGCGCCGATGAGCTGCCGCGATGGCTCCACCGATACAACTGGCACCGACCTCATGGTAGCCTCCAGGCACGACCACCCATCAGCCGACTCGGGCTAGCCGGTGACAACGTCATGCGACTCCACAACTAGATCGTGCTGCCCAAAACGTGCATCACGGTCCACCGCTGGTAATTTTTGCCCTCGCCGGGCGCCGCCTCCGGCGGCTTGGCCGCGCCCGCAATTGGCGCCATAGCAACGCGCCTCATGGTTAAGGCGCGTTGCTATGGGACGCGCCCCGGAGCGGCCATCGTCGGCGGGCGGGCCGCAAATCGTCGCGCGGTCACGTGGAAAAGGGGGGCATCACGGGATTGCAGGCAAGGTTGCCCACCATCCGGTCCGTCAAGCCCGGCCATGACGAGCATTTCCCCGCTAATCCGCCCCGCTAATCCGCGATGAATTGGAAAAAGGGCCGCCCCGTTGCCGGGGCGGCCCTGATGCTTGAGCGCGACGGGCGCGGAATGGGGGGTTATTCCTCGACGGTGTTGCCGTCCAGGTCGCCCGGGCCACCGGCCAGCGCGTCGGCCACCAGGCCGGAATTGGTGCGGATGGCGTTTTCGATCTCGGCCGCGATGCTGGGGTTGTCGCGCAGGAACTGCTTGGCGTTCTCGCGGCCCTGGCCGATGCGCTGCGAGTTGTAGGACAGCCACGCACCCGACTTTTCCACCACGCCGGCCTTGACGCCCAGGTCCAGCAATTCGCCGACCTTGGACACGCCCTCGCCGTACATGATGTCGAAATCGACCACCTTGAACGGCGGCGCCAGCTTGTTCTTGACCACTTTGACGCGGGTCTGGTTGCCCACCACCTCGTCGCGGTCCTTGATGGCGCCGACGCGGCGGATTTCCATGCGGACCGAGGCATAGAACTTCAGCGCGTTGCCGCCGGTGGTGGTTTCGGGGTTGCCGAACATCACGCCGATCTTCATGCGGATCTGGTTGATGAAGATGACGATGGTCTTGGACTTGGACACCGAACCGGTCAGCTTGCGCAGTGCCTGGCTCATCAGGCGGGCGTGCAGGCCCACATGGCTGTCGCCCATCTCGCCCTCAAGCTCGGCGCGCGGCACCAGGGCGGCCACCGAGTCCACCACCAGCACGTCCACGGCGCCGGAACGCACCAGGGTGTCGGCGATCTCCAGCGCCTGTTCGCCGGCGTCGGGCTGGCTGATCAGCAAGTCGTCCAGGTTGACGCCCAGCTTCTTGGCGTAGGTGGGGTCGAGCGCGTGTTCGGCGTCCACGAAGGCGCAGGTGCCGCCCTTCTTCTGGGCCTCGGCGATGACGTGCAGCGCCAGCGTGGTCTTGCCCGAGCTTTCGGGGCCGTACACCTCGATGATGCGTCCGCGCGGCAGGCCGCCGATGCCGAGCGCGATGTCCAGGCCCAGCGAGCCGGTGGAGACGACCTCGGTTTCCACCGTTTCCTTCTGGCCCATCTTCATGATGGAGCCCTTGCCGAACGCCCGCTCGATCTGGCTGACGGCGGCTTCCAAAGCCTTTTGTCTATCCATGGTGTCCTTGTCCACGAGACGCAAAACAGCCTGCGACATGGCAGTCCCCCTCATCTAGCCCGATCCCGGGTCGGATGCAACGCGGTTCTGTAGGGTAGAGTACACTTTCCGTTCTGGAACGCAACGTGAATGTTCGCAAATGTTCCGCCTTTTTTCGTGCGAGGTTCATGTTGTGCAACGCGATTGCTCGGGTATGGCGCGGGGTTCCGCCACGGCCTGCGCGTCAAGCGCGCAGTCCAGGGGGCCGCCTTCCGCCTTCGCCACATTGACAGTCGGCTGGACCTGGGCCATGACCAAAGGCAACAACGCGGACAAGGGAGAACCGCCGATGAGTGCCGTGAAGCATGTGGCCACCACCCCGTTCGACGGCCAGAAGCCGGGCACTTCGGGCCTGCGCAAGAAGGTCCGGGTCTTCCAGCAGCCGCATTACCTGGAGAACTTCGTCCAGGCGATCTTCGACTCCATCGGCGACGTCGCTGGCAAGACCCTGGTGGTGGGCGGCGACGGCCGCTATCACAACCGCGTCGCCATCCAGACCATCCTGAAGATGGCGGCCGCCAACGGCTTCGGCCGGGTGATGGTGGGGTGTGGCGGCATCCTGTCCACGCCCGCCGCCTCGTGCGTCATCCGCAAGTACAAGACCTTCGGCGGCATCATCCTGTCGGCCAGCCATAATCCCGGCGGCCCGGACGAGGATTTCGGCATCAAGTACAACATCCCGGCCGGCGGCCCGGCGCCCGAAGGCGTGACCGAGGCCATCTTCGCCCGCACCCGGGAGATCGCCGAATACCGCATCCTGGATGCGGCCGACATCGATATCGAGAGCGTGGGCGAGCGGAGCTTGGGCGCCATGCGGGTGACGGTGTTCGACCCCGTCGCCGACTATGCCGAGCTGATGGCCCAATTGTTCGATTTCGACGCCATCCGCGCCCTGTTCGCCGGCGGCTTCCGCATGCGCTTCGACGCCATGCACGCGGTGACCGGCCCCTATGCCACCGCCATCCTGGAGGGCCTGTTGGGGGCGCCGAAGGGCACGGTGATGAACGGCGTGCCGCTCGAGGATTTCGGCCACGGCCATCCCGACCCCAATCTGGTCCACGCCCATGACCTGGTGGCCGAGCTGTTCGGGCCGGACGCCCCCGATTTCGGCGCCGCGTCGGACGGCGACGGCGACCGCAACATGGTGCTGGGCCGCAATTTCTATGTCACGCCGTCCGATTCCCTCGCGGTGCTGGCGGCCAACGCCACGTGCGCGCCGGGCTATGCCAAGGGGTTGGCCGGCATCGCGCGCTCCATGCCCACCTCGGCCGCCGCCGACCGCGTCGCCGCCGCGCTGGGCATCAAGAGCTACGAGACGCCGACCGGCTGGAAGTTCTTCGGTACCCTGCTGGATGCCGGTCTCGCCACCCTGTGCGGCGAGGAGAGCTTCGGCACCGGTTCCGACCACGTGCGCGAGAAGGACGGGCTGTGGGCGGTGCTGATGTGGCTGAACGTCCTGGCCAAGCGCCAGCAGCCGGTGGCCGATATCGTGCGCGAACATTGGGCCAGGTTCGGCCGCAACTATTATTCCCGCCACGATTACGAGGGCATCGACACCGACGCCGCCAACGGCCTGATGGACAAGCTGCGGGGCATGGCGCTGGCCGGCCGCCAGTTGGGCCGTTACATGGTCGCCTTCAACGACGACTTCGCCTACACTGATCCGGTGGACGCTTCGGTCAGCACCCGGCAGGGCATCCGCATCGTCTTCGAGGATGGCTCGCGCATCGTTTATCGCCTGTCGGGAACCGGTACCGAGGGCGCCACGTTGCGCGTCTATATCGAGCGCTACGAACCCGACCCCGCCAGGCATGACCTCGATCCCCAGGACGCCCTGGCCGACCTGATCGACATTGCCGGCGAGCTGGCCGAGATCGAAGCCTGGACCGGTCGGACCGAACCGACCGTCATCACCTGATGGGAACCTCCATGAACCATAGCTTCCATGCCACCATCCTGCGCGAATACGACATTCGCGGCATCGTGGGCGAGACGCTGTTCGCCGCCGACGCCTTTGCCATCGGCAAGGCGTTCGGCACCCGCATCCGCCGGGCCGGCGGCCGCACCGTGTGCGTGGGCTGGGATGGCCGGCTGTCCAGCCCGGAACTGGCCGCCGCCCTGGTGGACGGGCTGGTGTCGGCGGGCTGTTCGGTGCGCAAGGTGGGGCGTGGCCCCACGCCCATGCTGTATTTCGCCGCCAAGCAGCGCGGTGCCGATGGCGGCATCATGGTGACCGGCAGCCACAATCCGCCCACCCATAACGGCTTCAAGATGGTGTTCGGGGGCAAGCCGTTCTTCGGCCCTGACATCAAGGATTTGGGCGCCATCGCCGCCGGCGGCGATTGGGCCGAGGGGCAGGGGGACGCCACCGACGATCCGGTGTTCGGCGAATACGTCGATCGCCTGCTGGCCGATTACGACGGCGTCCATCCGCTGCGCGTGGTGTGGGATTGCGGCAACGGCGCCGCTGGCGAGGTGGCGCAGGAACTGGCCCGCCGCCTGCCCGGCACCCATACGGTGCTGTTCGGCGACATCGACGGCCGGTTCCCCAACCATCACCCCGACCCGACCGAGCCGCACAACCTGGAAGCGCTGATCAACGAGGTGCTGCTGGGCAAGGCCCATCTGGGGCTGGCATTCGACGGCGACGGCGACCGCATCGGCGTGGTGGACGCCGAGGGCCGCATCCTGTGGGGTGACCAGATATTGGTGCTGCTGGCCGAGGACGTGCTGAAAAGCCACCCCGGCGCCCCCATCATCGCCGACGTCAAGGCGTCCAAGGTGTTCTTCGACGAGGTGACGCGCCTGGGCGGCAAGGCGGTCATGGGCCGTACCGGACACTCGCTGATCAAGACCCAGATGGCCGAGATCGGCGCCCCCCTGGCCGGCGAGATGAGCGGCCACATCTTCTTCGCCGACCGCTATTACGGCTTCGATGACGCGCTTTACGCCGCCATCCGCCTGCTGGGCATCGTCGCCCGCTGGCAGGGGCAGACCCTGGCCAGCCGGCGCGACCAGTTGCCGCACATGGTCAACACCCCGGAAATGCGCTTCGACTGCGCCGAGGACCGCAAGTTCCAGGTGGTGGCCGAGGTGCGCGACCGCCTGGCCGCCATGGGCGCCCAGGTCAACGCCATCGACGGCGTGCGGGTGGACACCCCCGATGGCTGGTGGCTGCTGCGCGCCTCCAACACCCAGGCCGTGCTGGTGGCCCGGTGCGAGGCGACCACGTCGGAAGGGCTCAAGCGCCTGCGCGCGGCGCTGGAGGGGCAATTGTCGGCCAGCGGCGTGGCCTTGCCGCACTGACGGAACCCGTCCCGCCATGGCGGTGTTGTCCACACGGGAGGACACCGCCATGGACATCGACGAGAATGCCGTGCGCCGCCGCGCCTATCGCACCTGGGATGCCGAGGGCCGGCCGGCCGAGAAGTTCGACGACTACCTGCGTCGCGCCCGCCACGAGATCGAGGCCGAGTTTCGCCGCGCTACCGAGCACGTGGGCGACGTGGAGCACCATCTGAACCCGCCCCTGCAGGTGGAGGAGGCGCTGGCCCCCACCGTGCCGGGCGAGCGGCGGACATAGCACCGGGGACGGCGGGCGGCCGAGTCCCTGCCCGCCGTCCCGCCGCTTTCGTCCCACCTCATGCCGGTGGCGCCGCTGCGCTGTGGGTATGTGCAGCCGGCTCGGCCCCGCCCACCCCGAAAATCCGCCCCCTCTCACGCATGGCTGTCTTCACGGCGCCGCAGGGCGCGCGCCCGGCGCGGACGGTGATATAATCCGTTTGTCGAGAGCCATAGCAACGCGGCTTCAACACGAGGCGCGTTGCTCTGGCACCCTTGCGGGCGCGGCCAAGCCGCCGAAGGCGGCGCCCGGGGAGGGCGAAAATGACAAGCGGTAGATCGTGATGCACATTTTGGGCATCACGGTCTAAACCAGACGGCCTGGCGCCCCCGTGCGGGGCGGCCGGGCGGCCATGGCGGGGCGGAAAAGGCGATGAACCTGTTTTTCTACGGTACCCTGATGGACCCGGACGTGCGCGAATTGGTGTGCGGCAAGCCGCTGGATGCGGTCGAGCCGGCCATCGCCCAGGGCTTCCGCCGCGTCTATGTGGCCGGGCGGCATTATCCCATGATGCTGCCGCATGCCTCGGGCTGGGTGGAAGGCACGCTGGTGCGCGGCGTGGACCCCGAGACGGTGCATCGCCTGCAGGTCTACGAGGGGTGGGAATACGGCCTGCACCCCCTCAAGGTGCGCACCAGCACCGGCGCCATGGTGATGGCCCACGTCTTTCTGTGCCCGCCCCATATCAGCGCCCACAAGCGCGACTGGCGGCTGGAGCATTGGCAGTTGCGGCACAAACGCGCCTTTCTGCCCCAGGCCCGGCAATTGATGGAAAAGGCCCTCAAGACCGGGCGCATGCCCGGCGCCGCCTCGGGCCAGCGCCCGCGCCCCGGTCTGGCCCCGCGCCCGCTGCGATCAAAGCCCTGAAAAAGGAAAGGGCGCCTCGCTTTTCACGAGCCGCCCGCCACCCTTTGGGCGAACACCTTGCCGGTGGGCGCCCTTTCGTCAATCGTGCCCGCAGCTTGCGGGCGACTTCAGGATTGCTGAACCACCGTGCAGGCCTTCTTGGCGCGGCTGAGCCGCTTACAGGCGGCGCGGGCCTGATCCTCGGAGAAGCCGGACAGGCGGGCGCGATAGGTGGTCTGCTTGCCTTGGCGGGTCTTGGAGACGTCGATGCTGGCCTTGGTCACCAGGCCGCCCAGCTTGTTCGCGGCCTCGCTGGCGGCCTTGTGGGCGGATTTGTACTGGCTGAACGCGCCCACCTGGATCGCCCATCCGGCGGGGTCCACGTCGCCTTGCTCGGTAACCTTGCGGGCGGGGGGCTTGGCCGCGGCGGCGGTGAGCGACGCCTTCTTGACCGAGGACGAGGGCTTGTTGGTCGCGGCGATCAGGCTGTTCAGATCTGCGCGATCCTCTTCCTCGGCCTGGGCGGTGCGGATGTCGGGACCGTTGGCGCGGGCGAAGCCCTTGTCCAAAATCTGCGCCATGTTGTTGTCGCGCCAGGCGGCGGTGTTGCCGCCGAACACCACGCCGATCAGGCGCTTGCCGTCGCGCTTGGCCGAAGACACCAGATTGAAGCCCGAGGCGTTGATGTAGCCGGTCTTGATGCCGTCGGCGCCCGGATAGCGCAGCATCAGGCGGTTATGGGTGTTGATGGGCTGGCCGCGCCAGCGGAACTGGCGGGTCGAGAAATAGTGATAGTACTTGCCATGGTTGCGGATCAGCGCCCGGGCCAGCAGGGCCTGATCGCGCGCGGTCGAGACCTGGCCCAGATTGGGCAGGCCCGATGCATTGCGGTAGGTGGTGTTGTTCATGCCGATCTGACGGGCCTTGCGGGTCATCATCTCGGCAAATTCGGCTTCCTTGCCGCCCAGGGCCTCGGCCACCACCACGGCCACGTCATTGGCCGACTTGGTGACCAGCGCCAGCACCGCGTCCTCGACCGAGATGCGCTCGCCGGGGCGCAGGTTCAGCTTGCTGGGCGATTGCGAGGCGGCGTGGGGCGAGACCGGCAGCGTGCTGTCCAGACGCAAACGCCCTGATTCCAGGGCGTCGAACAGCAGGTAGAGCGTCATCACCTTGGTCAGCGAGGCGGGATAGGAGCGGCGATCGGCATTGACCGAATAAAGGACGTTGCCGCTGTCATGATCGATGACGACGGCGGCATAGCGGCTTTCGCGCGCCGACGCCTGCGCTTGGGAGGACAAGGCCATGCTGCCGACCAGCAGCGCGAGGCAGACCAGAAAAAACCGCGAGACGAATCCGGTAGGGCTGCGGGTCGCGTCCAATTCCTCGACCTTCCGTTCTGCAACTGTCATCGACTAGAGTAGCGCCGTACGATAAAGAAATTGCGGTTTGGTGTCCAGTTTGCCAGCCGGCCAGCCGGCATTTTCCGTCAGGACGGTCATATCCGTCCTTCGGCTATTGGATGTATTGCAACCGTCTCGCGCCCCAGATCCGAGGATTTCGCCATGACTTCAGTTCTCGTCCGTTTCTCGGCCGCCGTGCTCGGCCTGGCTGCCCTGGCGTCGTGCACCTGGCGGGGCGGCGACATCGGTGATCCGCTGGAGCGCAAGGCCCATTGGTTCTCCTTCGTCGAAGGCGACGACATCCGCGCCACGTGCGACGCGGGCACGCCCGACCGCTACCGGCTGGTCTACAATGCTGTATACGACGAGCAGCTAAGGATCTATGAACTGGACGCCCTGCGCCGCCTGCTGGTGATCCGCGTGGTCAACCAGGGGGGCGGCGCGCGTCTGTCCTCGGCCGATCTTCTGGCGCCGTGGCGGGCGGTCGAGGCCAAGGTGCAACTGGATCAGGGCCGCTATGACGATCTGGTGCGGGCCTTCGGGCGCGGCGGCATGTTCGCGCCGCCGCCGGTGGGGCTGGAACTGCCGTCGCGGTCCTATTTCTGGACCGCCGCCATGTGCAAGGACGGGCGCTACGCCTTCACCGCGTGGAAGCATCCCTCCGCCGCCTTCGCCGCCATGGGCTTCGATCGCGAGCTGTTCGCGCTCGACACCACCGGCATCGCGGTGAATCAGGCCAAGGAAGTGCCGTTCGACCCCATCTGGGAGGCCAAGGCCAAGCGCCTGGAAGTGCCGGTCTTTTCCCTGCGGGTGACGGCGAACGGCCTGATGAACTAGGCGGCATGACATCCATATTGCACCGCACAAGGCCATATTGACTCTGGATTTCGCGTAGGAGCATAGTGGGTATGTTGCGCTGCACCATGGCGTGCGGCGGCCGTTGTCGCCGCCCCTCGGAGCCATGGCCGCGGCGCCGCCCATCAGCCCCCGGACGACGATCTTAAGGAGTTTGCGCGTCATGACCACCGCCGCCACCACCCCCGCCAAGCCCAAGGCCAAGCCGGCCGCCGCCAAGCCGGCTTCCGCCGCCCCGGCCGAGGCCGCCATTCCCGCCGCCCCGCTGGCCGTGGCCGCGCCGGCCGCGGAGGCCACCAAGGTGATCGAACAGGCGGTGAACGCCGGCAAGGAGACCGTGGAACAGGTGGTCAAGGCGTCGCAGGATGCCGCCGCCAAGGGCTACGACAAGGCCGTCGCCGTCGCCAAGGATCAGGTGGAGGCCGCCCAGAAGGTGCAGGCCCAGGCGGTGAAGTCGTCCGAGGAGGCGCTGGCCGCCGCCAAGGAGAACCTGGATGCGGTGGTCAAGGCCGGCCAGTTGCTGGCCCAGGGCCTGCAGGACCTGTCCAAGTCGGTGGTGGTGCTGACCCAGGAAGCGGTCGAGGACAGCGTCGCCTCCACCAAGAAGCTGCTGTCGGCCAAGACCGTGCACGAGGCGGTGGACATCCATTCCGCCCATGCCAAGGCGCAGATCGACCGCCTGCTGGCCGAGGGCACCCGCCTGTCCGACAGCACCCGCAAGCTGTTCGAGGACGCGCTGGCCCCGGTCCACGCCCGCCTGCACGCCACCATGGACAAGCTGACCAAGCTGACCCGGCACTAAAGGCGGGGAGCCTCCTATCCGAAAAGCCCGGCGGCTTCCCCCGCCGGGCTTTTTTTATGGGCAAATCCCTGACGATCGGCTCGAATGGCGCACGAGGCCCTTTTCGCCGGCCGGTTCCGCCCAATATGATAGGCGTGTACCAGTGGGCAACACCCGTGCATGCGAGAACATGAGCGACCATCGAGACGACCAGCATAACGACGACGGCAACCAGACAGGCGTGGTCATCAAGACCCGGCCCAAGACCAAGAAGCCGTCCATGTACAAAGTGCTGATGCTGAACGACGACTACACCCCCATGGAGTTCGTCGTTCATGTGCTCGAGCGCTTTTTCAACAAAAACCGCGAGGAGGCGACGCGCATCATGCTGCACGTCCATACCCGCGGCGTCGGGATCTGCGGCGTGTACACATACGAGGTGGCGGAAACCAAGGTGACCCAGGTCATGGATTTGGCCCGGCAGAACCAGCATCCGCTTCAGTGCACAATAGAGAAGGATTAACCTTCGGAAGGAGCCCGCATGCTGTCACGCAACCTGGAGCAAAGCCTACACCGGGCCTTGGGCTACGCCTCCGAGCGGCGCCACGAATATGCGACGCTGGAACACCTGCTTCTGGCGCTTGCCGAAGACCAGGATGCGGTGGCCGTCCTGCGCGCCTGCAACGTCGATCTCGACCGGCTGAAGCGCGACCTGACGGAATTCGTGGACAATTCGCTGACCGATCTGGTCAGCCCGCGCGCCGCCGAGCCGAAACCCACCGCCGGTTTCCAGCGCGTGGTGCAGCGCGCCGCCATTCACGTCCAATCCTCGGGGCGCGAGGAGGTGACGGGCGCCAACGTCATCGTCGCCCTGTTCTCCGAGCGCGAAAGCCATGCGGTCTATTTCCTGCAATTGCAGGACATGACCCGGCTGGATGCGGTCAACTACATCAGCCATGGCGTCGCCAAGGCCCCCGGCCGCGCGCAAAGCCGCACCGTGCACGGCGCCGACGACGAGGCCCAGGCGGAAAAGGTGGTGAAGAAGGGGCAGGACGCGCTCAACGCCTATTGCGTCAACCTGAACAAGAAGGCCATGCAGGGCAAGATCGACCCGCTGATCGGCCGCGACGCGGAAATCGAGCGCACCATCCAGATCCTGTGCCGCCGTTCCAAGAACAACCCGCTTTACGTGGGCGATCCCGGCGTGGGCAAGACCGCCATCGCCGAGGGGCTGGCGCGGCGCATCGTCAAGGGCGAGGTGCCCGAGGTCCTCAAGACCGCCACCATCTTCTCGCTGGACATGGGCACGCTGCTGGCCGGCACCCGCTATCGCGGCGATTTCGAGGAACGCCTCAAGGCGGTGGTGACCGAGCTTGAGAATTACGACGGCGCCATCCTGTTCATCGACGAGATCCACACGGTCATCGGCGCCGGCGCCACCTCGGGCGGGTCCATGGACGCCTCCAACCTGCTCAAGCCGGCGCTGGCGTCGGGCGCGCTGCGGTGCATCGGCGCGACCACCTACAAGGAATACCGCAACTATTTCGAAAAGGACCGCGCCCTGGTGCGCCGGTTCCAGAAGATCGACGTGAACGAGCCGTCCATCGAGGATTCCATCAAGATCCTCAACGGCCTCAAGCCCTATTACGAAAGCCATCACCGGGTGAAGTACACGCCCGACGCCATCAAGGCGTCGGTGGAGCTGGCGGCCAAGTACATCACCGACCGCAAGCTGCCGGACAAGGCCATCGACGTCATCGACGAGGTGGGGGCGGCCCGCATGCTGCTGCCCGAGTCCAAGCGCCGCAAGACGGTGACGGTCAAGGACGTCGAGGAGATCGTGGCCAAGATCGCCCGCATCCCCCCGAAATCCGTGTCCGCCAACGACATGGAGGCGCTCAAGAACCTGGAGCGTGACCTGAAGACCCTGGTGTTCGGGCAGGATCAGGCCATCGAGGCGCTGGCCAGCGCCATCAAGCTGGCCCGCGCCGGCCTGCGCGAGCCGGAAAAGCCCATCGGCTGCTACCTGTTCAGCGGCCCGACCGGCGTCGGCAAGACCGAGGTGGCGCGCCAGCTCAGCCGCATCCTGGGCATCGAGCTGACCCGCTTCGACATGTCGGAATACATGGAGCGCCACTCGGTGTCCCGCCTGATCGGCGCGCCGCCCGGCTATGTGGGCTTCGACCAGGGTGGCCTGCTGACCGACGCCATCGACCAGCACCCGCATTGCGTGCTGCTGTTGGACGAGATCGAAAAGGCGCACCCGGACCTGTTCAACATCCTGCTGCAGGTGATGGACCACGGCCGCCTGACCGACCACAACGGCAAGAACGTGGATTTCCGCAACGTCATCCTGATCATGACCACCAATGCGGGCGCCGCCGACCTGGCCAAGGAAGCCATCGGCTTCGGCCGCGAGGTGCGCGAGGGCGACGACCAGGAAGCCATCCAGCGCATGTTCAGCCCGGAATTCCGCAACCGCCTGGACGCCACCATCCCGTTCGGCAACCTGACCCCGGAAATCGTGGCGCAGGTGGTGGACAAGTTCGTGATGCAGTTGGAAACCCAGTTGGGCGACCGCGACGTCACCATCGAACTGACCGAGGAGGCGCGCGGCTGGCTGGCGAAGCGGGGCTACGACCGCCAGTTCGGCGCCCGGCCGCTGGCCCGCGTCATCCAGGAGCACATCAAGAAGCCGCTGGCCGAGGAATTGCTGTTCGGCAAGCTGGCCAAGGGCGGCGTGGTCAAGGTGCGGGTCGAGGACGGCAAGCTGGCTTTCGACATCATCGAGGGGACCGGCAAGGACGAAAAGCTGGTCGAACTGGTGGAGTGACATCCGCCCGTGCCGCTGGTGCAAAAGGGGGGGGCGAGCAAGCGCCCCCCTTTTTTCTGTGGTTCATCGCGGATTTGCGGGGAAGGTTGCGCACCGGCCGGGCCGTGACGAGCAGGTTCCCGCTCATCCGCGATGAACCTTTTCTTTGCCCAGTCAGCAGACCTTTCGGGTGGTCCCGTGCCCCGTCGTTGTCGGCAGGCCGGAGGGGGCACCGACGGCCCGTTCTGTCCTGACCTGCACTTGCGGGGTAGGTTCGCGCGTGACAGGCCCGCGCTCCGACTTTTGCGCCGTCGCCGCGTCGCCAGAAAACTTGACTCCCCGTGCAAGACGGGGGCATAATAAGGCCATAGCAAAGCAAGAGGAGTTGGACGGTTTTCCGGCAGTACTCAAGTCAACCGGCCAACACCAAGTCCCAAGTGGGGCGGGTGAACCGGGAAGGAGGGTGCATAACCGGCATGACGCCACCGGGTAAGCTTGAAGGTACCTTTGAATAAGGTGCCCATGATTTACACAGGACCGACATACCTCTATCGGCGTTCCGCCGAATATTAGGGCCGCGCCGGCCCCAGACCGACAACCCCGCGATGAGCGTTGAATCGCCCGCGGGGTTCGGCTTTTTTGGGCGCTGGCCATGTGCGACGCAGGCCATGTGCGGCGCGCGCTGTGCCGCGCCGCGCCGGGTCTGGCTTGGTCCGATCCGCTCCGCTCATCGCTCTCTGCCGGCCGGCCGCACCGGTGCGGCCCGGGCTTTCCCGCCCCGCAAGTTTCTGTCCCTCATGATCATGAATGCAAGTGCCGCCGTTCGCGCTGCGGCGGCTTATGGCGTTGCCCAGATGCAAAAGGGCCGGAGGCGAGGCGCCGACGCATCCCGGCCCGTCCGCGTGGCGCCGTGGGCCGGCCTGGGGTCACGATGGGTGGCAGCCGCATGGCGGTGGATTACGGCCGCTGTGGCTGCGGGCGCCGCTCCAATGGGCCAGGGCGGCCTTTGCCGCGTCCACCGCCCGGCGGGCCTCGCGCAGCAGGCCCTGCTTGGTCATCAATTGCGGGGCGGTGGGCAGAACCGCCTCGTTGGCGCGGTCCAGCAGATCGAAGGCGCGGTCCAGTTCGCGGCCGGACGTGATCAGCTTGTCGTGGTCAACCATCGTGCTGCCCTCCCATGCCGGGGTCTCGTCGGCTGCCCGGTCTTGGATGTTCAGTGGCCGTCCTTGGCCTTGCGGAAGCCCGCCTTGTGCATGGCCTTCTTCAGGTCTTCCCAGGCGGTATAGATGTCGGCGGCGACCATGCCGGCGGTGCCGTTGGGGCCGGTGCGGAAGAACGCCTCGGCCTGACGCATCTGTGCCGCCAGGGTTTCGGCGGCGGTGCGGGTGGTCTCGAACGACATCAGCGCGCTGCGGGTGGCCAGGAATTGCTCCAGCTCGGCCAGCTCGGCGGGCGAACAGGCGCGGCGCACGGTGTCGTCGATTTCGGGGGCGTCCTTGTCCAGCCGCGCCACCACCTCGGCCCGGCCGCGCTTGATGGCGGGATCATAGACGGTGCGGATCACCTGAATGACCCGGCTGCGTTCGCGGAACTGCATCGTGTCCCTCCCGCCGGTCTGCGGCCCGCATGCGGACGATTGATGGGCATGATATTACGCTGCGCGAAGTGTCATATCAAGCCCGCTGGTGGGCCGTATGCGGGCGGCTGGTTGACCGGAGGAGGGGTGGGATCAGTCCCGTTCGGCCTTGCGGCGCTGGCTTTCCCATTCCTTGGCCCAATCCTTGGGCGGCCGCACGTCGGCCGACCACAGGCCCTTGCGGGCGGCCAGGGCGGCGGCCTGGTCGGCTTCGTAGGGGCCGTCCTTGGTGGCGCGGGCAACGCCCGAGGCCACCAGCAGGCGGCCCAGATCGCCCTCGGCCACGCGGCAGCGGCCGAACAAGGTGCCGCCCGACACGTCATAGAGGTCGCAGGCGACGCCCTTGGCCAGCAATTCGGCCATGCGCTTGCGGGCGGGGCGGGCACAGGCGAACTCGCCCTTGCCGGTGGTGGTGCCGCACAGGTCGCGATAGCCCGGCGCGGCGATGCCGATCAACTGCACCTTCAGGCCGCGCACCTGCACGGCGTCGGCCTCGAACCCGTCGGCGCGCCCCCACACGCAGGCGCCGCCGCCATCCTCCTCGGTGCAGCGCACCGGGCCGGCCTGGGCGGTCGAGGCCACCAGCGAAAGAAGAAATGGCAGGATCAGGGCGCGTATTGCATGCATCCGCCCAGCATAGCGTGCCCCGGCTGCGACGCCAACTGGACACGGGGCCAAGGCGCGGGTTAAAAAGCCGTTTCGCCCCGGAAAACCCGGCTTTGGCGCGTGCCTGCGCACGTCACCCGCACGATCACGGTAGAGGCCATGCAAACCGCAAACGACATCCGCCGCACCTTCCTGGATTTCTTCGCCAAGAACGGCCACGAGATCGTGCAGTCCAGCCCGCTGGTGCCGCGCAACGACCCCACGCTGATGTTCACCAACGCCGGCATGGTGCAGTTCAAGAACGTCTTTACCGGCGTGGAGAAGCGCGACTATGTGCGCGCCACCACGGCGCAAAAGTGCGTGCGCGCCGGCGGCAAGCACAACGACCTGGACAACGTGGGTTACACCGCGCGCCACCACACCTTCTTCGAGATGCTGGGCAATTTCTCGTTCGGCGATTACTTCAAGGACGACGCCATCGCGCTGGCCTGGAACCTGATCACCAAGGAATTCGGCCTGCCCAAGGACAAGCTGCTGGTCACCGTCTATCACGACGACGATTACGCCTTTAACACCTGGAAGAAGGTGGCCGGGTTCTCGGACGACCGCATCATCCGCATCCCCACCTCGGACAATTTCTGGGCCATGGGCGATACCGGCCCGTGCGGCCCGTGCTCGGAAATCTTCTTCGACCACGGCGAGCACATTCCGGGCGGCCCGCCCGGCAGCCCCGACCAGGACGGCGACCGCTTCATCGAGATCTGGAACCTGGTGTTCATGCAGTTCGAGCAGGTGGACAAGAACACCCGCGTCGAGCTGCCCAAGCCCAGCATCGACACCGGCATGGGCCTGGAGCGCCTGGCCGCCGTGCTGCAGGGCAAGCACGACAATTACGACATCGACCTGATGCGCGCGCTGATCGAAGCCTCGGCCCAGTTCTCGGGCGCCGATGCCGACGGCCCGCACAAGATCAGCCACCGCGTGGTCGCCGATCACCTGCGCTCCAGTTGCTTCCTGATCGCCGACGGCGTGCTGCCGTCGAACGCGGGCCGCGGCTATGTGCTGCGCCGCATCATGCGCCGAGCCATGCGCCACGCCCACCTGATGGGCTGCGACCAGCCCCTGCTGTGGAAGCTGGTGCCCGCCCTGGTCACCGAGATGGGCCAGGCCTACCCCGAGTTGGTTCGCGCCAGCGCGCTGATCACCGAAACCCTGAAGCTGGAGGAAACCCGCTTCAAGGCCACCCTCGACAAGGGCCTCAAGCTGCTGGACGAGGAAGTCACCAAGCTGTCGCCCGCCAAGCCGCTGGCCGGCGAGGTGGCGTTCAAGCTCTACGACACCTACGGCTTCCCGCTCGACCTCACCCAGGACGCGCTGAAGGCCAAGGGCATCGCGGTGGACACCGACGGCTTCAACGCCGCCATGGAACGCCAGCGCGCCGAGGCCCGCAAGGCGTGGTCCGGTTCCGGCGAGGCCGCCACCGAATCGCTGTGGTTCGAAGTGCGCGACGCCCATGGAGCGTCGGAATTCCTGGGCTATGACGCCATGGAGGCCGAGGGCAAGATCGTCGCCCTGGTCGAGAACGGCAAGTCGGTCGAGGCGGTGCATCCCGGCCACGAGGTCATGCTGGTGGCCAACCAGACGCCGTTTTATGGCGAATCCGGCGGCCAGATGGGCGATGCCGGCATCATCACCATCGCCGGCGGCAAGGCCCGCCTGGTGGTCAAGGACACCCAGAAGAAGCTGGGCGACCTGATCGTCCATGTGGGCACCGTCGAGGGCGGCCCCATCGCGGTGGGCGAAGACGCACATCTGGCGGTGGATGCCGAACGCCGCGACGCCACCCGCGCCCACCATTCGGCCACCCATCTGCTGCATGCGGCGCTTCGCAACACCCTGGGCGAGCACGTGACCCAGAAGGGCAGCCAGGTCGGCGCCGACCGCCTGCGCTTCGACTTCGCCCATCCCAA
The DNA here is from genome assembly GCA_023426365.1 of Pseudomonadota bacterium. GTDB lineage: Bacteria > Pseudomonadota > Alphaproteobacteria > Rhodospirillales > Magnetospirillaceae > Magnetospirillum. The sequence continues at coordinate 16,117 of JAFAAW010000006.1, forward strand.
GGCCCTGAGCCTGGACGAGCTTCGCGCCGTCGAGCGTGCGGTCAATGCCCAGGTGCGCAAGAACCGCGAGGTCGGCACCAAGCTGATGACCCCGGACGAGGCCATCAAGGCCGGCGCCATGGCGCTGTTCGGCGAGAAGTACGGCGACGAGGTGCGCGTGGTCTCCATGGGCGGCGACGATGCCGGCATCCACTTCTCGGTGGAGCTGTGCGGCGGCACCCATGTGCGCCGCACCGGCGACATCGGCGGCTTCAAGATCGTGGCCGAAAGCGCGGTGGCGGCCGGCGTGCGCCGCATCGAGGCGGTGACCGGCGGCGCCTTCCTGGCCTGGGCCGAGGAGCAGGAGGAACTGGTGGCCCGTGCCGCCCAGGCCCTCAAGGTCGCGCCCGCCGACCTGCCGGCCCGCATCGTCCAGTTGCAGGAGGATCGCCGCAAGCTGGAACGCGAACTGGCCGACACCCGCAAGCAATTGGCCACCGGCGGCGGGGGCGGCGGCGCTGCCGCCACCAAGACCGTCAACGGCATCACATTCGCGGGCCGCGTGCTTGACGGCGTGCCGGCCAAGGACCTCAAGGGCATGGCCGACGAGATCAAGAAGCAGATCGGCTCGGGCGTGGTGGCGTTGCTGTCCACCGACGGCGGCAAGGCCAGCCTGGTGGTGGGCGTCACCGACGACCTGACCGCCAAGCTGTCGGCGGTCGATCTGGTCCGCGTCGGGTCCGAGGCGGTGGGCGGCAAGGGCGGCGGCGGCCGCCCCGACATGGCCCAGGCCGGCGGCCCCGATGCCGCCCAGGCCCAGGCCGCCCTCGACAAGATCGAGGCCGCCCTGGCCGGCTGAGGCCCGGGGCATGTGTTTCGTCGTGGCCGGGCCTGACCCGGCCATGGCGGAAATGTGGTTCGGAGAAATAAATGCCCCGCATCCGGCGCGCTGCCTGATGCGGGGCTTTCCTTGAGGGCATGTCAGCAGGGCCTGCTGGTTGTCCGTTTGGCCTTGGCTTTCGTCATGGCCGGGCTTGCCCCAGCCATCCGCGTCTTCCCGGCGGCACGTTGCCGGATGATACCGCGTGGATGCGCGGATCAAGTCCGCCCATGACGTCCATATCTGGCGATGTAAGCCGACCGAGCCGCTGTTGTTGGCGGGAATGCCCGGGCACCCACAGCCTCCGCTGACATCGCCTTTCTTTAAGCGCCCAGGCCCAACGGCCTTTCCGTTGGGCTGGTAGCGTTGGGGCCTTTCGTCCTTCGGGGTGTCTCAGGGCCTCAGGCCCAGGCTTTCGACAAAGCTGCGATAGGCGGCCGGGTTCGGTTGGGGGAAGCCGCCCTTGGCATGGCGCGCGACGCTGGGCGAGGCCAGCATCTGGTCGGCCGCCGATTTCAGGCACAGCTTGTAGCCGGGCTCCAGCGCCTCCTTGTAATCCACGCCCTCCTTGGGATCGTAGCGGGCGAAGAAACTGCCCAGGCTGGTGCCGTCGGCCAGGAAGACGTCCAGCCCGCAGCCGATCTTGAGGGTGTTGGTCAGGCGGGTGAACTTCGGGTTGCCGGTCACCTTGACGATCACCGTGGGGCGGATCGCGGTGTTGTTGGTTTCCGCCGTCGCGAAGGCCTGGCCCAGGATGGCGCGGGCGGCGCGCTCCAGCGTGCGGCCGTCCTTGGTGGAGGTTTCCTCGTTGCGGAAACGGGTGGCCTCGATGATCAGCGGGCGTTCCAGATCGCGCTGCGACATATAGATCATGGCGCGGCCCTGCAAGGGCAGGGCGACCCCCGACGGCGCGCTCAGCGTGGTGTTCTCGCGGTTCAGGTTGGGGGCCAGACAGCCCGACACCGACAGGGCCGCCACGGCGGCGACCACCAGCGCAAAACGCATCTCGTTCTCCCCCTCCAACTCCTACCAAGGGTGGGGATCATAGCCCAGGCCCGGCCTTTGACGAAGCGGCTTGCGCGGGCGCACAATGCCCTATCGATCCGCCAGGGAGACTACGCCTATGAAAGTGACCTTTTCCGCCGTTGCCCTTGCGCTGCTTCTGGCCTCGCCGGCCGGGGCGCAATCGGCCGCCGACGCGGTGACCCAGGCGGCCAAGCAGGCCGCCGCCGATGCCGCCACCCAGGCGGTGAACGACACCGTGAACAGGGCGGCCGGGACCGAGGATGCCGGCAAGGGCAAGGGCAACAAGGGCCGCATGGACAAGGACGGCCCCAACTGGGGCAAGTCCGAGGGCCACCGCCAGGACGGCGAACACGGCCACAAGGGCAAGGGCAAGAACAAGGACCGCTGAGGATATCCCCTGGCGCCAGGGCGTCAGGGGAGCTGGCCTCTCGGGCAGAAAAAAAGGGTCCGGCGGATGCCGGACCCTTTGCTTTTTACCGGGGCTACGGGCCTAGAACTCCTCCCACTCGCTGGCCGAAGCCTTGGCGGTGGAGGCGAGCTTGGGCTTGACCGTGGTCTTCGCCGCGCTTTTGGCCGCTGCCTTGGCGGCGGGCTTGTGGCTGGGGGCGGCGGCGGCCGGGGTGGGCGTCGCGGCGACCGCGGCGGCGCCGGTGTTGAAGAAGCCCATCAGGCGGTTCAGTTCGCGCGACTGGTCCTCCAGGGCATGGGCGGCGGCGGCGGATTCCTCCACCAGGGCGGCGTTCTGCTGGGTCATCTCGTCCATCTGGCTGACGGCGGCGTTGACCTGGTCGATGCCGCTGGCCTGCTCGCTGCTGGCGGCGGCGATCTCGGCGACGATGTCGGCCACGCGCTTGACGCTGCCCAGGATGTCCTCCAGCGTCTTGCCGGCGCCCTTGACCAGTTCGGCGCCCGAGCGCACCTGGGTCGAGCTTT
>JAFAAW010000014.1 GCA_023426365.1 Pseudomonadota bacterium
TCTCAATCCGCGTCCATTGCGCTGAGGTCAGTTCGTATCGCTTCGCCATGTTCCACCGAGCCAGAAGTCCTGACCCGGTGAATCACGGCAGCGCCACCGGCGCAAGCTGAATGTCGATACAGCCTAGGGCCAAACCAGCGAGCGGTCGATATCGGATAGCCGCGGCCGCCCGGACAGCGCCATGGCCACCTCCAGCTCGGTTTGCAGGATGGTCAGCATGTGGGCCACCGCGGCCATGCCGCCCACCGCTAGCGCGTGCAGCACCGGGCGGCCGACCATCACCGCCGACGCCCCCAGCGCCACGGCCTTGACGATGTCGGTGCCGCGCCGGATGCCGCCATCCACCAGGACCGGGATGCGCCCGCCGGCCGCCTCGGCCACGCGGGGCAGCACGTCCAGCGTCGCCGGCAGGGTGTCGAGCGTGCGCCCGCCATGGTTGGAGACGACGATGCCGCCCGCCCCCGCCGCGATGGCCGGGGCCACGTCGGCGGGGTTCATGATGCCCTTCAGCAGCACCGGCAGGCGGGTGTTCGAGCACAGCCAGCGCACGCTGTCCCAGGTGGGGGCGCGGTCGAGCATGCCCTGAAACACCGGGCTGCCCGGCCGGGCCGGCGCGATGTCGGCCGGCGCCATGCCGGCCAGGTTGACCGGCGCGATGCCGGGCGGCAGGCGGAAGCCGGCGCGCTGTTCCATGTTGCGGATGCCGTTGACCGGGGCGTCCACGGTCAGCACCAGGGCCTGATAGCCCGCCGCCTCGGCCCGGCGCACCAGCGCCAGCGTGTCCTGGGGGCGCGGCTGGAAATAGAGCTGGAACCACAGCGGCGCGGTTGCGTGCTCGGCCACCTGTTCCAGGGTGACGCTGGCCTGGGTGCTGACCGTCATCCAGGTGCCGGTCAGACCGGCGGCGGCCACGCTTGCCAGCTCGCCATCGGCATGGACCAGTTTGTGATAGGCCATGGGCGCGACGATGATCGGATAGGGCATGGAACAGCCGAACAGGGTGGTGGCGGCGCTGGCCCCTTTCATGTCCACCAGCGCGCGCGGCATCAGGCGCAGGCGGTCGAACGCCTCGCGGTTGGCGCGCTGGGTGATGCCGTCGGCGCCCACGCCGGTGATATAGGCGTCGATGGCCGCATCGACGGCCCGCCGGTAATGGCGTTCGTAATCGTCGAGCGCGACGGTGTCGGCGGGCACGATCATCGGCCGCCCCCCTGCTGCCCCGCCGCTTGCCCGGCCCGTGCCGCCGCCTGACGGCCCAACGCCCGCAACCCGGCATCGGGATGGTCGGCCAGCGCCGCCGCCATGGCGCGGTGGAAATCGGGAAACCCGGTCTTGAGTGCCTCGCCCAGCCAGAACCGGGCGGCGACGACGTCGCCCCGCTCGATCAGGTGACGGGCGTAATTGAACTGGCCCCAACAATCGCCGCCTTCGGCCCCTGCCCTGAAATAGGCCAGGGCATGGCCGGCATCGGCGGGCACGGCGCCGCCACGCTCGTGCAACAGGCCCAGCATGTTGAGCGCCTTGACCACGCCCTTGCGGGCGGCCGCCAGATACAGGCGATAGGCCGCGTCGTCGTCCTGGGCCACGCCGTCGCCGCGAAAATAAAGGTCGGCCAGATTGAACAACGCCCAGGCGTCGCCCAGATCGGCGGCCTTCAGGTAATATTCGGCAGCCAGCCCGGGATCGGGCGGCACCCCCCAGCCGTGTTCATAGCAGCGCCCCAGCATGTTGATGGCGGCGGGCGTGCCGCCGCGCGCGGCGCTGCGGAACCAATCCACCGCCTCGCCCCCCTGGTTGCCGCCGCGATCCAGGCAAAGCTGGCCCATCATCAGCAGGGCGTCGGTGACGGTGGGCTGGCCCTGCCCGGCCGCCGTCGGCGATTGCCGGCCCGATGCGCCCGTCATACCTCGGCCCAGCGCCGCAGCAGATTGTGGTAATGGTTCACCACGCTCAGCACCGCGTGGTTATCGTCGCCCAGTTGCTGGCGCAGATCGATGATGGCCACGTCCAGGTCGTACAGCATGGCGCGCAGGCCGTCGTCCTTGACCAGCGACTGGGTGAAGAAGAACGACGCCCAGCGGCTGCCGCGCGTCACCGGGTTGACCTGATGCAGGCTGCTGGACGGGTAGACCACCGCATGGCCGGCGGGCAGCTTGACCGCCTTCATGCCGTAGGTGTCCTCGACCATCAGCTCGCCGCCGTCATATTCGTCGGGATCGCTGAGGAAAATGGTGGTGGACACGTCGGCGCGCATGCGCAGCCCGCCCGATCCGGGAATAGTGCGGATGCTGTTGTCCACGTGATAGCCGTAGGTCATGCCCACATCGTAGCGATTGAACATGGGCGGCAGGACCCGCAGCGGCAGCGCCGCCGAGTGAAAGGCCGGGCTGCGCGCCAGCGCGCGCAGCACAACCTCGCCCAACTGGCGGGAGACGTCGCTGTCCTCGGGGATTTGAAGATTGCGCTTGGCCTTGACCGCCTGGTCGCCGGCGGTGACGCGGCCATCCACCCACGGGGAGGATTCAAGCACCGCACGGCAGTGGGCGATCTCGTCCACCGTCAGGATATCGGGAATTTGAAGCAGCACGGAGAAGGCTTCCTGCAAGAACGGCGGGCCGTACCGCTCGGGCGAGCGGCACGGCCCCTGGGATCAAAACTTAAGGCCGGCGGTCAGCATGAAGGTCCGGCCCGAGGCGGGAACGGCACGCGCCGCGTTGAACGCCGAGGCGTAGTTGCGGTGGTCGCTCAGGTTGTAGCCGTTGAGCGCCAACGACAAGTTCTCGTAATCGTAGGACACCATGGCATCCAGGGCGAAGGTGTAGGGAATGCGCGCGGTGTTGGCGCTGTCGGCGGTGTATTCGGACGCGTATTGCATGCCGCCGCCCACCATCAGATTGCCGGGAAGCGCGTCGCCGATTTCCTCGGACAACGAGTAGGTGCTCCACAGGTTGAAATTGTGCTTGGGCACGTTGGGCGCGTCCCGGCCCACCAGATGCGGGTTGGATTTGGACGCCGTCACCTCGCCGGTCAGGAAGGCGTAATTGGTGTACACGTTCCAGGCCGGGGTGACCTTGCCGCTGATGCCGGCTTCCATGCCCTTGATCCGGGTGCCCAGGCCAGCCTCGGAGAAACCGTCCACCACGGCGCCGGTCGCGGGGTCCAGCGCGTAGGTGTTGCTCTTCTCGATCATGAACAGCGCGCCATTCACGCCCAGGCGGCCGCCCAGGAAGTCGGCCTTGCCGCCCAGTTCGTAAAGGTCGGTTTCCTCGGGGTCGAAGTCGTTCTTGGACGGCGTCTCGGCGGTGCCGTTGACCACGGCCGCCGCGATATCGGTGCCCACCGGCTTGTTCGAGCGCGAATAGGACGCGTAGACCGAGGCATCCTTGGTCGGCTCGTAGATCAGGCTGCCCGACGGGCTCCAGGTGCGCTCGATGTCCTTGCCGCTGGCGATCGCGGTGTTGGCGGAGCGGAACGAGGTGCGGAAATAGTCCCAGCGCAGGCCGCCCTGGACCGACACCTGATCGTGCAGCCAGATGCGGTCGCTCAGGAAGATGCCGGTGTTCTGCACGCTGGCGCTGCGGATGCCGGCATCGGCATAGATGATGTTGGTGTTGGCCGGATAATAGTGGCCGGGATTGACCACCGTCTGGGTGTTGGTGCGGTTGACCCAGGTGCCGACCTGGCGGGTGTCTTCCTGATAGCTGAGGTCGATGCCGCCATTGGCCCGGTGCCGCAGGCCGAGGACGGTCCCCTCGGCCTTGAAGCCCGAGACGTTCTGCACGCCCCAGCCATCCTGCTGATAGGCCATGCCGCCGCCGGCGCCATAGGCCATGGCCGGGTTGCCGCCGCCCAGGAAGATGGCCGAGTTGGCCGCGCTCAGCGCGGCGGGAGTGGTGGCGGCGAAGTCGCGCTCGTACAGGCTCCAGCGGGTATCGTTGTAGAACGACAGCTTGTTGTCCACCTCGTGCGCCAGGGTCGAGGTGACCACGTGGTTCTGGGTGTCGTCGCGGTCCAGGTTGCGGGCGTAGGAGGTGGAGCGGTCCAGGCCGTATTCGGTGGCGGGACGGAACACGCCGTCGGTGCCGCGCACCATGGGCACGCCCATGTCCGGGGTCTTTTCACCCTGCAGATAGGCGTAGTTCAGGTGCCACGTGGTGCGGGTGCCCAGGCCCAGGCCCAGATCGGCGGCAAAGCCCTTGCGTTCCGCATCGATCCAGTCGCGGTCGGCCACGTCCTGGTCGTGGTACAGCGCGTTGACGCGCAGGGCCGTGGTCTCGCCGAGCTTGCGATTGATATCGGCGGTGGTGCGATAGGTGGGGCCGGAGCCGAACGATTGCTCGATCTTGTTCAGGTTTTCCAGCTTGGCCTGCTTGGTGCCCTGGTTGATGACGCCGCCCGAATTGCCGACGCCGAACCCGTCACCCGACGGCCCCTTGATGACCTGGACGCTTTCGGTGTTGAAGACGTCGTGGGTGTAGACGCCGAAATCCTTGAGGCCGTCGGTGTAGATGTCGCCCTTCGCCGACAGGCCGCGAATGCGGAACTGGTCGGCGTTCTGGCCGCCATTGCCCTCGCCGCTGGAGATGGTGATGCCCGGCACGTTGCGCAGCACCTGCTCCAGCGAGGTGGCGCGCTGCTGCTCGATGATCTCCTGGGGCACCACGTTGATGACGCGGGGCGTCTCCTTGACGGTTTCCGGCAGGCGGGAAATGCCGGTGGGCGTGGCGTTCACATTGCCCGAGGCCCGGCCATCGACGCGCTCGGCATCGACGCTGACCGGACCGAGGATGATGGCGTCGGTGGCCGCCGCGCCCGGGTTGTCGGCCTTGTCGCCGTCCGCATTCTGGGCATTTGCCGCCACCGGCAACGAGGCCATCGAGAAGGCCAGGCCGGCGGTGGCCGCCGCACCGGACAAAATGGGCCTGAGGGAAGTTTGGGCGCTAAGTCGTGGCATCAGTTTCTCCCGACACTCCATTTGATGAGACAAGATCGACGCGGCGCCACATCAGGCACCAGCAAATCACCAGCAATCGCCATAGATTTACAAATATCTAAACCAAAGCATCGCCATTTCATGGATTGCTGAAACAGCTATTCTCTCAACCCCACCCCTTGAAGACATCCGGCGACCGCACTGACGTCTTGCGGAAATGCCGTTTGTCTATCGCGGCATGCATTCAGGTGGCGCACCATGTCACCAATGGAAATGAGAATCAATATCATTTGCAGCACAACCGCCCGACTTTCGACACTTCCGCGCATACCTCGACACATCAACAAGCCCAGCGGTTGCGCCCTGCCCTTTGCCTGGGCGCTCCCACCTGTGCTTCAATGAGCGCCCCCGTTCGCGGACCCGATCATGAAACGCATTTCCCTTGCCACCTGGGCCGAGATTTATCAGGTCGGCCTGACCCTGCTGTTCGCGCTGTCGCCGGCGATGGCGGTGGCCTATGTGCATTTCAATGCATCGGCGGATGAGATCCTGGTGGCGCACCGGATGCATGAGGTCGCCATCGCCACGGCGGTCGGGCTTGCCCTGTTCCTGGCCCATCTGGCGTGGCGCTGCCACCGCGACAGCGGCGAGGCGCTGACCCGCCATCTGGCCTTTGCCTTTCTGGGCTTCGCCGTCCTTTATGCGCCGCACGGCATTCTGACCTTTGCCGCCCACGACCGGCCGCCGCTGTTTTTGCTGTGGGGGCCGGCCTCACGGCTGGTCATGGCCGCCTATGTGCTGCGCGGATTGCTGGCGCCGCGCAACCGCCCGGCCCAGGCGCGCACGCTGCTGCCCGACCTGCTGGGGCTGGCGGCGGCCGTGGCGGCGGTCGGCTGGTCGGCCGGCTTTCACCCGGAATGGTTTCCCACCCTTCGCGTCATCCTCGAAATCCTGGCCGGGGCCATCAGCCTGGCCGGGCTGGCGGTGCTGGTGGTAACGCGGACCAGCGGCCCCATCCTGTGGTTCCACGCGGTGGCGCTGCTGTGGTTCGCCCTGGCCTCGGGCGCCTTTCTGCTGGCCAAGCCGTGGAACACCCAATGGTGGCTGGCCCACATCATCAGCGGCGCCGGCTTCCTGCTGCTGGGCTGGGGCGTCGCCCATGTCTATCGCACCAGCCAGAGCTTCAGCGGCTTCTACAGCCCGGAACGGCTGTTCTGGCTGCTGTCCAACGCCGAGCGGATGAGCCTGGAACTGCAAAGCGCGAAGGAGAACAGCGAACGCAGCGCCCAGACCAAGGCCGCCTTTCTGGCCGCCGCCAGCCACGACCTGCGCCAGCCCGCCCAGGCCTTGGCGCTGTTCTCGGCGGCGCTGAGCGCGCGCATCGAGGACGACCACCCCGCCGCCACCATCCTGCCCCACATGGAGGAGGCGACGGTGGCGCTGCAATCCATCCTGGACGGGCTGCTGGACGTGTCGCGCCTGGATGCCGGCATGATCGCGGCGCAATCGGCGCCGCTGGCGGTGGCCCCGGTGCTGGAGACGGTCGCCGCCCAGGCCCAGCCGCGCACCAATGCCAAGGGGTTGAAGCTGCGCGTCGCCGCCGGCCCGCCGCTGGCGGCCCATGCCGACGCGGCGCTGTTGACCCGGCTGGTCGCCAGCCTGGTGGACAACGCCGTCAAATACACCGACCGGGGCGAGATCGCGCTGTCGGCCCGGCCGATGGACGGCATGATCCGCATCTGCGTCAGCGATACCGGCCCCGGCATTCCCAGGCACCAGCAGGAAGCCATCTTCGAGGAATTCGTGCAGTTGGAGAACCCCGAGCGCGACCGCGCCAAGGGCCTGGGCCTGGGGCTTGCCATCGTGCGCCGGCTGGCGACGCTGATGGGCGGCCGGGTCGGCGTGCACAGCCAGCCCGGACAGGGGGCGACGTTCTGGGTGGACGTGCCGGCGGCTATTTGCCCACCTTCTCCCTAAGCTGTTTCCACAGCAGATCCTGCCGGGTTTCCGCCACGTTGTCGCAATAGCTGAAGAAATCCAGCGACGAGGCGATGGGGGCGACGATCTCGGGCGCCTCGAGCAGGGACTTGGCCATGTGCTGCTCGGACCCGCGCACCATGTTGGCATAGCCGTTGTAGTTGCTTTCCATGGCGGCGATCTCGGGACGCATCATGAACGACAGGAATTTCAGCGCGTCGGCCCGGTTGGGCGCGCCCTTGGGGACCACCAGCACGTCGGTCCACACCAGCGAGCCTTCGCGCGGATAGGCATAGCGCAGGCTGGGCCGCTTCTGCCGGGCCTTGAGCGCGTCCCCGTTCCAGGCCACCCCCAGCACATAGCGGCCGGACGCCAGCAGATCGACGCTGGTATCGATGTCGGCCAGCGGATAGCGCCGCAGCATGGGGGCAAGCAGGGCGGCCACCCGCTCGAAATGCTCGGGCCTAGTGGAACAGCGCGGCAGCTTCAGCCACACCAGCGCCAATTGCACCATGTCGTAGCCGCTGTCCAACAGGACGATGCGGCCGGCGATCTCCGGCGGCGGGTCGAACAGCAGGCTCAGGGTGTCGGCATCGCCGCCATAGACGGCGCTATCCACCACGAAGGCGGTGGTGCCCCACACATGGGGCACCGTGTATTCGTTGCGCGGGTCGAGCGAGCGCGACCGCCACACGTCCTCCACGTTCCAGAAATTGGGCAGCCGGTCGGCATACACCCGCTCCACCAGTCCCTTGGCCACCAGAGAACGCACCTGGAAGTCGGCGGGAAAGGCGATGTCGTAACCCGACGCCCCGCTTTCCAGCGTGGTCAGCAGGTCCACGTAATTGGTCACCGTGTCCACGTGGACACGAACGCCGGTTTCCCGCTCGAACCGCTCCACCACCTTGGGCGACAGATAGGAGGACCAGGTCAATACCCGCAGTTCCGCGCCCCAGGCGGACGCGGCCAGCATCATGGCGGCGACCGCCGCCACAACGGGCATTGCTTTCATGGGTGGCTCCCCCCTTCCCCGGTGGCGGAAGTGTAGCGCAATCGGAAGCCCGCGTCACATTCTCGCCACCACTTGCGACTAAACCGGAGCGCAGAACCGTGTTAAGACCCCCTTACGGCCCAAGCCGGGCCGGGCAAGCCGCTCCAGGATCATGGACGTCCACCATCCCCAACTGACCGCCGCCGCATTGGTTGCCCTGGCCGCACTGGTGTGCGGGGTACTGATGACGCGTTTCCGCCAGCCGGCCATCGTCGGCTACATCCTGGCCGGCGTGGTGCTGGGACCCAGCGGCCTTGCCCTGGTGTCCAACCGCGACGCGGTCGGCACCTTGGCGGAATTCGGCGTGCTGATGCTGCTGTTCGTGGTCGGCATCGAGCTGGACATCCGCCGTTTCGTGCAGGGATGGCGGGTGGCGTTGTTCACCACCGCCATCCAGATCGCCGGATCGGTCGGCACCGCCCTGTTGCTGCGCCAAGTGCTGGGCTGGAGCTTCGGCCTGGCCATGGTGCTGGGTTTCGCGGTGGCGGTATCGTCCACCGCCGTGGTCATCAAGATGCTGGAAAGCTCGGGCGACCTGGACAAGCCGGTGGGCCGCACCGTGATCGGCATCCTGATCGCCCAGGACATGGCGGTGGTGCCCATGATGCTGTTCCTGGGCGGGCTAGAGCGCAAGGGCATCATGCCGCTGGACGTCATCAAGGTGGTGTTTTCGGTGGTGTTCCTGGTGGTGCTGTTCTGGCTGCTGCTGAAACAGAAGGTCCGCCTGCCCATCACCGACCGGTTGGCGCGCTCGGCCGAACTGGGGCCACTGGCGGCGCTGGCGTGGTGCTTCGGCGCGGCCACGCTGTCGGGCCTGCTGGACCTGTCGCCCGCCTATGGCGCCTTTCTGGCCGGCGTGGTCATCGGCAATTCGTCGCAGCGCGAAACGGTGCTCAAGCACGCCGCCCCGGTGGAAAGCGTGCTGCTGATGGTGTTCTTCCTGTCCATCGGGTTGCTGCTGGATTTCCAGTTCATCTGGAAGAACCTGGCCCAGGTCATGACCCTTCTGGTCATGGTCACCCTGTTCAAGACCATGCTGAACGTCAGCGCGTTGCGGCTGTTGGGCCAGGATTGGCGCAGCGCCGCGCTGGCCGGCGTGACCCTGGCCCAGATCGGCGAGTTCAGCTTCCTTCTGGCCGAGGTGGGCAAGGCCGGCAAGCTCATCACCAGTTCGGAAACCAAGCTGGTGGTGGCAGTCACCGTGCTGTCGCTGGTGCTGTCGCCGTTCTGGCTGATCACCATGCGCCGGCTGCACCGGGTGGCCGACACCTCGCTGCGCGGTCTGCTGACATCGGTCTACCGGCGCGAGGCCAATGCGGTGGCCGGCGCCCTGTCGAAAGGCCGCCGGCTGCTGCCCGGCAAGGCGGTGGGGGGAATGGATGCCTGATCTGTCGCTGGAACAACGCCTGGGCGGCGTGGTCGCCGGCATCGACGAGGTGGGACGCGGGCCGCTGGCCGGGCCGGTCATCACGGCCGCCGTGATCATCGACCCCGCCACCCTGCCCGTGCGCCTGGCCGAGGAGCTGAACGATTCCAAGAAGCTGTCGGCCAAGAAGCGCGAAACCCTGGCCGCGCTGGTGCTGGAGCATTGCGCCTACGGTTTCGGCGAGGCCAGCGTGGCCGAGATCGACCGCCTCAACATCCTGAAGGCCACCATGCTCGCCATGCGCCGCGCGGTCGAGGCGCTGGGCCGGCCCATCAATCATGCCCTGGTGGACGGCAATCAGGTGCCGCAGCTCAGCTGCCCGGTCACCTGCGTGGTCGGCGGCGACGGCCACAGCCTGTCCATCGCCGCGGCCTCGGTCATCGCCAAGGTGCGCCGCGACCGCCTGATGGCCGAATTGGCCCGCCAATTCCCCGGCTATGGCTGGGAACGCAATGCCGGCTATGGCACCGCCGCTCATCTGGACGGCCTGCGGCGGCTGGGGCCGACGCCCCACCACCGCGTCAGCTTCGCCCCCGTCGCCCAGTTGAGCCTGCTGTAGCGGGCGCCCCGCTAAACCGCCACCCGGTCCTCGGCCCCATGGGCCAGCGCGTCCCACAGCGCCAGCCCGCCGACCAGCAGGCCGACCACCACGTGGTTCCACAGGGCGGCGGCGTTCTCGGCCCCGGCGAAGCCCATCACCCAGGGCGCCACCAGCAGCCAGACGCCCATGATCACGTTGACCCATTCCTGCCATGGCGCGAACAGGATCAGCGCGGCCAGCGACACCGCCGCCACCACCACGCCCATGATCCAGGAATCCCAGGCCGCCGAGCGCAAAGGCGCGTAGCCCAGCACCCACGGCGACACGAACAGCCATAGTCCCAGCGCCAGATTGGCCCAATCCTGCCAATGGCGGCGCAGCGCGTGCGGTCCGATCGGCATGTGTTGCACTCCCTGTCCGACCTGATCGCCGGCCATTTGGGCCGGCCGCACCGGACAGGCAATTGTCCCCTCGGGCAATGCGCTTCCGAGACTCCACCGATGAGAGTCAGGGATTCCAATAGGTTCTTGACGGACTCTCGCGTTTGACTCAAAGTGCCTCGCATGGCCCTACCGCTCGACACCATTCTCGAGGGCGATTGCATCGCCCACCTGGAAGCCCTGCCCGCCAAATCGGTGGACCTGGTCTTCGCCGACCCGCCCTATAACCTTCAGTTGGGCGGCGAACTGCTGCGCCCCAACAACAGCAAGGTGGACGGCGTCGATGACGAGTGGGACCGCTTCGACAGCTTCAAGGATTATGACGAGTTCACCCGCCGTTGGCTGGCCGCCGCCCGCCGCGTGCTGAAGGACGACGGCGCGCTGTGGGTGATCGGCAGCTACCACAACATCTTCCGGGTCGGCGCCACCCTGCAGGACCTGGGGTTCTGGATGCTGAACGACATCGTCTGGCGCAAATCCAACCCCATGCCCAATTTCCGCGGCACCCGCTTCACCAACGCGCATGAGACCTTGATCTGGTGCGCCAAGTCGGCGGAAAGCCGCTACACCTTCAATTACGACGCCATGAAGGCGCTGAACGACGACCTGCAGATGCGCAGCGACTGGACCATCCCGCTGTGCACCGGGTCCGAGCGCCTGAAGGGGGCCGAGGGCGCCAAGGTCCACCCGACCCAGAAGCCCGAGATGCTGCTGTACCGCGTGCTGATGGCGACCACCAAGCCGGGCGACGTGGTGGTGGACCCGTTCTTCGGCACCGGCACCACCGGCGCGGTCGCCAAGAAGCTGGGGCGCCATTTCATCGGCATGGAGCGCGACCCCGGCTATATCGCCGCCGCGCGCGAGCGCATCAACAAGGTGCGCCCGGTCACCGACCTGTCGCTGCTGACCACCCCGTCCAAGCGCACCGAGCCGCGCATCCCCTTCGGCACCGTGGTCGAGCGCGGCCTGCTGGAGCCGGGCACCGTGCTGTACGGCGGCGACAAGGCCAAGTGGACGGCCAAGGTCAACACCGACGGCACCCTGGTCACCACCAGCCCCACCGGCAACCATCGCGGCTCGATCCACAAGGTGGGCGCGCTGGTGCAGAACGCGCCGGCCTGCAACGGATGGACCTTCTGGCGCATCAAGGACGGCGAGGAGTTCGTCCCCATCGATGCGCTGCGCCAGAAGATCCGGGCCGAGCTGCACTAAATCCACACGCCGCCCCGGGTTGAACCCCGGGGAAATTCCGGCATCATCACCGGCATCACTTCCCGGTGGGCAGCCTTGATCGAGATCCGCGTCCCCAAATTCCCCGAATGCGCCGAACCCTGCGGCGCCTGCTTCAATGCCGACGACACGCTGGACGTGTTCGTCGCCGCCGTGCTGGTGCGGGCGGGCGACCAGGTGGAGGAAGGCGACGTGGTGGCCGAGGTGGAAACCAACAAGGCGACGGTCGAGGTGACGGCGCCCGCCGCCGGCACCGTGCGCGAGGTGATGGTCAGGAATGCCGATTCGGTGACCGAGGATGCATTGCTGATGACCCTGGACGATTGACGAAGGGGGCGGGCGGGGACTACGGTTCCGCTCTTTCCTTAACCGTCAGAGTACCTCGATCATGTCCGACCTTTCCGACCTCGCCCGCAATGCCACCGCCTGGCCGTTCCAGGAAGCCAAGGCCCTGCTGGACGAGCGCCTGAAAGGCAAAACCCCGGACAAGGGCTTCGTGCTGTTCGA
>JAFAAW010000077.1 GCA_023426365.1 Pseudomonadota bacterium
TATCGAGTTCCCCAACGACCTGCTGTTGGAACTGGACCGCATGGAGTTCCACGTCTACGAGACCAAGCAGGTGATCAAGGCGCGTCAGCGGCCGCTGGTGATCATCACCTCGAACAACGAGAAGGAGCTGCCCGATGCCTTCCTGCGCCGCTGCTTCTTCCACTACATCCGCTTCCCCGACCGCGAGACCATGGAGCGCATCGCCCAGGTGCACTTCCCCGGCATCAAGCCCGCATTGCTGCGCGAGGCGCTGGGCGTGTTCTTCGAGGTGCGCGAGGTGCCGGGCCTCAAGAAGAAGCCGTCCACCTCGGAATTGCTGGACTGGATCAAGCTGCTGCTGGCCGAGGACCTGTCGCCCGACGAGCTGCGGGCCAAGGACACCCGCTCGCTGATCCCCAAGCTGCATGGCGCGCTGCTGAAGAATGAACAGGACGTCCACCTGTTCGAGCGCCTGGCCTTCGCCAGCCGTGGCCGCTAGCACGCCATGTTCCTGTCGCTGTTCTTCGCGCTGCGCGACGCCAAGGTGCCGGTATCCTTGCGCGAATACCTGACCCTGCTGGAAGCGGTGGCCAGGGGGGTGGCGGGGTTCAGGGTCGAGGATTTCTATTATCTGGCGCGCACCGCGCTGGTGAAGGACGAGCGTTACCTGGACCGCTTCGACCGCGTGTTCGCCGCCACCTTCAACGGACTGGCCGAGGCCGGCGACGCCCCCGGCGGCGAGGATGTGTTCGTGGCGCTGCCGCGCGACTGGCTGCGCGCCATGGCCGAAAAGCTGCTGACGCCCGAGGAGCTGGCGGAAATCCAGGCCATGGGCGGCTTCGACGAGCTGATGCGCACCCTGCGCCAGCGGCTGGAGGAGCAGAAGGACCGGCACGCGGGCGGCAACAAGTGGATCGGCACCGCCGGCACCTCGCCCTTCGGCGCCTATGGCGCCAACCCGGCCGGCGTGCGCATCGGCCAGGACCGCAACCGCCACAACCGGGCGGTCAAGGTGTGGGACAAGCGCGAATTCCGCAACCTGGACGACGGCGTCGAGTTAGGCACCCGCAATTTCCGCCTGGCACTGCGGCGCCTGCGCCGCTTTGCCCGCGAAGGCGCCGCCACCGAACTGGACCTGGACGGCACGGTGGCCAGCACCGCGCGGGCCGGCGGCATGCTCGACATCCGGATGCGGCCCGAGCGGCACAACAAGGTCAAGGTGCTGCTGCTCTTGGACGTGGGCGGCAGCATGGACGAACACGTCGCCACCTGCGAGGAGCTGTTCTCGGCGGCGCGGTCCGAGTTCAAGCACCTGGAGCACTTCTATTTCCACAACTGCCCCTACGGCACCCTGTGGAAGGACAACCGCCGCCGCCATGCCGACCGCATGAATACCTGGGACGTCATCCACACCTTCCCGCCCGACTGGAAGCTGGTGATCGTCGGCGACGCCGCCATGAGCCCGTGGGAGATCGTGACCCCCGGCGCGGCGGTGGAGGAATGGAACGAGGAACCGGGCCAGCTCTGGCTGGACCGGTTGCTGTCGGCGTGGCCCGGCGCGGTCTGGCTGAACCCCGCCCCGCCCCGGCTGTGGGAATGGACACAATCCACCCAATTGCTGCGCCGGATCATGGGCGACCGCATGTACCCGCTGACGCTGGAGGGGCTGGACCAGGCCATGCGCACCCTCAATCGGGGTGCGGCCAGCCGCTGAATTCGCTAGGGCGGCGCGCGCCCGGCGAGGGCCAAACCAAAAACCAGACCCGCGGGCGGCGTATTTGACGCGCGATGGTCTATACCGTCAGCACCACCTTGCCGGTGGCGGCGCGCGTCCTGAGCAGGTCGAGCGCGGCGGCGGCGCGATCCAGCGGCAAGGTCTGCGACACCAGCGGCTTGAGCTTGCCCTCGGCCCACCATTGCACGCATTCGGCCAGGGAATCCTGGACCAGCGCCGGGTTCAGCTTGCGATAGGCGCCCCACCAATAGCCGATCACCGTGACGTTCTTGACCAGCAGGATGTTGGCGGGGATCTGCGGCACCGTCCCCGAGGCGAAGCCGATCACCAGGATGCGGCCATCGGGGGCGATGGCGCGCAGCGACGCGTCGAACACCTCGCCGCCCACCGGGTCATAGATGACGTCGGCGCCACGCCCGTCGGTCAGCGCCTTGACCCGCGTGCGGATGTCCTCGGCCTTGTAGTCGATGCCGTGATGGGCGCCGTGCTCCAACGCCACCCGCACCTTGTCCGGCCCACCGGCGGTGGCGATCACGGTGGCGCCCATGGCGGCCCCCACCTCGACCGCCGTCAGGCCGACGCCGCCGGCCGCGCCATGCACCACCAGCACCTCGCCGGCCTTCAGGCCCGCCTTGGCCTTGAGCGCCATGTGCGAGGTGCCGTAGGCCACCGGGAAACCGGCGGCGGTGACGAAATCCAGCCCTTCGGGCAGCCGCACCACGTCGGTCTGTTCGGCCACCGCTTCCTCGGCGAAGGCGCCGCCGGTCACCGCCGCCATGACCCGGTCGCCCACGGCCAGCGCGGTGACGGCGGCCCCCACCTCCACCACCGTTCCGGCCAGCTCCATGCCGGGGACCAGCGGCGGCTCGACCTTTTCCTGGTACTTGCCGACGATGAACAGGGTGTCGGCGAAGTTCACGCCCGCCGCCGCCACGCGGATGCGCACCTGGGTGGGGGCAAGCGCCGGGGCGGCGATGTCGCGCAGTTCGAGGGCGGCACCAAAAGCGGGGCAGACGATGGCACGCATGACGGGGAACCCTTGGGGGGAAGGACGGATTACGGCGCGGCCTTGGACGGGATCTTGCGCTGCGCCGCCCAGGCCAGTTTCAGGGTGGTGAACAGCATGATCTCGGTCAACTGGTCACGCGTCATCACCCCGGCCGCTTCCTGGCGGGCATAGCGGATCAGCTCCGGCTCGGCCCTGGGCGAGGCCAGCAGGTTGGTGATCAGCTCCTTGCGCACCAGCGGCGGGTATTTGCACACCTCGCGCAGCAGCGACACCTTGACCATGATGGGAATGCGCGCCGATTCGAACAAACGGTCCACGCACAGCGCATAGATGCCGAAATCCAGCTTGCCGGCCACCGCGCGGGTGAAATCCAGGAACTCGTCCAGGAACAGCGCCTCGCTGATCTTCTTGGCGGTCAGCAGCTTGACCACCTCGAGGAAGGCACGATAGCGCTCGCGCGCAGGACCGATGGTGCCGCCCAGCTCGGCGGCGATTTCCTTGATCTCGCTTTCGCGGAAACGGGCGGCCAGCAGGGCCTCGGCCGATTCGCGGGCGCCGTCGTCGAAGGCGGTTTCCTCGATCAGCGCGAACAGGCGTTCGTACTTGCCGCGGTCGCGGGCGGACACCTTGCTGGCGGCGACGCCCAGGGGCAGGATGGCGGCGCGCGCCACCTGGGTGTCGCGGGCAACGATGGCGGCCATGGAAATGGCGGCCAGATCGCCGACGCGCCCGCCCAGCAGGTCGTCGGTGATCACCATGCGATCGCCCGGCGCCAGGGTCAGGTTGGTGTTCAGCGCCCCGCATTCCATGAAATGCGCCGCCAGATCGTTGGCGGGCGCGGTCGCGGGCCGAGGCGGGGCGATGGTGGTAGTCATGACGTCCATTTAGCCCCAGACGCAAAGCCGGAGCAAGGACAACGGCGATATGCGCCATCCTTGGCGCCGCCCGGCCGTTGGTGGTAGGATGCCCGCCATTGGGTTTCGGGGACATCTTTTGTCATGGCGGACGATTCCAACCGCATCGGTTCCTCACGCGCCTCGTCCGGGGTGGATCTGCTGCGCCAGCTTTCCGGCGTCGGCGGGGCCGGATCGGGCACGCCCGCCGCCCCGGTGGAGCCGGCGGCGGCCGCCGGCGGCAACACGCCGCGCGGCGCCTTCGGCCCCCGCGGCAGCCGCATGCTGCCCGCCGACTTTCCCGAGGAACAACTGGACCGCCGCGCGGCGCGCGGCACCTATCTGGATATTCTGGTCTAAGGGCTTGCCGCCGGCGCCCCGCTTGTTCACACTGGCGCCATGAGCCCGCAAGGACCCATCATCCGTGCCGTACCCGAAGGCGACGACCGCGAACGTCTGGTTTGCGGCGATTGCGGTTTCGTCCTGTACGAGAACCCCAAGGTGATCGTCGGCGCGGTGTGCACCTGGGAAGACAAGTACCTGCTGTGCCGGCGCGGCATCGAGCCGCGCCTGGGTTACTGGACCATGCCGGTCGGCTATATGGAGCTGCACGAAACCACCGAGCAGGGTGCGCTCCGCGAGGTGTGGGAGGAAGCCCAGGCCCGTGCCGAGATCGATGCGCTGCTGGCGATCTATTCCATCCCCGAGATCAGCCAGGTCCACATGATCTACCGGGCGCGCATGACCGGCCCGGATTTCGCCGCCGGCCCCGAAAGCCTGGAGGTCGGGCTGTTCACCTGGGAAGAGATCCCGTGGGCGGACCTGGCCTATCCCAATGTGCGCTGGTCGCTGGAATACGAGCGCGAAATGCGCGGCAAGTCGATTTTCGCGCCGCGCGGGCGTCCCGACCTGTAGGGACCAGCCCTTATACTTTGGAACCCTTATTGACAAGCCCGCCGCCGGGGGCGTTTAACCCCACTGCACACTCCCATCCCGCCGAGATCGACCGGAAGCCATCACCATGGAACTTCGCCGCCTTTCCCTGATTGCCGCCCTGCTGGCGGCCGTCGGCACCGCCCCCGCCATGGCCCAGGAAGCCAAGAAGCTGGCCAGCGTCGGCAATTGGGAGGCCTATACCTATACCGAGGGCGGGGCCAAGGTCTGCTATGCCGCCGCCCGCGCCGACAAGCCGCGCGAAAAGGACCGCGCCGGCACCGCCATGGCCGTCACCCACCGCCCGAAAAGCCCGGGCGAGGTCAGCCTGATCGCGTCCTACGGGTTCAAGAAGGATTCGGATGCCGAAATCCAGATCGGCGGCATGAAGCACACCTTCTTCACCAAGGGCGGGTCGGCCTGGGCCAAGGACACGCAGGCCGACAAGGCGATCATCGCCGCCATGATCAAGGGCCGCGAAGTGGTGATCAAGGCCCAGCCCGGCAAGGGCGCGACGATTACCGACACCATCTCGCTCAAGGGCTTTTCCGACGCGCTGGCCGCCATCGACAAGGCCTGCGGCGTCAAGCGCTGACGCCCCCCGGGCACCCGCCGCGAACGCGCATGGCCGGGCAAGCCCGGCCATGACGTTCCGCTGATCGTCGGTGCGCTCAGCGGGTGACGGCGAAATCGCGCAGCACCGCCTTTTCCATTTCCGCCTCGTTCAGGCGGTAGTTCACGGCGTCGCCGATCGAGACGATGCCCACGATGTCGTCGCCGTCCACCACCGGCAGGTGGCGGATGCGGCGCTTGGTCATCACCTCCATGATGCCCTTGACCGAGTCCTTGGGACCACACGTCACCACCGGGCTGGACATGATGTTGCGCACCGGCATGTCCAGCAGGCCCTTGCCGTACTGGGTGATGCCGCTGACGATATCGCGTTCCGAGATCACGCCCTGCAGCCGGCCCTTGGCGTCGCACACCATGGCGACACCCACGCGCTTGGCCGACATCAGCGCGGCGGCATCCGACACGGAATGTTCCGGCCGGATGGTGAAGACATTGCTGCCCTTGGACTTCAGGATCGTCTCGACGGACATGAGTTCCCCCGTTCGTTCAGGTTGCGGCCGCCTTGTTCTGACGGCGGCCTTAACCAAAGGATGGGCATGGCCGAGGCGAATTGCAATTGACGAAAAACAACCCCTCCCCTTCCCGGCGGGGAAAGGGAGGGGCGCCGGGCCATGCGGCCCTCCTGAGGGGGGAGACGAAGGACCGCCGGCCCGAGCGACCGAGCCGCCACGGACGGCAGGCGGCGGGCTTACCGTCTGCCCTGGACCCCAGAGCATCGAGCGTCGGCTATGACGCAAGCCGGTCCCGTTTCATGCCTGGCCCTCGCCGGGTGCCCGCCGCCGCGCCTTTGGCCGCCGCCTTGATGGCGGCGGATCCCGGCTGTGCGCCAAACCTAACGCTCGCTGCTCTAGTGAGTGGTGACTTCGATCTTCTTCTCGCCCTTGCCTTCGGGCCGCTTGGGCAGGCTGACGGTCAGCACGCCCCTGGCGAAATCGGCCCGGATGGCGTCGGGGTCGCAATCCTCGGGCAGCCGCACCGTGCGCACGAACGACCCGAAGGACCGCTCGGTCAGATGCATGGCGTCGCTGTCCTCGGTGCGTTCGGCTTTCTTCTCGCCGGAAATGACGAGAAGACCGCCCTGGACCTTCACCGCCACGTCCTTTTCGTCCATACCCGGCAGCTCCACGGTCACGTCGTAGTGATCGCCGCATTCGGCCACGTCCATGCGGGGCGCGATGTCGCCCAGCCGGCCAAAGGCGCGGTCGCGCCACGGGTCAAGCTCGAACAGCGAACGGCCGAACGTGGCGGGGAAGAAGGTTTCGAACAGCCGGTCAACCTCGTCGCGCAACGTCATCAACGGATGATGGGGGCGCGACGCCGAGGGCGCGCTAGCGCCCGTGCGCGGAACAGTCGTGTTGGCTTCGCCAACAGGGGTGGGGGTTTTGTCGGCCATGGCTCCCTCCTTGCGTCTGGTTGCCGCTGGTCCGTGCTCCAGCCTGACTGGAATTATAGCACGATCCGGCCACCAGGGTGATGCGCGAAGGGACGGGCGGCCCGTTTATCCCGGGCCGAAGCTTTGCACCAGCGAGCCGACGATCATGTACCAGCCGTCCACCAGCACGAAGAAGATCAGCTTGAACGGCAAGGCGATCTGGGCCGGCGGCAGCATCATCATGCCCATGCTCATCAGCACCGAGGCGACGACCATGTCGATGATGATGAACGGCACGAAAATCAGAAAGCCGATCTCGAAGGCGCGGCGCAGTTCCGAGATCATGAAGGCCGGCACCAGCGCCTTGAGCGGCACGTCCTCGGCGCGCGCGACCTCGGTGGAGCGCGACAAATCCATGAACAGCCGGACATCCTGTTCGCGCGCGTGGCGGGTCATGAAGGCGTGGATGGGCTTGACCGCCTTCTCCACCGCCTCCGCCTCCTCCAGGCTGCCGTCCATATAGGGCTGCACGCCCTGGGTCCAGGATTGCTCGAGGGTGGGCGCCATGATGAAGGCGGTCAGGAACAGCGCCAGGCTGACCATCACCATGTTGGGCGGGCTTTGCATGGTGCCCAGCGCCTGCCGCAGGAAGCCCAGCACGATGACGATGCGGGTGAAGCTGGTCACCATCACCAGGATGCTTGGCGCCACCGACAAGATGGTGGTCAGCGCGACAAGCTGGATGACCCGCAGCGTGGTGCTGTTGGGATTGTTGCCGCCGCCGCCGACACCCAGGTCCAGCGTCACCTGCTGCGCCGCCGCCGGCCACGCCCATACGGCCACGCCGGCCCCGGCCAACAGCGCCAGCGACAGCAAGGCCAGCCAACCACGGTTCATCGCGTACTCTCCTCCACGGCACCGGCCGGCGGCGCGATGGCGGTCTCCACCACCACGTCCTGCGGCCCGCCGATCAACAGCAGGTGTTCGACCCCGTCGCGACGCACCAGCAACAGGCGGCGCCGGGAATCCACCGCCATGGCCTCGACCACGGCAAGCCGGCGCCGCGCGCCGGGCCGCGCGACCATGCCGCCAAAGTTGAAGCGGCGCAAGGCCCACAGCACCGCCAGCATCAGACCCAGCACCAGGATCAGGGCGGCGATGAAGCGCAGATAAACGGTGATGTCCATGACGATCAGCCCCGGAACGGCGGCTCGACCCGCTCCCGAATGGCCTCGGCCAACCGGTCCAGGTCGCCGATCAGGCTTTCCATCACCGGCACCAGCGGGCGGCCGTCCTCGCGCTTCATGGCGGCCACCTGATCGCAGATGGCGCGCACCTTGCCCTCCAGCGCCGACAGATCGACCATGGTGCCGGTCGCCAGCAGGCGGCGCGCGGTCAGCACCAGCGACGCGGCCTTGTCCAGTTCCTCGCGCACGGCGCCCGGATTCATGCCCGCGCCTCCGTCCCGCAGGGGCCGTCGGGCTGGGATTTCATGGGAACGGCCTGATTGTTGGCGCGGTAGACATAGGCCAGGATCTCGGCCACCGCGGTGAAGGCCTCGACCGGGATGACGGCGTCCACCTCGACCGCGGCCAGCACCTGGGCCAGGTCGGGATCGGTGCGGACCTTGACGCCGTTGGCGAAGGCCAGGTTCAGGATCTGCTCGGCCAGGGCGCCATTGCCCGAGGCGGTGACGCGCGGCGCGTCGGCCTGATCGGGGTCGTATTGCAGCGCCACCGCCACCTGCCGGGTGCCGGCCGGCCGCGCCGGCGCATCCGCCTGCCCGGCGGCTTGGGCCCGCTCGTCCCACAGGTCCCGGCCTGCGCCCATGTCCGTCCTTGTCCCGCTTGAGGTGCGACGCCCATTGCGCCTAAGCTCGACTTTCGACGGGCGCGCTTAAAGAACGGTTAAGCGCCTGCTTGAGGCGGATTCACCGTTTGTTAAAAGCACGCTCGCCATACTGTCCGCGATGGGGATTGTGTCCGGGAAGGGGCCGACGGCCGATGTTCGACAAACTCAGTGTGGTCAGCCTGGCCAAGAGCCGCATGGAATGGGTCGCCAAGCGCCAGGAAGTGCTGGCCGAGAACGTGGCCAACGCCAACACGCCCAAATTCGTCCCCAGCGACATCAAGGCCTTCGACTTCAAGGCCGTGCTGAAAAGCACCACGCCGGCCGTGCAGGTGGCGGTGACCAACGCCAAGCATGTCCAGCCGGTGATCACCGATCCGCAAACGGTGATCCGCGACCGCAGGGACTTTGAATCCTCGGCCGACGGCAACGCCGTCATCCTCGAGGAACAGATGGCCAAGATGGGCGAGGCGAAAGGCGCCTACGACACCGCCGCCTCGCTGTTCCAAAAGCAGTTCAAGATGCTCAGGACCGCGCTTGGCAAGGGCGGCGGAGCTTAAGGATTAGGCCATGGACGAGCTGAAGAACGCACAACGCATCGCGCTGTCGGGGATGAAGGCCCAAAGCGAACGCCTGCGCGTCATTTCCGAAAACCTGGCGAACGTGGATTCCACCGCCCAGACCCCGGACGGCACCCCCTATCGCCGCAAGACGGTGTCGTTCAAGAGCGAGCTGGACAAGGCCACCGGCGCCAACACCGTCAAGGTGGACAAGGTGCGCCCCGACAGGTCCGAATTCCAGCGCAAGTTCGACCCCAAGCATCCGGCCGCCGACAAGGACGGCTATGTGCTGGCGCCCAACGTCAACCCGTTGATCGAGATGATGGACATGCGCGAGGCCCAGCGGTCGTACGAGGCCAACCTGACCGTGATCTCCTCGTCCAAACAATTGCTGTCGCGCACCGTCGAAATGCTGCGATAATAACGCGTATGCGTGTTGCCTAGGGAAAGCCCGCCATGACCAGCATCAACAACGCCATCAACGCCTATTCCACGCTTGCCAAGGCAGTGGGCGGCGACGGCATGGATGCGCGCGACACCCCGGCCCCGGTGCCCGGCGCCGACTTCGCCGCCGTGCTCAAGGACGCCGCCAAGGTGGCCGTGGGCACCATGAAGGAGGCGGAAACCCTGTCGGCGGCCGGCATCGCCGGCAAGGCCGACATCAAGGACGTGGTCGCCGCCGTGACCAACGCCGAGATGACGTTGGAGACCGTGGTGACCGTGCGCGACAAGGTCATCAACGCCTATAACGAAATCATGCGCATGCCGATCTGAAGGCATGGTGCGATGACCGAAGCCGAGGTGATCGACATCGCCCGCGAGGGCATCCTCGCCCTCATCATCGTGGGGGCGCCGCCCCTGCTGACCGGCCTTGCCGTCGGCCTGGTGGTCTCGATTCTGCAGACGGTCACCCAGATTCAGGAAGCCACCCTGACCTTCGTGCCCAAGGTTCTCTTGGTGTTCGGGTCGATATTGCTGTTCCTGCCGTTCATGCTGAACACGCTGAACGATCTCTGGAAATCGCTGCTGGACCGCGTGATCGCCGGTGGCGGATGAGCCGGCCGCCGTGCTCAACGAGATTCTGACCCTCGACATCTACCGTTTCTTCATGATCTTCACCCGGCTGGGGGCGGCCATATTGCTGCTGCCCGGGTTTTCCGGCAATCTGGTGCCCGCCCGCATACGGCTGCTCTTGGCGCTGGCGTTCAGCCTGGTCATGCTGCCGGTGGTGGGGCGGCACTATCCGCCGCTGCCCGACCAGATGGGCGGGCTGGTGATGTTGATCGTGGGCGAGGCGCTGGTCGGCATCTATCTGGGCGTACTGACCCAGATGCTGATGGCGTGCCTGAGCATCGCCGGCACCTTCATCGGCTTCCAGGTCGGCCTGACCAATTCCTTTTCCTTCGACGCCGTGGCGGCGCAGCAAAGCTCGACCCTGACCTCGCTGCTGTCCACCACCGCCCTGGTGGCCATGTTCGCCACCGATCTGCATCACCTGATGTTGCGCGCGCTGGCCGATTCCTACGCCATCTTTGCCCCTGGTGCGCCGTTGCCGCTGGACGATTTCTCGGAAACCCTGGGCCATATGATGAGCGCCAGCTTCGGCCTGGGCGTGCAGCTTTCCGCCCCGGTGCTGGTCTTCGGCCTGATCTTCTATGCGGCCCTGGGCCTGATGGCGCGTCTGGCCCCTCAGATCCAAGTGTTCTTCGTCGCCTTGCCGCTGCAGGTGGTGTCGGGTCTGGCGATGCTGATGATCTCGATTTCCATGATCATCATGCTATTTCTGCGCTGGTTTGAAGCCGGTCTGATCCCCTTCCTGCGCTGAGGCAGCCATGGCCGAAGAGGCATCCGACGACAAAACAGAAGAGCCGACAGCCAAAAAGCTGGAGAAGGCCCGCAGTGAAGGCAACATCGCCCAAACCCCCGAGGTTCGGGCGCTGGCGTCGCTGATCGCCGGCATGATCATGGCGGGCATGCTGCTGCCCATGATGGCGCGCGATCTCAAGGCGCTGCTGACCCCGTTCATCGAATTGCCCCATGCACTCGCACTCGATCTGACCGCGCTGCAACAGCTCACCCTCGACCTGGCCTTTGGCATCGGCAAGGTGTTGATGTGGCCGTTGGGGCTGGTGGTCGCCTTCGCGATCACCCTGTCGCTGATCCAGAGCAAGGGCTTCATGTGGGTGCCCAAGCGTTTGGCACCCTCGTTCAGCAAGATCAGCCCGCTGCAAGGCATCAAGCGCCTGTTCTCGATCAACCAGCTGGTCGAACTCCTCAAGGCGCTGTTCAAGATCACCCTGGTCGGCGGCTTGCTGTTCTGGGTCACCTGGCGCCACCGCCACGAATTCCAGAACCTGGCCACGCTGCCGCTCGAGGACCTGCTGGCCTATCTGCAAGACCATATCTACTGGCTGTTCTTCATCACCGTGCTGGCGGTCGCCGCCATGGCCATCGCCGACTATCTGTTCCAGCGTTATCGCTGGATGGAAAAGATGAAGATGACCAAGCAGGAGGTGAAGGACGAGCACAAGCAGGCCGAAGGCGACCCCCAGGTCAAGGCGCGCATCCGCTCGATCCGCGTCTCGCGCGCGCGCAAGCGCATGATGGCGGCCGTGCCCAAGGCCGACGTGGTGGTGACCAACCCCACCCATTACGCGGTGGCGCTGAAATACGACCCCGAGACCATGAACGCCCCCACCCTGGTCGCCAAGGGCGTGGACCTGATCGCCAAGCGCATCCGCGACCTCGCCACCGAGAACGAGGTGCCCATCGTCGAGAATCCCCCGCTTGCGCGCGCGTTATACGCCAGCGTCGAGCTTGACCAGGAAGTGCCGCCGGAGCACTACAAGACAGTGGCCGAAGTGATCGGCTACGTCATGCGCCTGAAGGGACAACGTGCGAACTGAGTGGTGGACATCCCCGTTGCCGTGGACGCTGGGCGCCGCGGTTTCGGCGCTGGCGGGACTGGCGGTCGCCGAAGGCGGCCCGCTGGTGCTGCCGGTCTCGGCCACGGCCGCCGCCGCCCTGGCCGCCGCCGGGGTGCTGTCGCACCGCTGGGGGCAGGCG
>JAFAAW010000089.1 GCA_023426365.1 Pseudomonadota bacterium
CTGAACGCCGACGCCGCCAAGAAGTGGCTGTCCGTCGGTGCCCAGCCGACCGACCGTCTGGTTCGCCTGTTCGCGAATCTGGGCCTGGTCGCCGCTCCGGTTCGCCCCGAGCAGACCAAGAAGTCGGCCCCCAAGGCCAAGGCCCAGGAGCGCGCCAAGCAGGCCGCCGAGCGTGCCGCCGCCGCGGCCGCCGCCGCCGAAGAATCGGCCGCCGAGTAATTGGCGGTGGACACCCGGGTGTGCGTCGGCGCCGTCGTTGGCGCGCACGGGGTGCGCGGTCAGGTCCGCGTCAAGAGCTTCACCGCCGATCCGGCCGACGTGGCCGCCTACGGCCCGGTGGAGAGCGAGGACGGGACCCGCCGCTTCAAGCTGCGTGTGATGGGCGAGGCCAAGGGCCTGATCATCGCCAGGCTGGAAGGGGTGGACGACCGCGACGCGGCCGAGGCCCTGCGGGGGACGCAGCTTTTCGTCCCGCGCGGGCGCCTGCCGGAAACGGAGGAGGACGAGTTCCTCTATTCCGATCTGGTGGGCCTGAGGGCCGAGGCCGTGGACGGGTCGGTGCTGGGCACCGTGCGCGGCATCGCCGATTTCGGTGCCGGCGAGGTGCTGGACATCGGCGCGTTCATGGTTCCGTTCACCCGGGCCGCGGTGCCGGTGGTGGACATCGCCGGGGGCAGGGTTGTGGTGGTTCCGCCGCAATACGCGCCCGACGAAAAGGATGAAATGGGTCAGGAAGGGGAACGCGGTGACTGAGTCGTGGCACGCCACGGTGCTCACCATCTTCCCCGAGATGTTCCCGGGACCGCTGGGCCAATCCTTGGCCGGGCGGGCCCTGGCGAAGGGAACCTGGTCGCTGGATGCGGTGAACATTCGCGATTTCGCGACTGACAAGCACCGCTCGGTGGACGATGTGCCCTTCGGCGGCGGTGCCGGCATGGTGATGCGTCCGGACGTTCTGGACGCGGCCATCCGCGGGTGCGGCGGGTCCGGGCCCCTGATCTACATGACCCCGCGCGGGCGGCTGATGGATCAGCGTCTGGTGCGGAAACTGGCGGACGGACCGGGTGCCACCATCCTGTGCGGCCGCTTCGAGGGAGTTGACCAGCGGGTGCTGGACGCGCACGGCGCGCTCGAGGTTTCCTTGGGCGATTTCGTGCTGTCGGGGGGCGAACTCCCGGCGCTGGTGCTGCTGGACGCCGTCGTCCGCCTGCTGCCGGGGGTTCTCGGCAACCAGGAGACGCTGGCCGAGGAAAGTTTCGAGTGGGGTTTGCTGGAATATCCCCACTATACCCGGCCGGCCGAGTGGCAGGGTCGGGCGGTGCCCGAGGTTCTGATCTCGGGGCACCATCAACGGATACGCGATTGGCGCCGTCGCCAGTCGGAGGATGTAACTAGGACACGCCGACCGGACCTGTGGCTCCGGTATGCCTCTGCCAAGGATAGTGAGGGCAAGTAGATGAACATCATTCAGCAGCTCGAGCAGGAGCAGATCGCCAAGCTGACCGAAGGCAAGGCGATCCCGGAATTCGCTCCGGGCGACACCGTCAAGGTCAACGTGAAGGTGATCGAAGGCAACCGCGAGCGCGTGCAGGCCTATGAGGGCGTGTGCATCGCCCGCAAGAACGACGGCCTGAACAGCCACTTCGTCGTGCGCAAGATCTCCTACGGCGAGGGCGTGGAGCGTATCTTCCCGCTCTATTCCCCGAACATCGCCTCGATCGAGGTGATCCGCCGTGGCGACGTGCGCCGCGCCAAGCTGTACTACCTGCGTGACCGCCGCGGTAAGGCCGCCCGCATCGCCGAGCAGACCACCGGCTACTCGGCCAAGGTGACCGCCGCCGAGCGCGAGGCCGCCGCCGTCGCCAAGGCCGAAGCCGACGCCGCCCAGAAGGCTGCCAAGGCCGCCAAGGCCGCCGCCGCCGCCGCGGAAAACGCCGGCGAGTAATGCCGATCGCCGCCCCCGCGTGCCGGGGGCGGCGATTTGCCGTGACGATGCCCCGCTGGGCGCCGGTGACCTGGGAATCCCCCGGGTGACCGGCCCTGCGGGGTTTCGCTATGATGGTTTCATGAAAGGGTGAAACCCCGCCCGCTCATGGCAACACGTCAAGGAAGACCCATGTCCAAGCCGCGTACTCTGTTCGACAAGATCTGGGACGCCCACCTGGTGGACGTTCAGGACGACGGCACCTGCCTGCTGTACATCGATCGCCACATGGTCCACGAAGTGACCAGCCCGCAGGCGTTCGAAGGTCTGCGCATGGCCGGCCGCAAGGTCCGTCACCCGGAAGCCACCCTCGCCGTCGCCGACCACAACGTGCCGACGACCGATCGCTCCAAGGGCATCGAGAACGAGGAATCGCGCATCCAGGTGGAAACCCTGGAACAGAACGCGCGTGACTTCGGCGTCGAATACTACCGGATGGACGACATCCGCCAGGGCGTCGTGCACATCGTCGGCCCGGAACAGGGCTTCACCCTGCCCGGCACCACCATCGTGTGCGGCGATTCCCACACCGCCACGCATGGTGCGTTCGGTGCATTGGCCTTCGGCATCGGCACCTCCGAGGTCGAGCATGTGCTCGCCACCCAGACCCTGGTGCAGAAGCCGGCCAAGAACATGCGCATCACGGTCAAGGGAAGCGCCCCTGCCGGCGTGACCGCCAAGGACATCGTGCTGGCCATCATCGGCAAGATCGGCACTGCCGGCGGCACCGGCTACGTGATCGAGTTCGCCGGCGAGGCCATCACCTCTCTGTCCATGGAAGGCCGCATGACGGTTTGCAACATGGCCATCGAGGGCGGTGCGCGGGCCGGCCTGATTGCCCCCGACCAGACCACTTTCGATTACGTGGCCGGCAAGCCGCGCGCCCCCAAGGGCGCCGCGTTCGAAGCCGCCGTGTCCTATTGGAAGACGCTGTTCACCGATCCGG
This sequence comes from Pseudomonadota bacterium, assembly GCA_023426365.1. GTDB lineage: Bacteria > Pseudomonadota > Alphaproteobacteria > Rhodospirillales > Magnetospirillaceae > Magnetospirillum. Next base: position 2,931 of record JAFAAW010000089.1, read on the forward strand.
GCGCCAAGTTCGACGCCGAGGTGGAACTGGACGCGTCCGAGCTGGTCCCGCAGGTCACCTGGGGCACCAGCCCCGAGGATGTGATCCCGAGCACCGACACCGTGCCGGTGCCCGCCCAGATCAAGGACGAGGCCAAGCGCCGCGCCGTCGAGCGTTCGCTGGAATACATGGGCCTGGAAGCGGGCATGAAGGCCAGCGACATCAAGATCGACGTGGTGTTCATC
>JAFAAW010000120.1 GCA_023426365.1 Pseudomonadota bacterium
GAGCGGCGGGGGCAGCAGCCGGCGCCGCGACGACGGGCGCGGCCGCCACGGGCGCCGCCGTTTCCGGCGCGGCCACGCGCACCGACAATTCCATGTCGTCGAGCACGAACATGAAAACGTCGTCGATGGCCGAGGGCGGGTGGCCGGTGGTCAGCCGCACCCGCCATTTTAGATAGCAGCGTTCGGGGTCGATCTCGTCCAGCGGCGGCACCGCGCCGCCGTCCATGGTGACCTGGCACGCCCCCAGATCGCGCAATTCATCCAGCAGCAACAGGGGCTTGGTGCCGCGCAACAGGGCATCGGCCGGCAAGCTGAAGGTGATGTCGTAGGTCACCGGCTGGGCGGCCGCCTTGCCGCCGCCGGCGTCGGGAGCGGTTTGCGCAACGGCGGCTGCCGCGCCGTGAACCTCGCCGCCATGGCGCTGCAATGCCTCCAGCACGCCCTGCCCGATGGCCCCCGCGGCGTCGCCTGGGGACTGGATCAACTGGCGCATGAAGTCCTTGGCCGCCAGGGCCGTGGCCACCAGCTCCCGGCTGGGCTGCGCGCCGCTCTTGCGCAGGCGGTCGAAGGTGTTTTCCACCACATGGGCGAATTGCGCCAGGTCGTCGAAACCGAACATGGCGCCCGAACCCTTGAGCGTGTGCAGGGCGCGGAAGGCGGTGTCGATCAGGTCGCGATCGTTGGGCCGCGCGTCCAGATCCAGCAGCACGTCCTCGAGCTGCACCAGCAGTTCCTGTGCCTCCTGGCGGAACGTCTCGGCGGGGTCGGGCGCGCCGGACATCATCCCAGGACCTTCTTGGCGATGGCCAGCAGGCGTTCGGGCTGGAAGGGTTTGGTGATCCACGCGGTCGCCCCGGCGCTCTTGGCCTCGCCCTTCTTGTCCTCGTCGGATTCGGTGGTCAGGAAGACGATGGGGACCCCTTTGTAGTCGCCGATCCCGCGCAATTCGCGGATGAACGACAGGCCATCCATGTTGGGCATGTTGAGATCGGTGATGACCAGGTCGGCGCTGACCGATTTGGCCTTGGCCAGGGCGTCGCGCCCGTCCACCGCCTCGACCACGGAATAGCCGCCGCCGGTCAGCGTCAGGCGCACCATCTGGCGCATGCTTGCGGAATCATCGACGCACAACACCGTCTTGCTCATGGGATGTCCTCATTGTTCGCGGGAACGAAGGCGCACCGTGTCGGCGTCACAGCCGCAGCGTTCCAGCAGCGCCGTGAAGGCCGGGCTGGGATTGGCGATTGTCATGCTTCCGCCCAGTCGTTCCGCCGTCTTTGCCGCCGAAATCAGTATCTGCACCAAGGTGATATCGCCCGTTTCAAAGGCGCCGGCATCCACGGACAGGGCGCATGGCTGCTTCAGGCAGTCAGCGAGAAGGTCCTTCAGCTGGCTGCAAGTGCGAATGTCATTCGTCGGGGGGAGAGGTATATGCCTCTCTGTTTCGGACAATGCTGACGACATGATCGCAGTCCACCGTTTATCGAATTTTCTTGCCCGGCCCCGCCCGTGCGCGCGCCTAGCCTTGCGAATTGACGAGAATCCTAACGTCTGTTCGACAGGCCAATTTTTCAGCCTGTGACTTTTCTTGGCTTTCCCTTGAAAAGGGTATCAAGCCCCCTCATGCGTTCAATTTTGCTTTTGTCAGCGTCTTTCCTGCGCTTACTGACATTTAATCCGAAGGTTCTATTCCTTTGCGCATCACCACCCAGCAAATGGGCACATGAACTACCCATTCACGCCATAAGTAGTATTGCCTCCGGCCCGGAAATGTATGAGCAATGTTCTTGGCTCGTAAAAGTAATCCAGCGACACCTCATATTGCGCCGCCACATGTTGACTGCCCGTTTGAAGAAAAGCCAACGGAGACAAAAGCGTGCCGCCGCATGCAATCTACGATTGGAGACGCCGCAAAGGCACCCGGAGGGCGCGAGGCGCCGGCGGCGATTTTGCCCGGAACGGCGGGGCTGGATCGGCAGGGCCAGTGGGACGGGGGCTAGAAATCAACGCACCGGAACCGGGCCGGACCCGCGCGTGCCGGCCTCGCGCAGGGGCGCCTTGAGAGAGAGGTTCAGATGCGCCATACGATCGTTATCGCTGATAATGACCGTGACACGATCCACGGGTTGGCGGAATTCCTTGCCGACGAGGCCTTGGACACCGTGTTCGTGGACAGCGGGCAAGAGGCCAAAAGGGAAATAGCCCGCCACAATCCCAGCCTGGTCGTGCTGGGAACGAATTTCAGCGACATTCCCGGGCTTGAGCTGGCGCGCTGGACCCTGTCGCGCCCGTCCCGGCCCGGTCTGATCCTGCTGAGTTCCCGGGCCGATCCCCTCGATCGCACCATCGGCCTGGAAATGGGGGCCGACGACTACGTCTCCAAGCCGTTCTTCACCCGCGAGTTGCTGGCCCGCATCCACAGCCTGCTGCGCCGCCTGCCGCCGCCCCTGCCCGCCGAGGACTTTCCCCTGCAAGCCAAGGCGGACACCCTGTCCGCATGGGGCTACACCCTGAACCTGCACTCGCGCCTGGTGTCGTTGCCGCATGGCGCCACCGCCACGTTATCGTGGACCGAGGCCAAGGTCCTGGCCGCCCTGATCGACCATCAGGGGGTGCCCATGACCCGCGACATGCTGTCGCGCAAGGCGCTGGGGAGGGCATGGGTGGCCGACGAGCGCGCGCTGGACCAGCATGTGGCCTCGCTGCGCCGCAAGCTGCATTCGCCGCCCCCGGCCAGGCCCCTGATCATCACCATCCGCCACGTGGGGTATCTGGTCGAGGCGGAATGACCGCCTTGCCTTTCGTCGAGATGCCGGCCGTGCCGTCCGAACATGTTGCGGCCGCGCCATGCATCGATGGGATGCCTTGCCGTTCGCCCTGCCGCCTCCAATATCTCGCCCACACTCCGGACGCGTCGGCAGAGGCACGCATGGGCGAAATCGTGTTCACCGCCAATCTGCGCCGCCACGTGGCCTGCCCGTCGGCGCGCACCGGCGGCGGCACGGTCCGCCACGTGCTGGACGAGGTGTTCGCCGCCAATCCGCCCTTGCGCGCCTATGTGGTGGACGAGCAGGGACGGCTGCGCCGGCACGTCAACGTCTATATCAACGATCTGCCGGTCGCCGACCGCATCGCGCTTAGCGATCCGGTCGGTCCCGACGACGACGTCTTCGTGTTCCAGGCCCTGTCCGGGGGATGAGCATGGCCAACCTTATCCTTGTCGCCACCCGCAAGGGGCTGCTGCGCTTCCACCGTCGGGGCGACGAATGGGGGGCGCTGGCGCCGTCGTTCCTGGGCGAGCCGGTAACCGCCGTGCTGGCCGACCCGCGCGACGGCGCGTTGATCGCGGCGCTGCGGCTGGGGCATTTCGGCGTCAAGCTGCACCGCTCGGACGATGGCGGCGACACCTGGCGCCCGCTGGCGGCGCCCGCCTTTCCGACCCAGGCCCAGCCCGACCCGGCCGCACCGGCGGTGGACATGGTATGGACCCTGGCGGCCGGCGGCGGCGCCGAACCCGGAAGGCTGTGGGCAGGCATCCTGCCCGCCGCCCTGTTCACCAGCGCCGACGGCGGCGAAAGCTGGTCGCTGGTGGAGCCATTGTGGTCCGTGCCCGAGCGCGCCCACTGGTTCGGCGGGGGCTACGACCTGCCCGGCCTGCACACCATCCTGGTCGATCCCCGCGACGCCCGCGGCCTGACCGTCGCCGTGTCGTCGGGGGGCATCTGGAAAAGCGATGATGGCGGGGCAAGCTGGCGACAGGCCGGACGCGGCCTGCGCGCCGAATACATGCCGCCCGACCAGGCCTTCGATCCGGTCCACCAGGATCCCCATCGGCTGGCCCACTGCCAGGCGGACCCCGACGTGGTGTGGTGCCAGCACCACAATGGCATTTTCCGTTCCACCGATGGCGGCGAAACTTTCGGCGAGCTTACGGGCATCCGGCCCTCCGCCTTCGGCTTTGCCGCCGTCGCCCATCCGGCCGCGCCCGGAACCGCATGGTTCGTGCCGGCGGTCAAGGACGAGTGCCGGGTGCCGGCCCACCTGCGCCTGGTGGTCAACCGCACCACCGACGGCGGCGCCAACTTCGTCACCCTGGCCGACGGCCTGCCGTCGCGCAGCTACGACCTCGTCTACCGCCACGCCTTGGCGGTGGATGCCTCGGGAAGCATGCTGGCCATGGGGTCGACCACCGGCAATCTCTGGCTGGGCACCGATGGCGGCGAGCATTGGCGCACGCTGTCCACCACCCTGCCGCCGATCGCCCAGGTAGCCTTCGCCGGCTAGGCCGGCCATCCCCCAACCGGACCATCCCTGCCCAGCCCCTTGATCCCCGTCCCTTGATTGCTCTCCCTTGATTGATGGGGCGGGGCGGCGCACCGCCCATCCGCCCACCACCACCTTGTGCATGGCGCGCCGGCCCGGCAAAGGGGCAACCGGGACGGGGCAAGGGCATTTGGGGAGGACCACCTGCGGGTTGGGGACGCCGCCGCGCCGACCGGGTTAACCCGCATGGGTGCCGGGACGCGGGAAAGGGCGCCGGCCACGCAACCCCAAGGTCGATCCCGTTGATGCCTTCGTGCATGGTCGCCGCCACAAGGGCAGACCGCGGCGGCCTTTGCGCCAGGATGGAAATCCCCAGCTTGCACGGATGGGCGCTGGTCGCCCGATTGCCCATAGTCCTGCTGCCCTATCATGACAGCGGGAGAGGATCATGGCTCAACTCAACGGCGATTCCGGCGCCAACCGGATCGTGGGCACGGCACAGGCGGACCAGATCGACGGGCGTGGGGGGGCCGACACCCTGTTGGGGCGCCAAGGTGACGACAGGCTGGTGGTGGACGCCGAGGACGTCCGCGCCGATGGCGGCAGCGGCACCGACACGGCCGTGCTCAGCCAGGGGGGCAATGTCGGCCTGACCGCCAGCCGCCTGCGCAACGTGGAGGCGGTGGAGGACCAGCCCGGAGCCAACACCACCCTGACCTTCGATGCCGGCATCCTGCGCACCGCCGATGACGACAGCTTCCTGTTCGATCTGGGCGACGGCAACGACACCCTGCGCCTGGACACCCGCCAGGAAGGCCGCATCACGCAGGACAGTTCCGGCGGCCTGACCTTTGCCAACCGCATCCCGCTTCAGTTCGACGGGGTCGAGCGGGTCACCCTGATCGGCAACAACGGCGAGACCACCGTCATCGGCGGCCAGAACCAGCCGACCCAGGCGGCGGCGGCCACGGTGCCGCTGAGCAATTCCGACATCCAGCAACTGGCTGAGTTGTGCCAGCGTGCGCTGGGGGCGGGCAACGTCACCCAGATCGCCCAGATCCTGCAAGACGCGCGCACCCAGAACGGCGACATCAACCAGCAGGCCGCCGCCAGCCAGATCGCCCAGGTCACCGGCGGCAGCGTGGATCAGGTGGCGCAATTGCTGCAAACCGCCATCACCGACCGGGGCGACATCAACCAGTACGCCGAAAGCATCCAGGCGGCGCTGGGCAGCGGCGACGTCGAACAGATCGCCCAGATCCTGCAGACCGCCCGCACCTCGGACGGCAACATCGACCAGCAGGCGGCCGCCCGGCAGATCGCCCAACTGACCGGCGGCGACGCCGATCAGGTGGCCGCCGCGGTGCAGAACGCGGTGGCCGAGGGCGCCGTCAACCAGACCGCCGAGCTGTTGCAGAAAGCCCTGGGCCGGGGCGAGGTGGACCAGTTGGCCAGCGCCGTGCAGAACGCCATCACCTCCAACGGTGACATCGACCAGCAGGCCCTGGCCCAACAGGTCGCCCAGATCACCGGCGGCAACGTGGATCAGGTCGCCAACGTGGTCCAGAACGCGGTCAGCCTGGGTGTGGGCAACGTGTCGCAGGATGCGCGGGTCAGCCAGCGCGCCTCGGCCCAGCAAGGCGACATCGACCAGGAAAGCCAGACCCAGCAGCAGGCGCAGACCGGCCAGGGCGCCATCGACCAGACCAGCCAGCAGGAACAGCGTGCCGCCGCCGCCCAGGGCGACGTCTCGCAGGAGGCGCTGGCCAAGCAGGTGGCCGAGGCCACCGGCGGCGACGTGGACCAGACCGCCGAAATCATCCAGCAGGCGGTGGCGGGCGCCGGCGGCGTCATCACCCAGGATGCCCTGGCGCGGCAGGTCGCCCAGGCCACCGGCGGCAACGTCAACCAGATCGCCAACGTCATCCAGAACGCCGTCGGCGGGTCGGGCGACACCGTGCAAAGCGCGGGCATCGTCCAGGGCGCCAACAGCATCGGCGACGTGGTGGCCGGCGGCTCGGTCAACCAGCGCGCCGCGGTCGAGCAGATCGCCAAATCCACCGGCGGCGACGTGGACCAGATCGCCAACATCATCCAGAACGCCACCGCCGCCAACGGCGACATCAACCAGCAGGCCGCCGTGCAGCAACTGGCCGGGGTGGGGTCGGGCGACGTCAACCAGGTCGGCAGCATCATCCAGAACGCCAACCAGACCCAGCCGTCCGGGCAGCTGGCGGTGCTGGAGGACGGCCGCCAGATCAGCCAGACGGCCGAGGTGCTGCAAGCGGCGCTGGGCGGCAACGTGGACCAGATCGCCAACATCCTGCAACAGGCCCAGGCCCGCGGCGGCGGCACCATCGACCAGCGCGCCGTGGCCGAACAGGTCGCCCAGGCCACCGGCGGCAACGTGGACCAGGCCGCCGAGATCGTGCAAAGCGCCACCAGCAAACAGGCCGACATCGACCAGAGCGCGCGCATCATCCAGGCCGCGCTGGGCGAAGGCGACGTCGACCAGATCGCCCGCACCGTGCAATCCGCGCTGAGCGCCGACGGCAAGGACATCGACCAGCAGGCCGCCGCCACCCAGCTTGCCGCCACCCTGGGCGGCGACGTTCAGCAGATCGCCGAAATCTGCCAGCGCGCCTTCAACCTGGGCTTCGGCAAGGTGGACCAGACCGGATCGGTGCAGCAGCGTGCGCAAAGCGAGAGCGGCGACATCCGGCAGGTGGCGGAACTTGTGCAGACGGCGGTGGGCGGTGACGTGAACCAGATCGCCGGGGTGTTGCAGCGCGCGGTTTCCAGCGGCGGCGACATCGATCAGCAGGCCACCGTCCAGCAGGTCGCCCAGGCCACCGGCGGCAACGTCAACCAGGTTGGCCGCATCCTTCAGGCCGCCGCCACCGGCGACCAGGGCGACATCAACCAGGCGGCGGAGATCATCCAGACCGCGCTGGGCGGCGAAGGCGACGTGGACCAGATCGCGCGCATCCTGCAACAGGCCCAGACCTCGGGCGGCGACATCAACCAGCAGGCGGCCGTGCGCCAGATCGCCCAATCCACCGGCGGCGACGTCAATCAGGTGGCATCGGTGGTGCAGTCGGCGGTCGCCCTGGGCCTGGACGACCACGACAACAACACCAGCACCAATACCAGCAACGACGCTGACCTCATGGCGGCGTAAGGGGACCGGGGCCGCCCCGTCCCCCGGGCGGGGCGGACCCTTCGGGCGCAACCATCACAGGAGGGGGCGATGCCCCAACAACAAGGCGACGTGCTGACGGGCGACAACGCGGCCAACACCATCCGCGGCACCGCCGGCAAGGACGTGATCTCGGCGCTGGGCGGCGACGACGTGGTCATCGCCGGCGGCTCGGGCGATGCCGTGTCGGGCGGCGCCGGGGCCGACGTCCTGATGGAGGGCGCGGGCGACGGCATTCTGGTGGCCGATCGCGCCGACGTGGCGCTGGACGGCGGCGGCGGCATCGACACCGTGATCCTGGCGCCCGGCACCACGCCCTACACCTTCTCCACCGGCAACATGCGGGGGATCGAGGCGATCCAGGACGCGCCGGGCGCCGACACCACCATCGTGTTCGACGCCCGCATCCTGGCCAGCGCCAACGACGATTCGTTCCTGTTCGCCCTGGGCGACGGCACCGACGAGGTGCGCATCAACAACGCCGCCAACGCGCCGGTGACGGTGCGCGGGGCCGAGGTGATCTATGACGGCGAGGTGGTGCTGCGGTTCGAGGGGGTGGAAAACCTGACCCTGACCGGCGGCGACGGCGACAGCTCCAGCGTGGTCACCCAATCCCTGTCGCCAGGCCGGGCCAGTTCCACCACCGTGCGCAGCGTCAGCGGCGACAACGGCAACACCACCACGGTCACCAGCGTGACCACCGAAACCGAGCCTGCCGCCCACACCGCCGCCCCCGCGACCCAACCCGGGCAGGCGACGGCCGATGCGGTCGCGGGGGGCAACTCGGCGGCCGCCACCCTCGCCCAGCTTCTGTTCGGCGGCGAGACCGACACCACCGACCTGACGCCCCTGGCGGCACGCCTGTCCGCCCTGCTGGAGGTTCACGCCGAGGCCGCCGCCGCCCAGCGCGCCGAGAACATGTCGGCCGGCGGGACCACGACCGGCGGCGACCTGTTCTCGGACAGCCTGTTCGGACCAACGGGCCTGTTCGGCCTGCTGTCGGACAACATCGCGGCCCGGTCCGAGGCCGATCTCGCGGCGACCGCCTGATGGGCGCGGCGGCGGGCAAGGCCGGCGGCACCGCCTTTCGCACCCGCCTGGCGACTGCGCTCAGGGCCTATTGGCTGGTGGGGGCGTTCAGCGCCGGGGTCAACATCCTGGGCCTGACCGTGCCGGTCTATCTGATGCTGGTGTTCGACCGCGTGCTGGCCAGCCACAGCCTGGACACGCTGGCCTATCTGACCGTACTGGCGCTGACCGCCATCCTTGCCCTGGTCCTGCTGGACCTGTCGCGGGCGCTGATCGGCGGCCGGGTCGGCACCTGGTTCGACCGCAGCGCGGCGCCCGAAGCCTATGAACGCTCGATCGCCGCCGCCCTGGCGGGCCAGGACTACACCAGCCAGTCGCTGCGCGACATCGGCGCGCTGCGCAGCTTCGTCGCCGGCACGGCGCCCTATGCGTTGTTCGATGCCGTGTGGATGCCCGTCTATCTGCTGGTGGTGACGTCGCTGCACTGGGCCTTGGGGCTGGTCGGGCTGGTGGGCATGGCGCTGCTGATGGTGCTGGGGCTGGCCAGCGAGCGGGCCGTGCGCCAGCCGGTGCACGACGTCACCGCGGCGACCGTCAAGGCCCAGCGCGATGCCGATGTGGCGGTGCGCAACGCCGAGGCGGTGGATGCCATGGCCATGGGGCCGGCGCTGGTGCACCGGTGGGAGGCCGCCCACGCCCGCATCCTGGCGGCGGGCGGCAGCATCAGCGCCCGCGGGGCCGTGCTGATGGCGTGCACCCGCTTCGTGCGCTTCGCCATGCAGATCGCGCTGCTGGCGGTGGGCGCCTATCTGGCGGCACGGCGCGACATCACCGGCGGCGCGGTGATCGGCGCGTCCATCATCATGGGGCGCGCGGTGGCGCCGGTGGAACAGGCGCTGTCGCAGTGGAAGCAGTTCGTGGCCGCCCGCGATGCCCGCAACCGGCTGGACAGGTTCCATGCCCAGCCGCTGCTGCGCGCCGGCACGGTGCCGCCGCCGCCCGAACGCAGGCTCAGCGTCGAAGGGCTGTCGTTCAGGCCGCCCGGCGCCGAGGCGCCGCTGTTCACCGAGGTGTCCTTTGCCGTCGAGGCCGGCACCATGCTGGCGGTGGTCGGTCCCTCGGGCGCCGGCAAATCCACCCTGGCGCGGCTGCTGGTGGGGGTGTGGAAACCCGATGCCGGGGTGGTGCGACTGGACGGCGCCGACGTGCATCTGTGGCCTCGCGCCGATTTCGGCCGCCATGTCGGCTATCTGCCGCAGGATGTGGAACTGTTCGCCGGCAGCATCCGCGACAACATCGCCCGCATAGGCGGCTGCGACGACGCCCAGGTCTTCGTCGCCGCCCGCGCGGCCGGCGTGCACCAGATGGTCCTGCGCCTGCCCAAGGGCTACGACACCGAGATCGGCGAAGGCGGCATGAAGCTGTCGGGCGGCCAGCGCCAGCGCGTGGCCCTGGCCCGCGCGCTGCTGGGCGGGCCGCGCCTGCTGGTGATGGACGAACCCAATGCCAGCCTGGATGGCGAGGGCGAGCTGGCCCTGGCCCGCGCCATCGACGCCGCCAAGGCGGCCGGCGCCATCGTGGTGGTGGTCTCGCACCGCCAGCGGCTGCTGACCCAGGCCGAGCAGGTTCTGCTGCTGCGCAACGGCGGCGTGGAATGCTGCGGCACGCCGGCCGAGGTGGCCGCCCGCCTTGTCCCCGCCGCACGCGCCAAGCTGAGGCCGGCCACATGAGCGCCCGACACCAGAACGACAGGCCGGACATTCGTTTCCCCGCCCTGCTGGGCACCGCGGTGGCGGTCGGGTTCTTCGGCGTGCTGGGCGGCTGGTCGGTGGCGGCGCCGCTGGCCACGGCGGCCATGGCCGCCGGCGAGATCATGGTGGAAAGCCACCGCAAGACCGTCCAGCACCTGGAGGGCGGCATCGTCGATCGCATCCTGGTGCGCGAAGGCGACCGGGTGACCGCGGGGCAGGTTCTGGTGCGGCTCGACACCACCCAGGCCGAGGCGTCGCTGACCCAGTACGCCGGCCAGCTCGACGCCCAGCGGGCGCTGGCCGCCCGGCTGGCGGCCGAACGGGACGGACTGGCCGAGGTGGCGTTTCCCGCCGCCCTGCCGGCGGCGGTCGTGGACGGCCAACGCCGGATCTTCCATACGCGCAAGACCATGCTGGAGGACCAGCGCGCCATCCTGGCCCGGCGGATCGACCAACTGGCCGCCCAGATCGACGGCGGCCGCCGCCAATTGGCCGCGTTGGGACGCCAGCGGGCCTTGATCGAGGACGAACTGGACGGCGCGCTGAAACTGCTGGACCACGGGCTGATGCAGCGCACCCGGGTGCTGGCGCTGCAACGCGAGGCGGCAGCACTTGACGGCCGCATGGGCGAGCTGGAAAGCGAAGTCGCCGCCAAGCAGCAGGCCATCGGCGAAACCCAGCTTTCCATGGTCAGCCTGGATTCCGTGCGCGCCGACGAGGTGGCGCGGGAACTGCGCGAGGTGGAAACCCGCATCGCCGAGCTTGAGCAGCGGGTGCGCGCCAACCGCGACGTGCTGGCCCGTCAGGACATCCTTGCCCCGGTGGCCGGCCAAGTGGTGGACCTGCGGATCTTCAGCCGGCGCGGGGTGATCGCCCCGGCCCAGCCGCTAATGGACATCGTGCCCGACCGCGACGACCTGTGGGTGACGGTGCGGGTGTCGCCCACCGACGTGGACGTGGTGCGGCCGGGCCAACCGGCCCAGGTCCTGCTGGCGGCCTTCAACCAGCGCATGGTGCCGCCCCTGCCCGGCCGCCTGGCCACGCTTTCCGCCGACCGCCTGATCGATGAAAAGACCGGCCAGCCCTATTTCGTCGGCCGCATCGACCTGGATGCCGAGGCGTTGAAGCACCTGCACGGGATCGCCCTGACCCCCGGCATGCCGGTGCAGGCCATGATCGTGACCGGAGAACAGACCCTGTTCCACTATGTCCTTTCGCCCCTGCGCGCCAGCCTGACGCGGGCGATGAAGGAAGGATGACCCGATCCGGGCACACGGGCGCGGGATTGTGTGCAAAATTTAATCACCGCACCACTTGCTGACCTTATTTTAGGCAGCGACGGTCATTCCACGAAACCGGGCGCGCCCGCAACCCATTGGGGCATCTTAGAAACTCCATATGGCACGGCTCCTGCAATAGAGAATGGCGAGGAACCTGCGTGGAGTAGAGATGACCCTCCGCGTGATCGTGGTGGATAACGAGCGTGACCGGGCCAGTTCGGTCAGGGACGCCCTGGAAGCGAGCGGCTTCATCGTGGTGGCGGTTCTCGGCAACGGCGCCGAGCTGCCCGCTAAGGTCGAGGAACTGGCGGCCGACGTGATCATCGTCGATATCGACAGCCCCGACCGCGACACGCTGGAGGACATGCGGCGCGTCAGTTTCGAGCAGCGCCGTCCGGTGGTGATGTTCGCCCAGGACGGTAAGCCCGAGACGATCCGGGCGGCGGTGCAGGCGGGGGTTGCCGCCTATGTGGTCGATGGGTTGAAGCCCGACCGCGTCCGCCCGGTGGTCGATGTGGCCATCGCCCGCTTCGCGCAGTTCCACGAGTTGCGGTCCGAGCTGGACAAGGCGCGGATCACATTGGCCGAGCGCAAGCTGATCGAGAAAGCCAAGGGCATTCTGATGAAGCGGCGCAAGGTGGACGAGGACGAGGCGTATCGCCTGATGCGCCGCATGGCGATGGATCAGAAGGCAAGGCTGATCGACGTCGCCAACAAGATCATCGAGGCGGCCGAGCTGCTCGGCTAGTCCTCTGGAGCACCGGCGCTTCAACGGCGAAGCGGCGGCTGGACCAAGAACAGCCGGCACGGGCGACGATGCCCGCCGCCGGCACGGAACAAAGGCGTTCCGCACGATCTGAGGCGCAGGGCCACGGCCCGCGCAGCAATCGGCGGAGCGCCTTTTTCGTTTTCACCGTCCCGCGACCGGGGCCGACCACAGAAGGGGTTTGACGATGACCGACACCATCACCCGCCGCACGCTGCTCAAGGCTTCGGCCACCGCCGCGATCCTGTCCGCCGCCCGCGCCGCCGTGCCCGGCGGCGCCTGGGCCGCCACCAGTGACGCCCCCGAGGTCAAGGGCGCGACCTTCGGCTTCATCGCGCTGACCGACGCGGCGCCGCTGATCATCGCCAAGGAAAAGGGCCTGTTCGCCAAATACGGCCTGACCGAGGTCAGTGTCATCAAGCAGGCCAGTTGGGGCACCACCCGCGACAATCTGGAACTGGGTTCGGGCGGCGGCGGCATCGACGGCGCCCACATCCTGACCCCCATGCCCTATCTGATGGCGTCGGGCCGCATCACCAAGAACAACGCCAAGGTGCCGATGAGCATCCTGGCGCGGCTGAACGTCAACGGCCAGGCCATCTCCGTGTCCAACGCCTACAAGGACCTCAAGATCGGCGGCGACGCCCGCGCGCTGGCCGCCGCCTTCGCCAAGGCCAAGGCCGCCGGCAAGGAGGTGAAGGTGGCCATGACCTTCCCCGGCGGCACCCACGACCTGTGGCTGCGCTATTGGCTGGCCGCCGGCGGCATCGACCCGGACAAGGACGTCAGCACCATCGTCGTGCCGCCGCCCCAGATGGTCGCCAACATGAAGGTGGACACCATGGAGGCGTTCTGCGTGGGCGAGCCGTGGAACGCGCAACTGGTGCACCAGAAGCTGGGCTTCACCGCCATGACCACCGGCGAGCTGTGGCTGAACCACCCCGAGAAGTCGCTGGCCATGCGCGCCGATTGGGTCGAGAAGAACCCCAAGGCGGCGCGCGCCGTCACCATGGCGGTGATGGAGGCGCAGGCCTGGTGCGACGCCAATCTGGCCGAGATGTGCCAGGTCATCGCCGGACGCGAATACCTGAAAGTGCCGGTGGACGACATCGCCCAGCGCAGCCTGGGCACCATCGATTACGGCGACGGCCGCGTGGTGGAGCGCGCGCCCTTCGGCATGAAGTTCTGGCAGGACCACGCCTCCTATCCCTTCCAAAGCCACGACCTGTGGTTCCTGACCGAGAACCAGCGCTGGGGCTATCAGCCGCTCGACCTGGACACCAAGGCGCTGATCAAGGCGGTCAACCGCGAGGACGTCTGGCGCGACGCCGCCAAGGCCATGGGGATTACCAATGTCCCCGCCTCGGCCTCGCGCGGGGTCGAGAAATTCTTCGACGGCAAGGTGTTCGACCCCACCGACCCCGCCGCCTACCTGAAGTCGCAGACCATCAAGCGCGCCGCCGTCTAGGGAGGGGAACCGCCATGACCCTGGTAAGCAAAATGACCGCCCTCGCCTCGCCCCAGCAAAGCAAGCCGGCCCCCCGCGCCCGCGCCGCCGCCGGCAGGGCGCGCGAAATGGCCGGAACCGTGCTGCCGCCGTTGATCGGCCTTGCGGTGCTGTTGGGCATCTGGGAAATCGCCTGCGCCCAGCCGGGCGCCATGCTGCCCGGCCCCAGCAGGGTGCTCAAGGAAAGCTGGGAGCTGATCGCCAACCCGTTCTTCGACAATGGCGGCACCGACAAGGGGCTGTTCTGGCATCTGGCAGCCAGCCTCAAGCGCGTCGCCATGGGCTTTTCGCTGTCGGCCAGCATCGGCATCCTGCTGGGCGTGGTGATCGGCCAGAGCAAGCTGGCCTATCGCGCGCTGGACCCCATCTTCCAGGTGCTGCGCACGGTGCCGCCGCTGGCCTGGCTGCCCATCTCGCTGGCGGCGTTCAAGGCGGCCGACCCCTCGGCCATCTTCGTGATCTTCATCACCTCGGTGTGGCCGATCATCCTCAACACCGCCGTCGGCGTGCGCAACATCCCCCAGGATTACCGCAACGTCGCCGCCGTGCTGCGCCTGTCGCCCATCGAGTTCTTCATGCGCATCGTGATGCCGGCCAGCGTCCCCTACATCTTCACCGGCCTGAAGATCGGCATCGGCCTGTCGTGGCTGGCGATCGTGGCGGCCGAGATGCTGATCGGCGGCGTGGGCATCGGCTTCTTCATCTGGGATGCCTGGAACAGCTCGCTGATGAGCGAGATCATCCTGGCGCTGATCTATGTGGGGCTGGTCGGCTTCATGCTCGACCGCATCATCACCCTGATCGGCAAGAAGGTGTCGGGATGATGGCGCGCGTCAAACTGGGCATCGTGCCGCTGACCGATTGCGCCCCCCTGGTGGTGGCCCACGAACTGGGCTATTTCGCCGAGGCCGGCCTGGAGGTGGAAATCCGCCGCGAGCCGTCCTGGGCCAACATCCGCGACAAGGTGGCGGTGGGCGCGCTGGACGGCGCCCAGATGCTGGCGACCATGCCGCTGTCGCTGACCCTGGGCCTGGGGGCGCTGCGCGAGCCGACGGTGGCGGTGATGGCGCTGAACCAGGGCGGCAACACCATCACCCTGACCGAGGCGCTGTGCCGCCGCATGGAGGGGCATGGCGGCCTGACCCCCAAGGCGCTGGGCGCCGTGCTGGCCGAGGACCGCCGGGCCGGCGCCGAACCGCCCACCCTTGCCATGGTCTATCCGGTGTCCACCCATCATCTGGAATTGCGGGCGTGGCTGGCCTCCGGCGGCATCGATTGCGATCGGGACGTCCGCCTGGTCGTGGTGCCGCCGCCCCAGATGGTCGCGCACATGGCCGCCGGCAAGGTCGCCGGGTTCTGTGTGGGCGAACCGTGGGGCGGGCTGGCCGCCGAGCGGGGCCTGGGCCGCATCGTCGCCACCAGCTCCGACATCTCGCCGGGCCGCGTCGAAAAGGTGCTGGGGGTCACCCGGGCCTTCGCCGAAGCCCGGCCGGGAACGGTGGCCGCCCTGGTGCAGGCGCTGCTGCGCGCCGGCCGCTGGTGCGACGGCAACCGCGACCGCCTTGCCCCGCTGCTGGCCCGGCCAGAATGGCTGAACGTGCCGGTGCACGTGGTCCGGCGCGGCCTGGACGCCCCCGGCTTCGTCAGCTTCGCCGCCGACAACGCCCCCGACCCCGCCCAGGCCGTGCGCCTGCTCGCCCAGATGCGGCGATGGGGCCAGGTGGGCGAACTGGACGACGCCGAACTGGCCGCCCGCGTCTATCGCCCCGACCTCTATCGCCTTGCCGAATCCGCCAATCTTCAGGAGTGCCTGCCATGAGCGCCTATCTTTCCATCGAGGACGTCGGCATCACCTTCAACACCGACAAGGGCGCCTTCCGCGCGCTCGACGGCATCGACCTGAAGGTGGACAAGGGCGAGTTCATTTCCATCATCGGCCATTCCGGCTGCGGCAAGTCCACCATCCTGAACATCGTCGCCGGCCTGCTGCAGGCCACCGAGGGCGGCGTGCTGCTGGACGGCCGCGAGGTGGACAGCCCCGGCCCCGACCGCGCCGTGGTGTTCCAGAACCATTCCCTGCTGCCGTGGCTGTCGGTCTACGACAACGTGCGCATGGCGGTGGACAAGGTCGCCAAGGGCGCCAAGAGCAAGGCCGAGCGCCACGACTGGACCATGCACAACCTGTCGCTGGTGCGCATGGACCACGCCATCGACAAGCGCCCGGCCGAGATCTCGGGCGGCATGAAACAGCGCGTCGGCATCGCCCGCGCGCTGGCCATGGAACCCAAGGTTCTGCTGCTGGACGAGCCGTTCGGCGCGCTGGACGCGCTGACCCGCGGCCACCTGCAGGACAGCCTGATGGATATCCACCGTGGCCTGGGCAACACGGTGATGATGATCACCCACGATGTGGACGAGGCGGTGCTGCTGTCGGACCGCATCGTGATGATGAACAACGGCCCCGCCGCCACCATCGGCCAGATCCTCAAGGTGGACCTGCCGCGGCCGCGCCGCCGCATGGAGCTGGCCGACGACCCCACCTACGTCCACTGCCGCGCCGAGGTGCTGCGCTTCCTGCACGGCAACACCCCGCATTCGGCCGCCGCCTGAGCGAACAAAGGACCACGCCCATGAACGCAATCCCCCGCCAGCGCCTGGTCGTCATCGGCAACGGCATGGCCGGCATGCGCACCGTCGAGGAGCTGCTGGCCCGCGCCCCCGTGCGCTACGACATCACCGTGTTCGGCGCCGAGCCGCACCCCAATTACAACCGCATCATGCTGTCGTCGGTGCTGGCCGGCGAGAAGACGGTGGACGACATCGTCATCAACAGCCGCGAATGGTACGCCGAGAACGGCGTCACCCTTCACACCGGCGATCCGGTGATCGCCATCGACCGCGCCGCCCGCACCGTCACCAGCGCCGCCGGCAAGGTGGTGCCCTATGACAAGCTGCTGATCAGCACCGGCTCGAAGCCGCTGATGCCGCCGCTGCCGGGGCTTTCCTTGCCCGGCGTGGTCGCCTTCCGCGACATCGCCGACGTGGACGCCATGATGAAGGCGGCCGCCGGCGGGCAACGCGCGGTAGTCATCGGCGGCGGCCTGCTGGGCCTGGAGGCGGCCTGGGGCCTCAGGCGGCAGGGCATGCCGGTGGCGCTGGTCCACCTGATGCCGACGCTGATGGAGCGCCAGTTGGACGCCGAGGCCGGCACGCTGCTGCAACGCGACCTGACAGAACGCGGCCTGCACTTCTTCACCTCGGGCCAAACCGAGGCCGTGCTGGGCGAACACAAGGCCGAGGGCCTGCGGCTGGCCGATGGCCGCGAGATCCCCGCCGACCTGGTGGTGGTCGCCATCGGCATCCGCCCCAATATCGACCTGGCCAAGGCCGCGGGCCTGGACGTCAACCGCGGCATCCGCGTCGGCGACGACATGGCGACCAGCGACCCCGACATCTATTCGGTGGGCGAATGCGTCGAGCATAACGGCCAGGTGTTCGGCCTGGTGGCGCCGCTGTGGGAACAGGCCAAGGTCTGCGCCGCCCGCCTGGCCGGCGATCAGGTCGCGGCCTATGCCACCCCGCCGCTGTCCACCCGGCTCAAGATCACCGGCATCGACGTCTTTTCGGCCGGCCAACTGGCCGCCCAGGACGAGGCGGACGCCGAGATCGTCTACCGCGACGTGGCCAAGGGCATTTACAAGAAGCTGGTGGTCCGCGACGACAGGGTGGTGGGCGCGGTCCTGTACGGCGAGGTGTCCGACGGCGGCTGGTATTTCGACCTCATGCGCCAAGGCCAGGACATCGCCCCCATCCGCGACCGCATGATCCTGGGCCGCGCCTTCGCCGATGCCGCCTGCTGCGGCGGCGCCAAGGGCGGGCCGGACGTGGCCGCCATGGCCGACGACACCCAGGTTTGCGGCTGCAACGGCGTCTCCAAGGGATCGATTGTCGGCGCCATCAAGGCCAAGAACCTGACCACGCTGGACGAGGTGCGCGCCCACACCAAGGCCAGCGCGTCGTGCGGCCAGTGCACGGGCGTGGTCCAGGCCATCCTGGCCCACGTCACCGGCGCCGACGCCGCCGCGCCCGAGGCCATGTGCAAGTGCACCCGGCACGGCCATGATCACGTGCGCAAGGCCATCGTCGAGCAGGGCCTTAAGACTCAAGCGGCCGTGCGGGACGCACTGGGCTGGGCCAGCCACGACGGCTGCGCCAAGTGCCGGCCGGCGCTCAATTACTATCTGCTGTGCGCGTGGCCGGGCGAGTATGTGGACGATTCGCGCTCGCGCTTCATCAACGAGCGTGTCCACGCCAACATCCAGAAGGACGGCACCTATTCGGTCATCCCGCGCATGTGGGGCGGCGTCACCACCGCCGCCGAATTGCGCGCCATCGCCGACGTGGTGGACAAATTCGCCATCCCCACCGTCAAGGTCACCGGCGGCCAGCGCATCGACCTGCTGGGCGTGAGAAAGGAAGACCTGCCCGCCGTGTGGGCCGACCTGACGGCGGCCGGCATGGTCTCGGGCCACGGCTATGCCAAGGGGCTGCGCACGGTGAAAACCTGCGTCGGTTCCGAATGGTGCCGGTTCGGGACCCAGGACTCCACCGGCCTGGGTATCAAGCTGGAGCGGCTGATGTGGGGCAGTTGGACGCCGCATAAGGTCAAGCTGGCGGTGTCGGGCTGCCCGCGCAACTGCGCCGAGGCCACCATCAAGGACATCGGCATCATCTGCGTCGAGGCCGGCTACGACATGGTCATCGGCGGCAATGGCGGCATCGAGCTGCGCGGCACCGACTTCCTGTGCCGGCTGTCCACCGAGGATGAGGTACTGGAGTATTGTGGCGCCTTCATGCAGCTCTATCGCGAGGAAGGCCGCTATCTGGAACGCACCGCGCCCTATGTGGAGCGGGTCGGGCTGGACCACGTCAAGCGCCGCATCCTGGAGGACGAGGCCGGGCGCAAGGCGCTCCATGCCCGCTTCCTGCATTCCCAGCAATTCTCCCAGGACGATCCGTGGGCCGAACGCGCGCAAGGCGTGGACGCCCACGAGTTCAAGCCCTTGGCCGTGGTGGAGTGATGAACATGGACTGGACCGCGATCGGCACCATCGACGACATCCCGCGCCTGGGCGCGCGCACCGTGCAGACCCCGCTGGGCGAGGTGGCGGTGTTCCGCACGGCCGAGGACGAGGTGTTCGCCCTGATCAACAGATGCCCGCATAAGGGCGGCCCGTTGAGCGAGGGGATCGTCTCGGGCCGCAAGGTGGCCTGCCCGCTGCACAATTGGGTGATCGACCTCAATACCGGCGAGGCGGTGGCGCCCGATGAAGGGTGCACGACAAGTGTGCCGGTGCGCCGGGAGGACCGGGACCTCTTCCTCGGCCTCGCGGCCCGCAGGAAGGCGGCGAACCAATAGCGCCATGTCCTGGCCGGGACAGGCCCGGCCAGGACAACGAAGCGGAAACAGCACGACCGTTCGGCGGGAGCACGTTCCATGACCAACAGCGTAAAGACCACCTGCCCCTATTGCGGCACCGGCTGCGGCATCGTCGCCGAAAAGTCCGGCGACGGCTGGTCGATCAAGGGCGATCCCGACCATCCCGCCAATTTCGGCCGCCTGTGTTCCAAGGGCATGGCGCTGGGCGAAACGCTGGGCCTGGAAACCCGCCTGCTGACCCCCATGGTGGACGGACGGGCGGTGGATTGGGACCACGCCTTGGCCGAGGTGGCGGGCCGCATCCGCTCGGTCATCGAACTGCACGGCCCCGACGCTTTCGCCTTTTACCTGTCGGGCCAGTTGCTGACCGAGGATTATTACGCCGCCAACAAGCTGGCGAAGGGTTTTCTCGGCACCGCCAACGTGGACACCAATTCGCGCCTGTGCATGGCCTCGACGGTGGCCGGGCATCGCCGGGCCTTCGGGTCCGACACCGTGCCCGGCTGCTACGAGGATCTGGAACTGGCCGATCTGGTGGTTCTGGTCGGCTCGAACCTGGCGTGGTGCCATCCGGTGCTGTTCCAGCGCCTGAAAAAGGCCCGGGAGAAGCGCGGCACCCGGGTGGTGGTGATCGACCCGCGCCGCACCGAGACCTGCGACATCGCCGACCTGCATCTGGCGCTGGCGCCCGGCTCGGACGTCGCCCTGTTCAACGCCCTGCTGGCCCATTGCGAGGCGGCGGGCGCCCTTGACCACCGTTTCATCGCCGGCCACACGCGCGGCTTTGCCGAAACCTTGGCCGCCGCCCGCGAGGATCGCCCCGGCATCACGCAATTGCCGGCCCAGGACGTCGCCACCTTCTGCCAGTGGTTCGCCGCCACGCCCAAGGTGGTGACGGTGTTCAGCCAGGGCGTCAACCAGTCCAGCGCCGGCACCGACAAGGTGAACGCCATCCTCAACGTCCATCTGGCCACCGGGCGCATCGGCAAGCCCGGCTGCGGCCCGTTTTCGGTCACCGGCCAGCCCAATGCCATGGGCGGGCGCGAGGTGGGCGGCCTGGCCAACCAGCTTGCCGCCCATATGGGCTTCGATCCGGCCTCGGTGGATCGCGTGCGCCGCTTCTGGAACGCGCCCCGCATGGCCTCGCGCGAGGGGCTGAAGGCAGTGGATCTGTTCCGCGCCATGGATGCGGGCAAGGTCAAGGCCGTGTGGATCATGGGCACCAACCCGGCGGTCAGCCTGCCCGAGACCGAACTGGTCCGCCGCGCCCTGCGCCGCTGCCCGGTGGTGATCGTGTCCGATTGCGTGGCCGACAGCGATACGCTGGCCCTGGCCCATATCAAGCTGCCCGCCCTGGCCTGGGGCGAAAAGGACGGCACGGTCACCAATTCCGAGCGCATGGTCTCGCGCCAGCGGCCATTCCTGCCGGTGCCGGGCCAGGCCCGCGCCGATTGGCGGCAGATCGCCGGGGTGGCCCGCGCCCTGGGCTTCGGCCGGGATTTCGGCTGGGTGGGGCCGGACGACGTCTTCGCCGAACACGCGGCGCTGACGGCGTTCGAGAACGGCGGCGAGCGTGACCTGCTGATCCCCCCGACCGGGGATTACGACACCATGGCGCCGACCCGCTGGGGCGCGACGCGCATGTTCGGCGATGGCCGTTTCTTCACCCCCGACGGCCGGGCGCGGCTGGTTCCGGTCAGCCACCGTCCTCCCGTCGAGGCGCCCTCGCCCACCTGGCCGCTGCGCCTGAACACCGGGCGCTATCGCGACCAGTGGCACACCATGACCCGCACCGGCCTGTCGCCCCGCCTGTCGGGGCACCGCCCCGAACCGCTGCTGGACATCCATCCCGCCGATGCCGGGGAGCTTGCTCCGGGATCTCTGGCCCGGGTCAGTGCCCCGGGCGGCAGCTATGTGGCGCGGGTGAACGTGACCGATGCCGTGCGGCCGGGCGAGGTGTTCCTGCCCATGCACTGGAGCGACCGCTTCGCCGCCCGGGCGGTTGCCGGGCGCCTGCTGCCGGGCGTCACCGACCCGGTCTCGGGCCAGCCGGAAAGCAAGCACGCCGCGATCCGGGTGAAAGCGTTCAGCCCCCGCTGGCACGGCCTGCTGGTCGGGCGCGACCTGCCCAGGCCGCAGGCGCCTTGGTGGGTGCGGCGGCGCGGCGCGGGGGCGGACCTGATGCAACTGGCCGGTACCGACGCGGGCCAGCGCGATGCGCTGCTTCATGCGCTGTGCGACGAATGGGGGGCGCCTGCCATGGAACTGCACGACACCCGCCGCCATGCCGGCCGTTACGCCTGGATGCGGGATGGCAGACTGG
>JAFAAW010000045.1 GCA_023426365.1 Pseudomonadota bacterium
ATGTCATCCTCGGCCATTCCGAGCGCCGCACCGCCCACGCCGAGACCGACGCCCAGGTCAAGGCCAAGGCCGAGGCCGCCCTGGCCGCCGGCCTGAAGGCCCTCGTCTGCATCGGCGAGACCCTGGCCCAGCGCGACGCCGGCCAGACGCTCGACGTCAACAAGAGCCAGTTGCGCGGCTCGTGGCCGGCCGGCGGCAATGCCGACAACACCGTCATCGCCTATGAGCCGGTGTGGGCCCTCGGCACCGGCCGCGTCGCCACGCCCGAGCAGGCGCAGGAGGTGCACGCCGCCATCCGCGCCGAGCTGGCCGCCATGATCGGCGCGGACGAGGCCGCCAAGGTGCGCATCCTCTACGGCGGTTCCATGAAGCCCGACAACGCCGCCCAATTGCTGGCCCTGCCCGACGTGGATGGCGGTCTGATCGGCGGCGCCGCGCTCAAGGTGGACGACTTCTGGGCCATCGCCAAGAGCTGCGCCTGACCGGCGGTTCCGCCGGCCGTCGCCCCGCGCCGCCGCCGTCCGGCGGTGGGCGCGGGGCGATGTCAACCCAATCTCTTGGGGGCGGGCAGGAACTTTGCACTAGCCTTCCGCGACGCGGGGGTCTAAAAAACGCGTCGAACAACCCCGGTGCCCGACGGCGGCGACAACGCCGGGCATCGGCCTGTCCTATTTTGTCGTTGGTGTGCCCATGGACGTCTTTCCGATCATCCTCGTCATCCACCTGCTCATCGCCATCGCGCTGGTCGGCGTCATCCTGCTGCAGCGCTCGGAAGGCGGCGCGCTGGGCATCGGCGGCGGCGGTGGCGGCGGTCTGATGACCGGCCGTCAGGCGGGCAACCTTCTGACCCGGACCACCGCCATCCTGGCGACGAGCTTCTTCGTCACCAGCCTGGTGCTGGCCATTATCGCGAACAACCGGTCGAGCGGCTCGTCGCCCTTCGATTCGGTGCCGGCCACCGCGCCCGCCAAGCCGGCCGAGATGCCGGCGGCGCCGGCGGAACCGGCGGCTCCGCTGGCGCGCTGAGACAGCGCGACGGAGCAGCAGGAAGAACCGCCCGGCCGCTTGTTGCAAGCGGCCGTCGCGTTTCGCGTGGGTTAGCCAGAACCTTGAAAGCAAGGGGCAATGACGCGTTTCATTTTCATCACCGGCGGTGTGGTTTCGTCTTTGGGCAAGGGGCTGGCCTCGGCCGCCCTGGGCGCCTGCCTGCAGGCGCGCGGCTTCAAGGTGCGTCTGCGCAAGCTTGACCCGTACCTCAACGTCGATCCGGGCACCATGAGCCCCTATCAGCACGGCGAGGTGTACGTCACCGATGACGGCGCCGAGACCGACCTGGACCTGGGCCATTACGAGCGCTTCACCGGCGTCGCCTCGCGCAAGAGCGACAACATCACCACGGGCCGCATCTATTCGGACGTGATCGCGCGCGAACGCCGGGGCGACTATCTGGGCGCCACCGTCCAGGTGATCCCGCACGTCACCAACGCCATCAAGGACTTCATCAAGTCGGACATCACCGACGAGGATTTCGTCCTGTGCGAGATCGGCGGCACCGTGGGCGACATCGAGTCGCTGCCCTTCCTCGAGGCCATCCGTCAGCTCGGCAATGAACTGGGGCGCGAGCGCACCATGTTCATCCACCTGACCCTGCTGCCCTATATCCCGTCGGCGGGCGAGCTGAAGACCAAGCCGACCCAGCATTCCGTCAAGGAGCTGCTGAGCGTCGGCATCCAGCCCGACCTGCTTATGTGCCGTTCCGACCGCGACATTCCGGAAGGCGAGCGCAAGAAGATCGCCCTGTTCTGCAACGTGCGCAATCAGGCGGTCATTCCGGCGCTGGACGTGGACACCATCTATCAGGTGCCGATCTCGTATCACGAGCAGGGCCTGGACGCCGAGGTGTGCCGCCACTTCCACGTGGAATCGCCCGAACCCAAGCTGGACCGCTGGACCAACATCGTCGAGCGCGTGCGCCAGCCGGAAGGCGAGGTCACCATCGCCGTGGTCGGCAAGTACACCAGCCTGCTGGACAGCTACAAGTCGCTGGCCGAGGCGCTGACCCATGGCGGCATCGCCAACAACGTGCGCGTTCGCCTCAACTGGATCGACAGCCAGATCTTCGAGCGCGAGGACGCGGTGCAGCACCTGGAGCCGTGCCACGGCATCCTGGTGCCGGGCGGCTTCGGCGAGCGCGGCGCCTCGGGCAAGATCGAGGCGGTCAAGTTCGCCCGCGAGCGCAAGGTGCCCTATTTCGGCATCTGCTTCGGCATGCAGATGGCGGTGATCGAATCGGCGCGCAACCTGGCCGGCCTGGACAAGGCCAGCTCCACCGAATTCGGTCCCTGCGACGAGCCGGTGGTCGGCCTGATGACCGAATGGCTCAAGGGCAACGCCCTGGAAAAGCGCGCGGCCAACGGCGATCTGGGCGGCACCCTGCGCCTGGGCGCCTATGATTGCGTGCTCAAGCCCGGATCGCGCGTGCGCGAAATCTATGGCTCGGACGTGATCAGCGAACGCCATCGTCACCGCTACGAGGTGAACATGGATTATCGCCCGGCGCTGGAGAAGGCCGGCCTGTCGTTCTCGGGCCTGTCGCCCGACGGCGTGCTGCCCGAGATCGTCGAGTTCCCCGACCATCCGTGGTTCATCGGCGTGCAGTTCCATCCCGAACTGAAGTCCAAGCCGTTCGACCCGCACCCGCTGTTCACCAGCTTCATCGCCGCCGCCCTGCGGCAGTCCCGTCTGGTGTGAGGAATATGAGCAAGCACGTCGCCGTCGGTCCGTCCTCTGCGCCGCAGGTCATCTTCGGCAATGATCTGCCGCTGGTCCTGATCGCCGGCCCTTGCCAGATGGAAAGCCGCGCCCATGCCCTTGAGTGCGCTTCCGCGCTCAAGGAAATGGCGGCCAAGGCCGGCATCGGCCTGGTCTACAAATCCTCGTTCGACAAAGCGAATCGCACCTCGCTTTCGGGCAAGCGCGGCATCGGCCTTGATGCCGCGCTTTCCGTTTTCGCGGAAATCCGCGAAAGCCTGGCCCTGCCGGTGCTGACCGACATCCATAGCGAGGACCAGTGCGCCCCCGTCGCCAAGGTGGTGGACGTGCTGCAGATTCCGGCCTTCCTGTGCCGCCAGACTGACCTGCTGATCGCCGCCGGCCGCACCGGCGCGGTGATCAACGTGAAGAAGGGCCAGTTCCTGGCGCCCGGCCAGATGGCCAATGTGGCGGCCAAGGTGGAAAGCACCGGCAACAGCCGCATCCTGCTCACCGAGCGTGGCGCCAGCTTCGGCTATGGCGATCTGGTGGCCGACATGCGGGCGCTGCCGATCATGGCGCGCACCGGCTATCCGGTCATCATGGACGCCACCCATGCGGTGCAAAGCCCGGGCGGGCAGGGCCAAAGCTCGGGCGGCGACCGCCGCTTCGCGCCCGTCCTGGCCCGCGCCGCGGTGTCCACCGGGATCGCCGGCGTGTTCATCGAAACCCATCCCGATCCCGATCATGCGCCCTCGGACGGGCCGAACATGATCCGGCTGGCCGATATGCCCGCGCTGATCGCCACCCTGCAGGCGTTCGACCGGGTCGCCAAATCCAATCCTGTTTTTATTGATTGATCCAACCGTCAGAAGTTCGGAGAGACCGCAATGTCCGCGATCATCGATATCCACGCCCGCGAAATCCTGGATTCGCGCGGCAATCCCACCGTTGAAGTTGACGTGGTGCTGGAAAGCGGCGTCATGGGCCGCGCCGCGGTGCCGTCGGGTGCCTCGACCGGTGCCCACGAGGCGGTGGAACTGCGCGACGGCGACAAGGGCCGTTACGGCGGCAAGGGCGTGCTGAAGGCGGTGGAAAGCGTCAACGGCGAAATCTACGACGCCCTGTCGGGCATGGACGCCGAAGATCAGGTCGTCATCGACAAGACCATGATCGATCTGGACGGCACCCCGAACAAGGCCCGCCTGGGCGCCAACGCCATCCTGGGCGTGTCGCTGGCCGTGGCCAAGGCCGCCGCCGAGGAAGCCGGCCTGCCGCTGTACCGCTATGTGGGCGGCGCCTTCGCCAGCGTGCTGCCGGTGCCGATGATGAACATCATCAATGGCGGCGCCCATGCCGACAATCCCATCGACATCCAGGAATTCATGATCATGCCCGTGGGCGCGCCGACCTGCGCCGACGCCATCCGCATGGGTTCCGAGGTGTTCCAGGCCCTGAAGAAGGGCCTGAAGGACGCCGGCCACAACACCAACGTGGGTGACGAGGGCGGCTTCGCCCCCAATCTGAAGTCCGCCGAACAGGCTCTCGACTTCATCATGGCCTCCATCGAGAAGGCCGGCTACAAGCCGGGCGAGGACATCATGCTGGCGCTTGACTGCGCTTCGACCGAGTTCTTCAAGGACGGCAAGTACGTCATGGAGGGCGCCAAGAAGACCTTCGACCAGAAGGGCATCGTCAAGTTCTACAGCAAGCTGGTGAAGGCCTATCCGATCATCTCGATCGAGGACGGCTGCGCCGAGGACGATTTCGACGGCTGGGAAATGCTGACCGAGGAACTGGGCGGCAAGGTCCAGCTGGTGGGCGACGACCTGTTCGTCACCAACCCGGCCCGTCTGGCCATGGGCATCGAGAAGGGCCTGGCCAACTCGATCCTGGTCAAGGTCAACCAGATCGGTTCGCTGTCCGAGACCCTGGAGGCCGTCGAGCTGGCCCACAAGTCCGGCTACACCGCCGTGATGAGCCACCGTTCGGGCGAGACCGAGGATTCGACCATCGCCGATCTGGCGGTCGCCACCAATTGCGGCCAGATCAAGACCGGCTCGCTGTCGCGGTCCGACCGTCTGGCCAAGTACAACCAGCTCATCCGCATCGAGGAGGAACTGGGTTCGGCCGCCCGCTACGCCGGCAAGGCAATCCTGAAGCGCTAAGCCCTTCGCGGTAGCGTAGGACGAACGGCCGGGGCATTGCCCCGGCCGTTTTCGTTGTGGAAACAAGATATTGTGTCGAAATGTGACGCGTGACCCAACTAGCTGTTTTCTTCGTATCCAAAGCAAACCGATAGATAAAATGTTTATATTTTTATTTGTTTCTGCTTGAAGGGGCCAATTGGTCGGACCAAGAAAACACTGGATTTAGCGCCTTAACTGAGTCATTTCAGCAGCAGCGGATGGCCTGTTTGTTACAAAAGTGAATCCGCCTGTTTAAGACTTGTTGACGTTCTGACTCCGACGTGATTCCATCCCATCCATGCTCCAGGAACTTTCCAGACGCCTGCGCCATGTGATCGGCCCCCTGATCGGGGTCGGGGCCGTGGCCTATTTCGCCTACCACACGGTGGAAGGCGATCGCGGCGTGCTGGCCTGGGTGCGGCTGAAGAACGAGATCCTGGAAGCCGAGCTGCAGCTCGCCAAGGTCGCCACCGAGCGTCAGGCGCTGGAGCATCGCGTCCTTTTGCTGCGTCCCGACCACCTTGACCCGGACATGCTGGAAGAACGTGCCCGGGTGATGCTCAATATGGGACGCGATGACGAAGTCGTGGTGTTCGAACCGCATCACTGAGCATCTCGTCTTCTTTTTCAATCCTCGTTGATGGTGGCAGGAAATATTCCTGCTTTTGCTTTGGACTGACTAATCTGCCCTCCGTTCGCGGAGGGGGAAATGAACGTCAGTGCTTTGCCATATCCGTCGTTTCGTCACGCCCTGCTGCATGACGTCGAGATGGCGGTCGCGCCGCCCTGTCTTGACGCGCTGGCCCAGGCGGTCGAACTGGTCTCGTTCGCTGATGGCGACGTAGTCATCCGTGAAGGCGAGGTGGGGGACCACGCCCTGCTGATCGCCCAAGGTGAGATCGAGGTCTTCCGCGACGGCAGCGGCGACGTGCTGGCCCGATTGGGCGCGGGCATGTTGCTGGGCGAGCTGGCCCTGACCAGCGGCCAGCCGCGCGCGGCCAGTGCCCGCGCCGTGGGCGCAGCGCGCGCCTGGCGCATCGATCGCGGCCTGTTCGAGCGCTATCTGCTCAACAATCCGGAGCTGGATAGCCTGTTCGCCAAGAAGGTCTATGCCCAATTGTCGCGCAGTCACGCCGCCTTGCGCGCACAATATGGTGCGCTGGAGGAGGCTGACGGGCGCTACCGCGCGCTGGCCTTTCTGTTTGTGGCGATGATGCTGATGTTGAGCGGCTATGCCCTGCTCAATGCCCTGGTGCTGGACGGGCTGGGCGTGGCGTCGGGCAGCCCGGTTCGGTTCTGGTTCTCGCGCGTGATGGAAGGCTGCGCGCTGGTGGTTCTGGTGACGCTGGCCCGTCGTTGCGGCCTTGACCGCGCGGCCATGGGTGTTTCGGGGCGCGGCTTGGCGCGGGCGCTGGGCGAGGGGGTGGTGCTCAGCCTGCCGCTGATGGCGGTGATGGCGCTGCTGCGCGTGCGGCTGTGGCCGCCCGAGGCGGAGGCGCCGCTGGTCGATTGGGTGCTGTTGGACTGGACCTATCTGTCCTATGCGGTGGTGGCGCCGGTGCAGGAATGGATTGCGCGAGGCGTGTTTCAAACGGCGATCGAGCGTCTGCTGCCCGGGCGCCATCGGGGTATGGCTGCGGTCGTCATCGCGTCGCTGGTGTTTTCCATGTTGCATCTGCACCTGAACCCCGCCCTGGCGGTGGTCAGCCTGATCAGTGGCCTGATCTGGGGTGCGATGTTCGTACGCCACCGCAGCCTGGCCGGGGTGTCGGTGTCGCATTTTCTGCTGGGCAACTGGGCCGGCCTGATTGGCCTGTGGGGGCTTTGGGCCTGAATGAAGGGGATGGGAGGAGTGGAGAAGGATGAAATTGATCTGGCTGGCCATGCGGTTGCTGATTGTTTTCTTATGCGTCTTGTCGGTGATCACGTTCAGCGTCAGCACCTATGTGCTGGCGCCGCTGCATTCCTGGCTGCTGTATGGCGACGTTCGGTTCTGGCGTCACT
Organism: Pseudomonadota bacterium; assembly: GCA_023426365.1. Classification (GTDB taxonomy): domain Bacteria; phylum Pseudomonadota; class Alphaproteobacteria; order Rhodospirillales; family Magnetospirillaceae; genus Magnetospirillum. The sequence continues at coordinate 6,945 of JAFAAW010000045.1, forward strand.
GGCGTGGCTTTCCCCGCCTGACCCGGCAGGTGCGCCGGCTGGCGCTGAAGCTGGCCTCTGAATCCGAGTATCGCGGCATGACCGCCTTCATGTCGGCACGGGACTGGCTGGCGCCGCCCATGCTGGGACCTGACCGTTCGGTGGTGACGGTGCGGCCCGACTGGCCCCATGCCGAGGCCAGTTGCGGTACCTGCGGCCGCTGCTGCACGGAAATCGCATGCCCGTCCTTCGATCCCGACACCAAATTGTGCGCGTCCTACGGCAGTCCGTTCTGGCGCTATTTCCCGTGCGGCCGCTATCCGGCCACCCAGGCGCAGATCGATTATTACGGCTGCCCCAAATGGGCGTTGCTGGATATCGCCCCTCGCCGCTGATCGCCTGACTGGCGGCCGATTCGCCCCCGGCTTCCCCCGTGGAAGCCGGGGGTTTTCGTGTGTGTGGCCCTTTTTTGTCCGGCGGCCGTGCCGATATACCCAAAAGGGCAGATGTGAACCTTCCGCTTAGCCCGTGCGGGCAGGTGGACGGCGGCGCGCTGGCGGTTCATCATGTTGCCCACCCCAATGGAGGGGAAGGGGTGTGGTTAACTGAAATCAGGTTAATCGCTCATATTGCATTGCAAAACAATCGTTTTTGCGTGCGAACGTGCTTGCAAAAAAGGGTAGGGTCGTTTACCTATCCGATGAAAGCAACTTTCAAGCCCTGGGAGGAACCATGGCGACGACGCCCAAGCGCAGGTCCAAGGCGGCCGAGCCGGACAAGGCTCAGCTGATCCAGTGGTACCGCGACATGCTGCTCATCCGCCGTTTCGAGGAAAAGGCGGGCCAGCTTTACGGCATGGGTCTGATTGGTGGTTTCTGCCACCTCTATATCGGTCAGGAAGCCGTGGTGGTTGGCATGCAATCCGCCGCCGGCCCCACCGATTCGGTGATCACTTCCTATCGTGATCACGGCCAGATGCTGGCCTGCGGCATGGACCCCAAGGGCGTCATGGCCGAGCTGACCGGGCGCATCGGCGGCTATTCCAAGGGCAAGGGCGGCTCGATGCACATGTTCAGCCGCGACAAGCGCTTCTATGGCGGCCATGGCATCGTCGGCGCCCAGGTGCCGATCGGCACCGGCCTGGGGCTGGCGCACCAGTACACCCAGGACGGCGGCGTCTGTCACGTCTATCTGGGCGACGGCGCCGTCAACCAGGGCCAGGTGTATGAAAGCTTCAATATGGCCGCGCTGTGGAAGCTGCCGGTCGTGTATGTGATCGAAAACAACAAGTACGCCATGGGCACCTCGATCGAGCGCGCCTCGGCCGGGACCGAGCTGCACAAGCGCGGCGCCGCCTACGGCATTCCGGGCGAGCCGGTCAACGGCATGAGCGTGATCGAAGTCGCCGAGGCCGCCGGCCGCGCGCTGGAGCACGCCCGCTCGGGCCAGGGTCCGTACATCCTGGAAATGAAGACCTATCGCTATCGCGGCCATTCCATGTCCGACCCGGCCAAGTACCGGACCAAGGAAGAGGTCAGCCGCATGCGCGAGCAGCATGATCCCATCGACACCCTGAAGGCCAAGCTGCTGGAGATGGGCGCGGTGGACGAGGCGGCGCTGAAGGACATCGACCGCGAGGTCAAGGCCGTCGTCACCGAGGCCGCCGAATTCGCCCAGACCAGCCCCGAGCCGGATCCGGCCGAGCTGTGGACCGACGTGTTGATCGAGGCGTGAGGAGCTGACGATGGCGATCGAAGTATTGATGCCGGCGCTGTCGCCGACCATGACCGAGGGCAAGCTGGCCCGCTGGTTGAAGAACGAGGGTGAGGCGATCAAGTCCGGCGACGTGCTGGCCGAGATCGAGACCGACAAGGCCACCATGGAAATGGAAGCGGTCGAGGAAGGCACCCTTGGCAAGATCCTGATCCAGGCCGGAGCCGAGGGCGTGGCGGTGAACACCCCCATCGCCATCCTGCTGGAAGAGGGCGAGGATTCCTCGGCGCTGGCCAAGGTGATGGAACAGCCCGTGCCCACCCAGCCCGCCCGCCACGACGAGCCGGGCACCATGGCAGCGATCTGCACCCCCTCGACGCCCAGGCCGGCGGCCGAGGAAAAGGTCTACGCGTCCCATGCCAAGCAGACCGTGCGCGAAGCGCTGCGCGACGCCATGGCTGAGGAGATGCGCCGCGACAAGGACGTCTTCCTGCTGGGCGAGGAAGTGGGCCAGTACCAGGGCGCCTACAAGGTCAGCCAGGGCCTGCTGGACGAGTTCGGTCCGACCCGCGTCATCGACACCCCCATCACCGAGATGGGCTTCGCCGGCATGGCCGTGGGCGCCGCCTTCGCGGGCCTCAAGCCGATCGTCGAGTTCATGACCATGAACTTCTCGATGCAGGCCATCGACCACATCATCAATTCGGCGGCCAAGACGCTGTACATGTCGGGCGGCCAGCAGCCGTGCCCCATCGTGTTCCGTGGCCCCAACGGCGCCGCCGCCCGCGTCGCCGCCCAGCACAGCCAGGATTTCGCGTCGTGGTACGCCCATTGCCCGGGCCTCAAGGTGGTGGCGCCATGGTCGGCGGCCGACGCCAAGGGCCTGCTGAAGGCGGCCATCCGCGACCCCAACCCGGTGGTGGTGCTGGAGAACGAGATCCTTTACGGCCAGACTTTCGACGTGCCCGAGGACCCGGACTTCATTGTCCCCCTGGGCAAGGCCAAGATCGAGCGCGTGGGTGAAAGCGTCACCATCGTCGCCTATTCCCGCATGGTCGGCGTGGCACTCGACGCCGCCGCCAAGCTGGAGGCCGAGGGCATCTCGGCCGAGGTGATCAACCTGCGCTCTTTGCGCCCGCTTGATGTGGACAGCATTGTGGCCTCGGTCAAGAAGACCAACCGCATCGTGACCGTCGAGGAAGGCTGGGCCTATGCCGGCATCGGCGCCGAGATCGCCGCGACGATCATGGAAAACGCCTTTGACTGGCTGGATGCGCCGGTGGTCCGCGTGGCCGGCCTGGACGTGCCCATGCCCTATGCCGCCAACCTGGAACGCCTGGCGCTGCCGGGCGCGGACAGCGTCGCCGACGCCGCCCGCAAGGTCTGCTACAAGAAGTAAGGGGGAAGCGCCATGCCCATCGAGATTTTGATGCCGGCGCTTTCGCCGACCATGAGCGAGGGCACCTTGGCCCGCTGGCTGAAGAAGGAAGGTGACCCGATCAAGTCCGGCGACGTCATTGCCGAGATCGAGACCGACAAGGCCACCATGGAATTCGAGGCGGTGGACGAGGGCACGCTGGGCAAGATCATCGTCCCCGGCGGCACCGCCGGGGTGAAGGTCAACCAGCCCATCGCCGTCCTGCTGGAAGAGGGCGAGGATTCCTCGGCCCTGGCTGCCGTCAAGGCCGCGCCGGCCGCCGCTCAGGCGGCTGCGCCGGCCCCGACCGCGTCTTCCGCCCCGGCCCCCGCGCCGGCGGCGCCTTCGGCCCCCACGGCCAAGGCCGGCGACCGCGTCTTCGCCAGCCCGCTGGCCAAGCGTCTGGCCGCCGAGGCCGGCCTCGACCTCAAGGCGGTGCAGGGGACCGGTCCCCATGGCCGCGTGGTCAAGGCCGACGTGGAGGCCGCCGTCAAGGGCGGCATCAAGGCCGCGCCTGCCGCCGCCGCGCCTGCCGCCGCCGCTGCCGCCGCGCCCAAGGCCGCTCCGGCCCCGGCCGCCGCCAATCCGTTCGAGCCGGCCTACGAGGAGATCGCCAACTCCTCCATGCGCAAGGTCATTGCCCGCCGCCTGACCGAGGCCAAGCAGACGGTGCCGCATTTCTACCTCACCATCGATTGCGAGGTGGATGCGCTGCTCAAGGTGCGCGCCGAACTGAACGGCCGCTCGGATGCCTACAAGCTGTCGGTCAACGACTTCGTCATCCGCGCGGTGGCCCTGGCGCTCAGGAAGGTGCCCGCCGCCAACGCGTCGTGGGGCGAGGAAGCCATCAAGCGCTACACCGACGTTGATATCTCGGTGGCGGTGGCGACCCCGAACGGCCTGATCACCCCCATCGTGCGCCATGCCGACCACAAGGGCCTGGCCGCCATCTCGAACGAGATGAAGGAACTGGCCGGCAAGGCCAAGGACGGCAAGCTCAAGCCCGAGGAATTCCAGGGCGGCGGCTTCACCATCTCCAATCTGGGCATGTTCGGGATCAAGGAATTCGCCGCCATCATCAATCCGCCCCAGGGCTGCATCCTGGCGGTGGGCGCCGGCGAACAGCGCCCGGTGGTCAAGAACGGCGCGCTGGCCATCGCCACGGTGATGAGCTGCACCCTGTCGGTGGACCACCGCGTGGTGGACGGCGCCGTGGGGGCCGAGTTCCTGGCGGCGTTCAAGAAGCTGATCGAGGACCCGCTCAGCATGCTGCTGTAGGACAGGGGAGGGGGAGACATGGAGCGGGACGAAATCGCTCGGTCCATGCCCTCGGTGCGCGCCGCGTTCGAGGCATGGAAGGACCACGTGCGGGAAGGGCGCATGGCGCAGGCCGGCGCCGCCCTGTTCGGCGAATGCCTTGCCTGGGGCGACAGCGTGCGGGACATCTATGGGGGCGAGGGCCGCGAGGCCCTGTCCACCCGCGATGTCCTGACCCGGTTCTTCGTCACCCGCTTTCGCGGCATGCCGGTGCCGGCCGAGATCGGCGACGCCCCCGGCCATGCCGTCTTCCTGATGGCGTTCACCGCCTTTCCCTACCTGGATGCGCTGGTGGAGGAACTGACGGTGGGCGAATTCGAGGCCGCCCGGCCCGATGGCAGCTTCACCGTGCGGCGTGTCCTGGCCGGCGAGGACGAAGGCGCGGGCGCGGTGCTGCCGGTGCGCAAGGCCGCCTTGGGCTGGCAATTCGACCTGATGCCGGTCTATCGCGCCAAGGCGGCGGCGCTGGAGGGCTTCATCGCCGGCCAGCACGGCGGCAGTTTCGATGATTTCCTGTGGGCTTACGTGGCCGACCACGATTTGGTGTTCGAAACCGATCAGGCTTGGCGGCCGCTGACGAAAGGCTGACGACGATGCGCCTCAAGGTGCGAGAGCTTCCCCGCCCGGTGGCGGGCGGCATGCCGGTGATCGATGCGCCCAACCCCGCCGAGGCCCAGGCCGTGGCCGGGCTGATGGCGATGGTGGAGGGCAGCCCGCTGTTCAACGGCCATCTGGTCATGGCCGAGGAGCAGGAGCGTTGCTACCGGGCGGTCGGCGAACTGCGCCGCCTGATCGCCGATACCCGCCTGCTGCTGCCCGACGACTCGGCGGCCTGCGACCTCCTGGCGGCCATGCGCGCCGCCTGCCGCAAATACCTGGACGAGGCCGAGGCCTGGGACAAGAAGTCCGGGCGCCGCTTCTCCATGCCGACCTTTGCCTTCTTCCAATTGCTGGGCGCCTTTCGCGCGGTGGCCGGGCTGCATGCCTGGCGCCTGTGCGACCTTTACGACCTGGAAGTGGATGGCCGGCTGATCGCCTTTTTCCCCGGCGGGCGCGAGTAGCGCCGCACGGGAACGCACAATGACGTTGGTGGAGAGTGAAATGGCCGAGAACAGCTTTGACGTGGTGGTGATCGGCGGCGGTCCCGGTGGTTATGTGGCCGCCATCCGCGCCGCCCAGCTGGGCATGAAGACCGCGCTGGTCGAGCGCGAACACCTGGGCGGCATCTGCCTGAACTGGGGCTGCATCCCGACCAAGGCGCTGCTGCGCTCGGCCGATGTCTACCGCAACATGCAGCATGCCGCGTCCTACGGCCTGTCGGCCCAGGGCATCGGCTTCGACCTGGCCGCGGTGGTCAAGCGCTCGCGCGGCGTCGCCGCCCAGCTTTCGGCCGGCGTCAAGGGGCTGCTCAAGAAGAACAAGGTCACCGTGTTCGACGGCCATGGCAAGCTGGCCGGCAAGGGCAAGGTCGCGGTTGCCGGCAAGGACAACGTGACCCTGGCCGCCCAGCACATCATCCTGGCCACCGGCGGCCGCGCCCGCGTGCTGCCGGGCCTGGAGCCGGACGGCAAGTTCGTGTGGACCTACAAGGAAGCGCTGGTGCCCGACACCATGCCGAAAAGCCTGCTGGTCATCGGCTCGGGCGCCATCGGCATCGAATTCGCCAGCTTTTTCAACGCGCTCGGCGCCCAGGTCGCCGTGGTCGAGGTGATGGGCCGCGTGCTGCCGGTCGAGGACGAGGAAATCAGCGCCTTCGCCAGGAAGTCGTTCGAGAAGCAGGGGATGCGCATCATCACCGGCGCCGCCGTCAAGGGCCTCAAGAAATCGGCCGCCAACGTGGCCGTCCAGGTGGACGTGGGCGGCAAGGTCGAGGAGATCGTGGTCGATCGCGTCATCTCGGCGGTGGGCGTGGTCGCCAATATCGAGAATATCGGCCTGGAAGGCACCGGCGTGAAGGTCGAGAAGGGCCATGTGGTCACCGACGAGTTCTGCCGCACCAATGAGCCGGGCGTGTACGCCATCGGCGACCTGACCGCGCCGCCGTGGCTGGCGCACAAGGCCAGCCACGAGGGCATCATCTGCGTCGAGAAGATCGCCGGCCTGCATGCCCACGCCATGGACATCCGCAACATCCCCGGCTGCACCTATTGCCATCCCCAGGTGGCCAGCGTGGGCCTGACCGAGAAGAAGGCGATCGAGAAGGGCTATCAGGTCAAGGTCGGCCGCTTCCCGTTCATCGGCAACGGCAAGGCCATCGCGCTGGGCGAGCCGGAGGGACTGGTCAAGACCGTGTTCGACGCCAAGACCGGCGAATTGCTGGGCGCCCACATGATCGGCGCCGAGGTGACCGAGATGATCCAGGGCTATACCGTCGCCAAGACCCTGGAAACCACCGAGGCCGAGCTGATCCACACCGTCTTCCCGCATCCGACCCTGTCGGAAATGATGCACGAGGCGGTGCTGTCGGCCTATGGCCGCGCCATCCACTTCTAGGGTTCAGTCTTAACCACGGCGGCGCGAAGGACACGAAGACAAGAGACGATATCTTCGTGGTCCTTCGTGTCTTCGTGCCTTCGTGGTTCGGAAATCCTTGACCTGCCGCCAGCGCCGGGACATATCCAAGCCATGACCGACAAGCCCGCCCTCCGTCATCCCGAAAAGGCCCACAAGCCGGACAATCCCAGCCCGCGCAAGCCCGACTGGATCCGCGTCAAGGCTCCGACCTCGGAAGAGGCGGCGGAAGTGCGCCGTCTGATGCGGGACAAGAACCTGCACACGGTGTGCGAAGAGGCGGCCTGCCCCAATATCGGCGAGTGCTGGAAGCACAAGCACGCCACCTTCATGATCCTGGGCGACACCTGCACCCGGGCGTGCGCGTTCTGCAACGTGAAGACCGGCAAGCCCGGCGCCGTCGATCTGATGGAGCCCGAGAATTTGGCCGACAGCGTGCGGTCCATGGGCCTCAAGCACGTGGTCATCACCTCGGTTGACCGTGACGACCTGCCCGATGGTGGCGCCTTCCAGTTCGTCGCCTGCATCGAGCGCATCCGCGCGCTGGGCGGCGAAACCACGGTCGAGATCCTGACCCCCGATTTCCGCGACAAGGCGGGCGCCATCGAGGCGGTTGCGCGCGCCAGGCCCGACGTGTTCAACCACAACCTGGAAACCGTGCCGCGGCTCTATCCCTCGATCCGGCCCGGCGCCCGCTACTTCGAATCGTTGCGCCTGTTGCAGAAGGTCAAGGAGGTGGACCCGTCCATCTTCACCAAATCCGGCATCATGGTCGGCCTGGGCGAGACCCGCAACGAGGTGCTGCAGGTGATGGACGACATGCGCTCGGCCGGCATCGATTTCATCACCATCGGCCAGTATCTGCAGCCGACGCCCAAGCATGTGGGCATCGACCGCTTCGTCACCCCCGACGAATTCGCCGATTACCGCGCCATGGCCAAGGCCAAGGGCTTCCTGATGGTGGCGGCCACGCCGCTCACCCGCTCGTCGCATCATGCCGACCGCGATTTCGCGGAACTGCGCGCCGCCCGCCAGAAGTTGGTCGGCGCGGCGGAATAGGGGACGCGATGCCCACCCACGCCGAGAAGCGCTATTTGCCCTATACCCCGGATCAGTTGTTCCAACTGGTCGCGGATGTGGAGCGCTATCCCGAATTCCTGCCGTGGTGCGTGGCCGCGCGTATCCGCAAGCGCGAGGGCGAGGTGTTCTTCGCCGATCTGGTCATCGGCTTCAAGATGATCCGCGAGCGCTACACCTCCAAGGTCGCCCTCAACCGGCCCGCCAACCGCATCGACGTTCAGTACACCGAAGGGCCGTTCCAGCACCTGAACAACCACTGGATCTTCAATCCGGCGCCGGACGGCGGCACCAACATCGATTTCTACGTGGATTTCGAGTTCCGCTCGAAGCTGCTGCAAAAGGTGATCGGCGCCTTGTTCAACGAAGCGGTCAAGCTGATGGTGGCGTCGTTCGAGAAGCGCGCCAAACAGCTTTACGGCGCCGACGGACGGGTGCAGCCGGCGGGCTGAGCAATGGCGGCAAGGCAGCCCTGAAACGAAAAAGGCGCCCCGAAGCGGGCGCCTTTGTTGTTTTCCGGAGAGGACGGGCGGTCACTCCGCCGCCGTGGCGTGACCGTCCATGCGGCCCAGGCGCAGGATGCCGGCGAAGGTGTCGGCCGGGATCGGGCGGGAATAATAGAAACCCTGGATCTCGTCGCAGCGGAAGCCCCTGAGGACTTCGAGTTGGGCATCGTTTTCAACGCCTTCCGCGACGATCTTCAGGTTCAGCGAATGGCCCATGGCGACAATGGCGCCAACGATTTCGGCCGAGGCCGGGTTGGTGTCGATGTCCATGACGAACGAGCGGTCGATCTTGAGCTTGTGCAGCGGGAATTTCTTGAGATAGCTGAGCGACGAATAGCCGGTGCCGAAATCGTCCACGGCCAAAAGCACGCCGTGCCCGTGCAGTTCCATCAGCGTCTTGATGGCCGCCTCGGCATTGTGCATGACCGCGCTTTCGGTCAGCTCCAGTTCCAGCAGGGCGGGATCGATGTCGTGGGTGTGCAGGGCCTCGACCACCCGTTCCACCAGGTCGGGCTGGCGGAACTGGTGGGCCGACAGGTTGACCGCCATCGGCACCACCGGCTGCCCGGCATCGCGCCACAGGCGGATCTGGCGGCAGACATGGTTCATCACCCAATTGCCGATGGGCACGATCAGGCCGGTTTCCTCGGCGATGGGGATGAAATCGGCGGGCGAGATCATGCCCAATTCGCGGTGGCGCCAGCGCACCAGCGCTTCGGCGCCCACCACCCGGCCCGAGGCGGTTTCGATCTTGGGCTGGTAATAGACGACGAATTCGTCGCGCGACAGCGCCTTGCGCAATTCGGTTTCCAGCTTCAGGCGCTCGACCGAATTGGCGTGCATTTCCGGGGTATAGAACTGATAGGTGTTCTCCGCCAGGTCCTTGGAGCGGTTCATGGCGGTTTCGGCCTTGAGCACCAGATGCTCGGGGTCGGTGCCGTCCACCGGATAGACGCTGATGCCCACCTTGGCGGTGATGAACAATTCGTGGTCGTCGATCTCGTAGGACGAAGCGAAGGTTTCCAGCAGGCGCGAGATCACCAGATGGGCGTCGTGGTCCTGGGCCAGATCGGTCAGCAGACAACAGAAGGTGTCGCCGCGCAGGCGCGCCACGGTGTCGTGGCCGCGCAGCGCCGCCCCCAGCCGCTCGGCCACCGCGCGCAGCAACTGGTCGCCGGTCTGGTGGCCCAGCGTCTCGTTGATCTGCTTGAAGCGGTTGAGGCCGATCATCACCAGCGCCAGCTTGCGGCCCGAACGGGGCGCGCGTTCCAGCGCCTGGTCCAGGCGGTCCATCAGCAGATAGCGGTTGGGCAGGCGGGTGACGGCGTCGTAATAGGTCAGGGTGCGGATGGTTTCTTCCGCCCGCTTGTGCTTCGAGATGTCCGAGAACACGCCCACATAGCGGGTGACCTGGCCCGAGGGGTCGGTGATGGCCTTGATGGTCAGCCATTCGGGATAGGCTTCGCCGTCCTTGCGGCGGTTCCAGATTTCGCCCTGCCATTCGCCGTCCTGGCGGATCTTGCCCCACATGGCGGTATAGAAATCCGTCGCCTGCAGGCCGGATTTCAGCATGGCGGCCTTCTGGCCCAGCACCTCCTCGCGCGAATAGCCGGAAATGCGGCAGAAGCCCTGGTTCACCCACAGCATGGTGCCCTTGCGGTCGGTCACCATGACGCCTTCCATGGTGCATTCCAGCACCTTTTCCGCCACGTCGAGGCGGGCCAGGGCGAGTTTGCGCGCGGAGATGTCGTGCAGCACCACGACGAAGTGGCGTTCGCCGTCGCGCTCCAACTGGGCGACCGACAATTCCATGGGCACCACGCTGCCGTCGCGGCGGCGGCCCAGCACCTCGCGCGCGGCCGAAATCAGCCCGCCGCTGCCATCGGCCACATAGGTCTTCCAGCGCTCGCGCAACTGGCGGGCATAGGGTTCGGCCAGCAGGCCGTCCACCGGCTCGTCCTGCGCCTCGTCCAGGCCATAGCCGAACAGGGAGACGGCGCGCGGGTTCAGCTTGCGCACCCGGCCGCGTTCGTCGGCGATGATCAGCGCGTCGGGCAGCGACGCCATCACCGTGTCCAGGCACGCATCGGCGGCGCGGGCCAGTTCGCGGGCGCGGGCCGAGGCCTCGGCGTCGGTCGAGCGGCGACGATTGTTCATGGCGACGTAAATCAGCGAGGCCGACGCCAGCAGCCAGCCGCCCAGGCCGAACGGGCCGGGCAGGGCGCCCCCCAGCAGGCCCCCGTGCGCGGCGAAGGCGATGGCCGCCACGCCGGCGGCAAGATAGAGGGAAACGGTGAGAAGCGGCGCCCGTCCAGGCACCGGCAGCGACATGGCCAACCTGTTGCTATTGCTGGCGTGTTGTCCCTGATCCACCCCTACCTCACAGGCAAAACCCGTCCGTTCCTCGACCGGGCTCGTTCGAAGGTAGGGGCACAATAGCCATTTAGTTGGTATGGGTACAAGGGCCTCGAAGGCGTAAATCGGCATCAGCGCCTATGGGAAAAGGATAGGGTGTGAAATGACGCCCTTCCGCCTCGCATTGAGCAACGGCAAATGCATACGATTGCTTGGGTGTTGAGCAGGGGGATTTGTTGCACACTGGTTGCGCACGCCGAATAATGCATATCTTTGGCGCATATTTGGGAGGTCCGAATGCATCGGCCGGTTGGGCTTTTCACCGATTTCGGCGTGGCCGGCCCCTATCTCGGGCAGGTGCGCGGCGTCCTGCTGCGTGCCGCGCCCCACGCGCCGGTGATCGAGCTGATGTCCGACGCCCCGGCCTGCCGCCCGCGTCCCTCGGCGTACCTGCTGGCCGCCCTGGCGCCGGAATGGCCGGCGGACATGGTGGTGATGGCTGTGGTCGATCCCGGCGTGGGCGGCGCCCGTCTGCCGGTGATCGCGGAAATCGACGGCCGCTGGTTCGTCGGCCCCGACAACGGCCTGTTCGAATTGCTGATGCGGCGCGCGGCACGGATGCGCTGCTGGACCATCACCTGGCGGCCACAACGGCTTTCCGCTTCGTTCCATGGGCGTGACCTGTTCGCGCCCGTCGCGGCGCGGCTGGCCCTGGGCGAGGCGCCCGAGGCCATCGGCGCCCAGGCGGCCGCGCCGCAGCGCTTCGACTGGCCCGACGACCTGCCGGAAATCGTCTATGGCGATTGCTACGGCAATGCCATGACCGGCCTGCGCGCCTCGGCCCTGCCGGCCGACGCGGTTCTGGATGTGGGCGGCGCCGCCGTGCCGCGCGCGCGCACCTTTTCCGACACCGCCCCCGGCGGCGCCTTCTGGTATGAGAATTCGATCGGTCTGGCGGAAATCGCGGTCAGCGAAGGCTCGGCGATGCAGGACTTTGGGCTGGAAATAGGCCGTGTCATTGCCGTGAGATAGATGCGAATGCAACGCATCTACATGAAAATACCGATGCGCCTGCATGGGGAAACAGCTAGAGTCGCCCGTGATCGCACTGGGGAGCATGGTACTATGGGGTATAAGGTGAAGTTCTGGGGCGTGCGCGGAAGCATTGCCTGTCCTTCGCCCGATCACGTGGTCTATGGCGGCAACACCAGTTGTGTGGAAATCAGCGTCGGCGGCCATGTGTTCATTCTTGATGCGGGCACCGGCATCCGCGCCCTGGGGCGCGACCTGCTGCGGCGCGGCGTGACTTCCGCCACATTGCTGCTGACCCATACCCATTGGGACCACATCAACGGCTTCCCGTTCTTCGCTCCGGCGTTCAGCCCCGATTTCTCCCTGCGCATCATGGCCGGCCATCTGTCGGGCAAGCCGGGCGGCATCCGCGCCGTGCTGGCCAACCAGATGGAAAATCCCACCTTCCCCGTGCCGCTTTCGGCCATGCGGGGGGCTGTCTGCTTCGACGATTTCGCCGCCGGCGACACCTTGGCCTTTCCGCCCGGGGTGGTCGTGCGCACCGGCGCCCTCAACCATCCCAACGGCTCCACCGGCTATCGCATCGAACATGGCGGCGTGTCGGTGTGCTATGTGACCGACACCGAGCATCTGCCCGGCCAGCCCGACCGCAACGTGCTGGACCTGATCGCCGGCGCCGATCTGGTCATCTATGACAGCACCTATACCGACGACGAATTCCCGGCCAAGGTGGGGTGGGGGCACTCGACCTGGCAGGAGGGCGTGCGGCTTGCCCAGGCAGCCGGGGTCAAGCAACTGGTGCTGTTCCACCACGACCCCGACCACGACGATGCCTGCATGGCGCGCATCGAGGCCGAAGCGGTCGCCCTGTTGCCGGGGACCATCGCCGCGCGCGACGGCATGGAACTGACCATGGCCTGAGGGCCTGGCCGACGGGGCCGGCCGGCGGCGGCGAAGGCCGCCGGCAGTCGCGATCAGTGCGGATAAACGTGAACGGAGACCCGGCGGTTCAGCGCCTGGTTGGCCGTCAGCGCCGTGCCTTCGGGGGTGCGGTTGGGCACGCGCGGCTTGAACTGGCCGAACGAGGCGACGATCATCCGCCCCTCGGGCACGCCCAGCCCCTTCAACGTGTGCATGGTGGCCAGCGCGCGGGCGGCCGCCAGGTCGAAGTTGGTGGGATATTGCTGGGTGGCGATCGGCGTGTCGTCGGTATGCCCCTGGATTTCCAGCAGGTAATTCTCGAACCGCTTCTGGGTCAGCGTCACCACCATTTCCTTGAGCAGCGGCATGACCTCGGGACGCACTTCGGCCGAGCCTTGCCGGAACATGGCGCCGGCATCCAGGTTGAGCACCACGCCGCGCTCGTCGGTCGCCACGTCGGCCAGGGCCTCGCCCCCCGAGAAGGCCGACACCAGCTCGGTCATTTCCCGGCGCATGTCCTCAATGGGGCGCTGGGGCGGCTGCTTGCCGATTTCCTTGGTCATGCCCGACTGGACTTTCTCGTACAGCACGCTGTCCACCCTGGAGATGGAGGCGAGCAGGACGAAGAAGCACAGCAGCAGGGTGACCATGTCGCCATAGGTTTCCAGCCAACTGGCGTCAACCTCGCTGGGCTTCCTGTTGAAGCGGTTCAACATGCGTCACCCCCTGCTTTTCATATGGCGGTCGATGTCGAAATGGATGGCGGGATCGAGGAAGCTGTTCATCGCGTCCTGGATGAAGCGCGGGTTGCGCCGTTCCGCCAGCAGGGCCAGCCCTTCGGCCACCAGGATGTTGCGGAAACGCACGATTTCCTCGCGTTGCTGGATCTTGCTGGCGGCCGGCATCAGCACCAGTCGCGGCAGCAACACGCCGTAAAGGGTGGTGATCAGCGCCACCGCCATGCCCGGTCCCAGCGCGGCCGGGTCCTCGCCCATCTTGCCGAGCATGATGACCAGACCCACCAGGGTGCCGATCATGCCGAAGGCCGGGGCGGTGCCGGCCATGTTGCGCAGGATCTCGGCGGGGACGCAGTTGCGGTGGAAGGTGGTTTCGATGGAATTGTTCAGGATCTGCCGCACTTCCGGCCCGCTGTAGCCGGCAATCACCAGATCGACGCCGAAGCCCAGGAACCGGTCCTGCTTCTTGATCTTGCCGGTGTCGGCCTCAAGCCCCGGCAGGCCGTTCTTCTGGATGATGTAGCCCCAGCGGATGCAGCGCGCCACCTCGCCCTGCAACACGCCGCGCTGGATTTTCGGGGCGAAGAAGATCGAGGCGGTCAGGCGGAACGCCTGGAAGACGTAGCGTGGCTCGTATGAGATGAAGGTCGAGGCGAAGGTGCCTCCGATCACCATGACGAAAGAGGCAAGATCAAGAAAAACAAAATAATTGTCGGTGGCGATATAGATCGAACCGAGGAAGAGAATGATGCCGGCGATAAAGCCGGCGATCGTGGTGACCGACATTTCCCTGCCTCTTGCAGATCCCCAAGGCGCCAGGCGCGTGTGCATTTTGTGCCAAAGTTCGGGCGGTAGCAACACGTTCCCGGTCCCTGTGCTCATCGCCTGCTTGCGAATGGCTGCGGTTCCCGTAGACTGCGCCGCCCGGTCACAATCGTGTCCGGCACAGGAAAGGACGATCGATGGGGATGTCCGCGCCCGGCGCGGTCTATGGGGCCTTGATGGGTACCACCGTGCTGGTGGTGGCCATGCTCGCTGTCGGCCGCTCGCCCGGGACCCCGCGCGGATTGTGGCTGTTCGCCGGCGCCTTCGCCCTGCATGTCTTGCGTTATGCCTTTCTGCTGGCGGGTGACTGGTTCGGCCCGTTCACCACCATCGTCGTTTCGGAATCCCTTCATGCCGGCGCGGGCGTCATGACGCTGGCCGCCACGGTGGTGGAACTGCGCCGCGCGCCGCCGCGACGCACCTTGCTGGCGCTGTGGCTGGGCATGGTGGCGGCCCTGGTCCTGCTGGTGCCCCAGGTGGGCGCCGAAGCGGCGGTGACGGCCGTCGGCCTGTTCGTCGGCGCCGCCCTGATGGTGGCCGCCGTCGCCTTTTATCAGCGTGCGCGCAAGGCGCCCGGGGCGGGCTATCGGCTGGTGGCGGCGCTGTTCGCGCTGTGGGGCCTGCACAAGTGGCTGTGGCCCTTGCTGGCGTGGGGCGAGAACACCCGCTTCCTCGGCCAATTGGTGTCCGAGGTGGTGGTGATCTGCCTGGGGGTCGCGCTGCTGTTGGCCTCGGATCGCGAGCGGCGCATGGCCGAGCAAGCCTCGCGCCGCCGCGCCGAGGCGCTGCTGCGCCTTCAGGGCGAGGCGATCGAGGCGGCGGCCAACGCCATCTTCATTACCGACCGGGCCGGCCGCATCGAGTGGTGCAACGCCGCCTTCACCCGTCTGTCCGGCTGGAGCGCCGGCGAGGCCCGCCGCCGCATCGCCCGCCGCCTGCTGATGGGGCGCGACCGCGACCGTCGGGTGATGGAAGCCATCAGCCAGGGTCGGCCCTGGCGCGGCGAGCTGAGCCTGCGCCGCAAGGACGGCACCCTTTACATCGTCGATCAGACCATCACGCCGATCGCCGACGAGCGCGGGCGCGTCGCCCATTACGTGGTGGTGCAGGAGGACGTGACCGAGCGGCGTCAGGCCGAGGAGCGCATCCGCTTCCTGTCCAATCACGACGCGCTGACCGCCTTGCCCAACCGCCTGTTGTTCCGCGAACACCTGCAGCGCGCCATCGCCCGCGCGCGCGCCGAGCGGGGCGGGTTGGGCATCCTGTTCCTCGATCTCGACGATTTCAGCCATTACAATGACGTGCTGGGGCATGATGGCGGCGACCGCCTGCTGCTGCTGCTGGTCGAACGCCTGATGGCCGCCGGGCGCGGGGTCGAGACCTTTGCCCGCGTGGGCGGCGACGAGTTCGCCTTCGTGGTGGACGATCTGAGCGGCGGCGAGGCCGCCGCCGAACTGGCCCAGACGCTGTTGGACGCCGCCACCCGTCCGTTCGACGTCGACGGCCACGAGGTTCAGGTGGGCGCCAGCGTGGGCATCGCCCTTTACCCCATCGACGGGGAAGACGCCGACGCCCTGATGAAGAATGCCGACGTCGCCATGTACCGCGCCATCCACGAGGCGCCGAACGGCTATCGCTTCTTCACCCCCACCATGGATAGCGAACTGGCCGAGCGCCGCAAGCTCGAGGCCGATCTGCGGCGCGCCGCCCTGCGCGGCGAGCTTGTGCTGCATTACCAGCCCATCGTCGGCGTGCCCGACCGCCGCATCGTCGGGCTGGAGGCGCTGGTGCGCTGGAACCATCCGCAGCACGGCATGATCCCGCCCGGCCGCTTCATTCCGCTGGCCGAGGAAAACGGCATGATCGCCCCCATCGGCGAATGGGTGCTGGCCGAGGCGTGCCGTCAGGCGCGCGAATGGTCCGATGCCGGGCTGCCGCCGGTGCCCATCGCCGTCAACCTGTCGGCGGTGCAGATGAAGCGCCACGACCTGCCGCTGCTGGTCCGCCGCCTGCTGGCCGAGGCGCGCCTGCCGCCCGGTCGTCTGGAACTGGAACTCACCGAAACCACCATGATGGAGGATGCCGTCGCGGCCGGCCGCGTGCTGGCCGACGTCAAGGCCTTGGGCATGGGGCTGGCGGTGGACGATTTCGGCACCGGCTACTCGTCGCTGGGGCGGCTTAAGCGCTTTCCGGTGTGCAAGCTCAAGATCGACCGTTCGTTCGTCGCCGAGGTGGCGGAGAACGACAGCGACCGCGCCATCACCCGCGCCATCATCTCGCTGGCCCACGCGCTGGACCTCAAGGTGGTGGCCGAAGGGGTGGAGACGGAAGCGCAGATGGCGGTGCTGACGGCCGAACAATGCGACTGCGTCCAGGGCTTCTTGTTCAGTCCGGGCGTGCCGGCGGCCGAAGCCGCCCGGCTGCTGCAGCGCGGCGGCTTCTGACCTCTCCGTAATCGCGGTTTGCCCTGGGCAGTGGGGGTGCTAACACCCCAGCATGCCCGAGACCGATCCCGTGCTCCTGCGTCATCGCGCCCTGGAACAGATCGCCATGGTGACGTTGCAGGCCGCCCGCCTGCTGATGGAAAGCGGCGCCCGCGCCCAGGTCATCCATCGCTGCGCCGAGATGGTTGCCCGCGGGCTGGGGGCGGAGCGGGTGGCGTTCCGCTCGGGCTATGCCTCGCTGGCGATCACCGTGTCCACCGGAAGCAATTCCATCACCCGCATGATCGATGTGGGGCGCCACGGGGTCAACCATCGCCTGGATCAGGCGATCCGCAGGCTGGCGGTGCGCGTGGCCCAGGGCGGCATGAACGCGGCCGACACGGCCGCCGAGATCGAGCGCCTGTGCCGCGAAACCCCGCGCCATCCGCCGTGGCTGACCGCCTTGGCGGTAGGGGTGGCCTGCGCTGCCTTCGGCCGTCTGCTGGGGGTGGACTGGCCCGGTTTCGCCGCCGCCGCCCTGGCGGCCTCGGTCGGCCAGGTTCTCCGGCACCATTTGCTGCACCGGAAGGCCAACGCCTTCGTGGTCGCCGCCGTGATCGCCTGTGTGGCCGCCACCGTGGGCGGCTGTTTGGCCCGGCTGCTGGACAGCGACAGCGCCGAGATGGCGCTGATGGCGTCGGTGCTGCTGCTGGTGCCGGGCGTTCCGGCCTTGAACGCCCAGATCGACATCATGGAAGGAAAGCCCACCCTGGGCAGCGCGCGGGCGGTGACGGTGCTGGTGCTGATGGTCTTCGTCACCATCGGCGTCTGGCTGGCCCAGGGGATCGTCGGGGCGTGGCCATGAGCGCCGAGCTTATCCATCTGGCCCATCATTCCCTGTTCGGCGCGGCGGCCGCCGCCGGGTTCGGCGTGCTGTTCAACTTTGGCCTGCGCGCCCTGCCATGGTGTGCGGCGGCGGGTGCCCTGGCGCTGCTCGTGCGCACCGTGGGGCTGGAGGCGGGATGGAGCCTGGAAGCCGCCTCGTTCGTCGCGGCGGCGGCGGTGGCGCTGGCCGTGCGCCTGCTTCTGCCGCTGCAGCGTCAGGCGGGCGGCGCCATGGCCCTGGCCGGGTGCATCCCCATGGTGCCCGGAAGTTTCTTCGCCCAGGCCATCCTCGGCCTGATGGGGCTGACCTCGGCCCAGGGGGCGGAGGCGGCCTCCCTGCTGGCGACCACGGTGGAATACGGCTTGCGGGTGCTGTTCACGGTGGGGGCCATCGGCGCGGGGCTGACCATTCCCACCCATCTGATGGGTGAGCGCGAGTTCTGATCCCCGCGCTCACCCCCTCGGATCAGGGATTGCCGCCGGTCACTTGGCCTCCGGCGGCTCCGGCTCCGTCTGCGCCGGCTTGGACAGGTCGTATTCCACCTCGACGATGTCGCCGTCGATGGTCTTGGTCTGTACGAAGCCCAGATGCTCGACGAATTTGAGCATGCGGGTGTTGTCCTTGAGGACCTGGCCGACGATGGCGCCGGTCCCGCGCGAACGGCAGTATTCGATCATCTTGACCAGCAGACGCTTGCCCAGGCCGGTTCCCTTGAGGTCCGAACGGACCAGCACGGCGAATTCGGCCTTTTCGTTGTCGGGGTCGGTGACCGTGCGCACCACGCCCAGGGTCTCCTTGGTCCCGTCGTCGTGGGTGTATTCGGCGATGAACGCCATCTCGCGGTCGTAGTCAATCTGGGTCAGGCGCGCCATTTCCGAATGCGGCAATTCGTGCACCAGGCCGAAGAAGCGGAAGCGGATGTCCTCGGGCGTCATCTTCGACACCAGGACGTGGTGGTTAGGTTCGTCCTCGGGCCGGATCGGGCGCAGCAGGGTCTTGCGCCCCGACCCGTCCTGCATGGTGAAGATTTCCTCAAGCTCCGCCGGATAGGGGCGGATGGCCATGCGGTGCGGTCCCTTGGTGCCCGGGGCGACCTTGATGGCGGCGTCCAGCGCCACCACGCCCTCGGCGTCGCAGCGCAGCGGGTTGATGTCCAGCTCCTTGATCTCGGGGAAATCGACGATCAACTGGGAAACCTGGATCAGCACGCTGTAGAGCGCGTCCATGTTGGCCGGCGGCCGGCCGCGATAGCCGCGCAGCAGCGACGAGACGCGGGTGCGCTGCACCAGATCGGCGGCCAGGTTCATGTTGAGCGGCGGCAAGGCCACGGCGCGGTCGGCGATCACTTCGACCGCCACGCCGCCCTGGCCGAACAGGATGACCGGGCCGAAAATGGGGTCGGTGGCGATGCCGACGATCAGTTCCTGGGTGCCGGGGCGGCGCACCGCCATCTTCTGGACGGTGAAACCCTCGATGCGGGCGTCGGGATAGACCTTCTGCACCCGCTCCAGCATGGAATTGGCTGCCTTTTCCACCTCGAACGGGGTTTCCAGGTTCAGCACCACGCCGCCGACGTCCGATTTGTGAACGATGTCGGGCGAGAGGATCTTGAGGGCGACCGGGGCGTTCAGGCTCTTGGCGATACGGCTGGCCTCGGCCGGATGGCGGGCCATGCGGGTCTCGATGGTGGGAATGCCATAGGCATCCAGCACCGCCTTGGCCTCGGCCTCGGTCATCAGGGAATCGCCGCGCGCCAGCACCTCGTTGATGATGTCGCGCACGAAGCCGGTGTCGGGAATGAAGTCCGATGCGGCCGAGGCCGGGACTTCCATCAGCATTTCCTGGTTGCGCTTGTATTCCAGCAGGTGCAGGAATCCCTGGACGGCGGAATAGGGCGTCTCGAAGGTGGGGACGCCGGCATCGGCCAGCAGACGGCGGGCGCGGGCGACCTTCTCGCTGCCCACCCAGCAGGTCATGATGTTCGCGCGGGTCTTTTCCTTGAACACCTTGATGACCGCCTCGGCCACCGCATCGGGGTCGGACATGGCGGTGGGGGCGTGCATCACCAGCAGGCCGTCCACCGCCTTGCTTTCCAAGAGGATGGTCATGACCTTGGCATAGCGTTCGCCGTCGGCGTCGCCGGACAGGTCCAGCGGGTTGCGGTGCGACCAGTTGGGCGGCAGCACGGCATTCAGCTTTTCCACCACCTCGGGCGGCAGTTCGGCCAGTTCGCCGCCGCCGTCCGCCAGGTCGTCGGCGGCGATCACGCCCAGGCCGCCGCCATTGGTGACGATGGCCAGCCGCTTGCCCTTCACCGGCCGCGAGCGGGCCAGGGTCTCGACCGCGCCGAACAACTCGTCGATGTCCTGCACGCGCAGCATGCCGGCGCGCCGGATGGCGGCGTCGAACACCAGGTCCGACCCGGCCAGCGAGCCGGTATGCGACGACGCGGCCAGCATGCCCTCGGTCGAGCGGCCGGCCTTGATCACCAGCACCGGCTTGTTGCGGGCGGCGGCGCGGGCGGCCGACATGAAGTTGCGGCGCCCGCGCAGTGTCTCGAGATACAGCAGGATGGCGCGGGTGTAGGGGTCCGAGCCAAGGTAGTCGATGATGTCGCCGATCGACACGTCGGCGCCGTTGCCGGTGTGGATGAAGTGCGAGAAACCGATGCCCTTGGTGCAGGCCCAGTCCAGCACCGAGGTGCACAGCGCGCCCGATTGCGACACGAAGGCGATCTTGCCCTTCAGCGCATTCTCGGGGGCGAAGCTGGCGTTCAGGCCGATGCCGGGCACCAGGATGCCCATGGAATTGGGCCCCAGGATACGCAGGCGGTAGGGCTTGGCCTCGGCCAGCGCCGCCTCCAGCAGGGTGCGGCCGTCCTCGCCCTGGGCGTGCTCCATGCCCAAAGTCATGATGCAGGCGGCGCGCGTGCCCTTTTCCCCCAGGGCGCGGATCAGGCCGGGAACGGTGGCGGGCGGGGTACAGATCACCGCCAGGTCGGGCACCATCGGCAGGCAGGCCACGTCGGGATAGGCCAGCACGCCGGCCACCGACTGGTGTTCCGCGGTCACCGGAATGATGGGACCGGCGAAATTCGCCTGCAGCAGGTTCTTCATCACCACCGAACCCGGCGCCTTGGGCTTGGTGGTGGCGCCGATCACGGCCACCGATTGCGGACGGAACAGGGCCTTCAGATTGCGTACGCTCATGGGGTCCCCAGCCTATTACCATGGTTTTAGCAAACGGCAGATTACCCCCGACCTTTGTGCGCTGCAACACGACCAAAGGGCATGTCCGCCATGTGTTTCCCCATGTGCCCTCACCCGCTCGGGTAGGACAAGGATGGGTTCTTCCGTAATTCGGGCAATAATTTGAAAAATCAAATGACTGTCGCGCTGGGTTTGCCACTTTCGGCCAATAGGCTTACCGTCGCTTTTCCCCTTTCGGGGGATACCGTGACCAATTGATGAAGGATTGCCGACGGACGTTGTATCCCCATAAGGATTGTCCGTATATTTTGCATCGCAACACGGAAAGCGGCGCGCTGGGTTTCGACGGTTCGCGCCCATATCTGGCAAGGAGAAGCCAATGGTCGAGATGATGGAAAACCGTACCTGGGACGACATCAAGGTCGGTGACACCGCCTCTCTCACCCGCACCTGCCGCATGGAGGACGTGGAACTGTTCGGCGTGGCCACCGGCGACCTGAACCCCACCCATTACAGCGCCGAGCAGGCGCAGCAACTGGCCGCCCACCGCAAGGTGCTGGCCCATTCCATGTGGGGCGGCTCGCTCCTTTCGGCCTTGCTGGGCAACGAACTGCCCGGACCGGGTACCGTGTACAAGAGCCAGGACCTGGAATTCATCCGTCCGGTCGAGGTGGGCGACACCCTGACCGTGACCATCACCGCCGCCGAGAAGCTGCCGCCGAACGTGGTCGCCTTCAGTTGCGCCGCGGTCAACCAGAAGGACGAAATCGTCTTCCAGGGCCGCGCCGACGTGTTCGCCCCCACCGTCAAGGCGGTCCAGCCCAAGGCCGAGCTGCACGAAATCTCGCTGCGTCGCCGCCACCACGTGTTCGAGGACATCATCGAGCGCTGCGCCCCGCTTGATCCCATCACCGTGGCCGTGTGCCACCCGTGCGACCAGGTGTCGCTGGAAGGGCCGGTCGAGGCGTTCAAGCGCGGCCTGATCAATCCCATCCTGGTCGGCCCCGAGGGCAAGATCCGCCAGTTGGCCGCGGAATTCGGCTTCGACCTGACCGGCATCCGCATCGTCGATACCCAGCACAGCCACGAATCGGCCGAGAAATCGGTGGCGCTGTGCCGCTCGGGCGAGGCGGAAGCCTTGATGAAGGGGTCCCTGCACACCGACGAGATGATGCACGAGGTGGCGCGGCGCGAAACCGGCCTGCGCACCGGCCGGCGCATCAGCCACGTCTTCCTGATGGACGTGCCCACCTATCCCAAGACGCTGCTGATCACGGACGCGGCCATCAACATCTATCCGAGTCTGGAAGACAAGGTGGACATCGTCCAGAACGCCATTGACCTGGCGCATTGCCTGGACGTGGACAAGCCCAAGGTGGCGATCCTGTCGGCGGTCGAGACGGTGTATCCCAAGATCAACTCCACCATCGAGGCGGCGGCCCTGTGCAAGATGGCCGATCGCGGCCAGATCACCGGCGGCGAGCTGGACGGCCCGCTGGCCTTCGACAACGCCATCTCGGCCGAGGCGGCCAAAATCAAGAAGATCAACTCTCCGGTGGCGGGACATGCCGACATCCTGCTGGTGCCCGATCTCGAGGCGGGCAACATGCTGGCCAAGCAGTTGAGCTATCTGGCCGAGGCCGACGCCGCCGGCATCGTGCTGGGCGCGCGCGTGCCGATCGTGCTGACCAGCCGCGCCGATTCGGCCAAGGCCCGTCTGGCGTCGTGCGCGGTGGCTGTGCTGTTCGCCCATGCCCGCCGCGTGAAGGCCGCCAAGGTCGCCGCCCAATAAGGAGGTCAGTTCCATGCGTGACGGCATTCTGGTCATCAACGCCGGTTCCTCGTCCATCAAGTTCTCGCTGTTTCTGACCACTGGCGACCAAAAGCCGATCCTGTCCTCCAAGGGCCAGGTCGAGGGCATCAACGTCGCCCCCCATTTCATCGCCCAGGCGGCGGACGGGACCGTGCTGGCCGAACAGCGCTGGCCGGCCGACAGCGACCTCAACCACCAGGACCTGCTCAAGCACCTGATCGACTGGGTCGAGGACAACCTGGACGGCGCCACCCTGGTGGCGGCCGGCCACCGCGTGGTGCATGGCGGCCCGAAATACGCCACCCCGGTGCTGGTGGACGATTCGGTGCTGGCCGAGCTTGAGGGCTATTCCCAACTGGCCCCGCTGCACCAGCCGCACAACCTCGCGCCCATCCGCGCGCTGGCCAAGGTGCATCCCGGCCTGCTGCAGGTGGCGTGCTTCGACACCGCCTTCCACAGCACCAATCAGAAGGTGGCGACCACCTTCGCCCTGCCGCGCCACCTGACCGAGGAAGGCGTGCGACGCTACGGCTTTCACGGCCTGTCCTACGAGTTCATCGCCCGCCGCCTGCGCGAGATCGATCCCAAGCTGGCGGCCGGCAAGGTGGTGGTGTGCCACCTGGGGTCGGGGGCGTCCATGTGCGCCATCCAGGACGGCAAGTCGGTGGCCTCCACGCTGGGATTCACCGCCCTGGACGGCCTGCCCATGGGCACGCGCACCGGCAACCTGGACCCAGGTGTCGTGCTGTACCTGATCCAGCAAAAGGGCATGGGCGCCAAGGACATCGAGACGCTGCTGTACAAGAAATCCGGCCTGCTGGGGGTGTCGGGCATCTCGAACGACATGCGCGTGCTGCTGGAAAGCGACGATCCCCACGCGGCGGAGGCGGTCGAGCTGTTCTGCTATCGTGTGAACCGCGAGCTGGGGTCGCTGGCGGCGGCCATGGGCGGCCTGGACGCCGTGGTCTTCACCGCCGGCATCGGCGAGCATTCCGCCCCGGTGCGGGAAAAGGTGTGCCAGGGTGCCGCCTGGCTGGGGGTGCGGTTGGACCCCGCCGCCAACGCCAAGCATGCCGAACTGATCTCGGACGCCGGAAGCCGCGTGCCGGTCTACGTCATCCCCACCAACGAGGAGATGATGATCGCCAACCACACCCGGTCGGTGGTGCGCAACCTCGCGCAGGCGGCGCAATAGCAAGGCCCAGCCGCCTGGGAACCTGGGGCGCCCCCGGCCGGATGGTCGGGGGCGTCTTTTCTTTTGGGGCGCCGATGACCAGATGGAGGGGACGAAATGCGCACCTGCATCTACCTCTGGTGGCGCGGCCCGAAAACGGGCAGAGTGACGGGTGCTGAAGGATAAGCAGGAAGGGGAGCAGGAATGCGGAAATTGCGGCTGACCGTCGGCAAGGTGGTGATCGAAGCGGAACTGTTCGATACCCCCACCGCCGATGCGCTGTTTCAGGCTGCGCCATTCGAATCGCGCGCCGCCCATTGGGGGGAGGAGGTGTATTTCACCGTTCCGGTCCGCAGCGAGCGCGAAGCCGACGCCCGCGAGGTGATGCAGCCCGGCGAGCTGGCCTTTCGCGTCGAGGGTGAGGCGGTGGTGATCGGTTACGGCCCGACCCCCAATTCCGAAGGCAAGGAAATCCGCCTGGCCATGCCGGCCAACGTGTGGGGCATGACCCGTGACGACGTGCGCCAATTGCGCAAGGTGGAGGCCGGCGACCTGATCCGGGTCGAACCGTTCGACAGCGCGGCCTGAGCGCCATGGAAATGCGTCGCGTCGCCGTCCTGGGGGCGGGCAAGATCGGCGTTGCCGTGGCGGCCCGGTTGGCCGGCAGTGGCGATTACGCCGTCACGCTGGCCGATGCCGATGGCGAGGCGCTGGCGTGCCGCGCGCCGCCGGGCGTCGCCACTGCCGCGGTGGACGTGCGCGACGGCGCGGCCCTGCGCAACGTGCTGGACGGCCAGCACGCGGTGGCGGTGGCATTGCCGTATTACCTGAACATCGGTGTGGCCGAGGCGGCGCGGGCCGTGGGCGTGCACTATTTCGACGTGACCGAGGACGTGGCCACCGCGCGGGCCATCCGCGCCCTGGGCGAGGGCGGTGACCACGTGGTCATGACCCAATGCGGTCTGGCGCCCGGTTTCGTGTCCACCGTGGCGATGGCGCTGGTGGAACGCTTCGACGAGGTCAGCGAGGTTCATCTTCGGGTCGGCGCGCTGCCGCAATTCCCCAACAACGCGCTGAAGTACAATCTGACCTGGAGCATCGACGGGCTGATCAACGAATACTGCAACCCGTGCGAGGCCCTGGTGGACGGCAGCGCGGTTTCCGTTCCCCCGTTGGAGGGGCTGGAGCATTTTTCGCTGGACGGCGTAGGCTACGAGGCGTTTTCCACCTCGGGCGGGGTCGGCACGTTGTGCCAGAGCCTGGCCGGGCGGGTGCGCAACCTCGACTACAAGACGGTGCGCTATCCCGGCCATCGCGATCTGATGCGCTTTCTCGTGCGCGACCTCAAGCTGGGCGAGCGGCGCGAGCTGTTCCGCGACGTTCTGGAAAGCGCCATTCCGGTCACGCGCCAGGATCTGGCGCTGATCTTCGTCAGCGTGGTGGGGCGCCGGGGCGGCCTGCTGACCCAGGAAAGCTGGGCGCAGAAGATCTATGGCGACGGGTTCGAGGGGGGATATTCCGCGATCCAGAAGACCACGGCTGCCGGCCTGTGTGCCATGATCGACCTGCATGCCCAGGGGCTGCTGCCCGAGCGGGGCGTGGTGCGCCAGGAACAGGCCCGGCTGGACGACGTGCTGGATAACCGCTTCGGCCGCCTGTTTGGCGAATAGTCCTGCCCCGAAAGCGACACTTGCGGCGCCGTGCGCGACCGGTGTAGCGTCCGCCCGCCAAAGGATAATTGTTCGCAGGGTTGTTGATGTCGCCGATCCGCTTCGTTCTTGCCGCCGCTCTTCCGCTGGCGCTGTCCGCCTGCGGTGTGCCCGATCTGGTCGCCCATGGCGTGAAGTCGTACGAGCGCAGCCAGGATGCCAATCGCCAGGCTTCGGCGGAAAACCAGCCGCCGGCGGCCTATCAGCCGGCGCCTGTCGCCGCGCAGCCGCCGGCCGCGGCCGCCGAGGCGGAATTCGTGCCCGCCGCTGCCCCCATCCGCGAAACCATCACGGCCGAGCCGCTGCGCTGACGGGTGCTGGCGGCCGGCGCCTACAGCCGCCTGCGGCCCTCGCTGCCGACCACGTCGGCGAAGTCCACCCCGGCCAGCTCTTCTTCCACGATCAGGTCGTGGCGCTTGTCGGCGGTCAGTTCCGCCACGTTGGCGAGGTCGTCCAGCACCACGTCCAGCCGGTCCAGGATGTCCAGCACGTCGTCCGCCATGGTCACGTCGTCCAGCCGGCCCGCGAAGCGGCGAAGATTCCACGAAAACACGCTCATCTGTTTGACGTGGTCGCGGAAGCTGCGCGGACGGCGCAGGAACAGCCGCGGCGAGGTGCGGATGTTCTTGATGAACATCTCCATCAAGGCCCTGACGAAGGCGTCGCTGGCCTCCAGCTTTTTCTGAAAGACGGCGTGGGGCACGCAGGCCAGCACGCAGTCTTCGGCGGCGATGGCGGTGGCGTTGCGCCGTCCGCCGTCCAGCACCGCCATTTCCCCGAAAACCTCGCCCACGCCCACGGTGCCGATCTCGATGCGGCGGCCCTCGCGGTTCTGATACAGGGTCACCTGACCGGCAAGGACGACAAAGGCGGTGTCGCCGGTGTCACCCTGGGAGAAAACGCGTTCACCAAGGGCACAGCTTATGCGTTGCAAGCCGCTCAAACCGTCGTCGGAATCCTCGAAGCTCATCTTGCCGCCTACAACCCTAAAATCGCGCGGAGATTAGGGGAAAAGCCCAGGCATTTTCAAATCCATCTTGGCGGGGATCTGCTGTTAATATGATCGGCATGACCGACAATATCGATTGGCGCGCGGTTTCGCGCCGCCTCGAGGCCGCAACCGGGCCGGACGCGGCGATCGACGACGCGCTGCAATGCCCCCAGGCCACCGCCTCGGCCGAGGTGGCGCGCGCGTGGGCGGCGGCGCGGCTGCCCGACTGGCACGGCCATGTGGGCTTCGACGTGTCCGGCGTGCTGCCCTATGCGGCCTTCGGCCGTGACGGCCTGCATGTGGAGGCGAACGCGCCCACCGTGCCGCTGGCCATCCTACGCGCGGCGGTCAGGGCGCTGGCCGGCGATCTCGGTCAATAGCACCAGGGCGGTGGCGACCGCCTGTTCCCGCACGGCGTCGCGGTCGCCGGCAAACACGTGACGACGGGCGATGGAAGGATGCCCGCGCCGGGCGGCGGCGAAATGCACCAGTCCCACCGGCTTGTCGACGCCGCCGCCGCCGGGGCCGGCGATCCCGGTGACGGCCACGGCCACGTCGGCCCGCGAATGGGCCAGAGCGCCGTCGGCCATGGCGCGCGCCACCGGTTCGGACACCGCGCCGTGGGCTTCGATCAGCGCCATGGGCACGCCCAGGGCTTCGGCCTTGGCCTCGTTGGAATAGGTGACGAAGCCGCGATCCACCACCGCCGACGATCCGGCGATGGCGGTCAGCGCGCCCGCCACCAGCCCGCCGGTGCATGACTCAGCGGTGACGATCATCAGTCCCTGGTCGCGGCACAGGTCCAGCAGGCGGGTGGCGGCATCGCGTTCGGTGGTCACGGCAGGGTCCTCCACAGCACGATGACCGCCATCACGGCGGCCCCATAGGCGGCGGCCAGCATGTCGTCCAGCATCACCCCCAGGCCGCCATGGACGTTGCGGTCGGCCCAGCGGGCCGGCCACGGCTTGGTGATGTCGAGTACGCGGAACAGGGCGAAGCCGACCGCATAGAACAAAGGGTCGGTGGGGGCGGCGGCCAGCACCAGCCATTGGCCGGCCACCTCGTCGATCACCACCTCGGACGGGTCGTCCTCGCCGGTGCGGCGCACATAGACCGCCGACGCCCACCAGCCCACCAGGAAACAGACCAGCGACGCCGCCAGCAGCAGCGGCCAGCCGCCCGCGCGCGCCAGCCCCCAGGCGAAGGGCAGGGCGGCCAGCGATCCCCAGGTGCCCGGCGCCTTCGGCAGCAGGCCGCTGCCGAACCAGGTGACGGCCAGAAAGGCGGGGTGCCAGGCGGGAATTCCGGGGCGGCGGCGGGTGATGATCAAAAGGGGACTCCGGTCTGCGAATGTGCGCGGGCGAGAGCCTACCATCTGCGTGCCGCCGTGCAACCGTCCGAGGACGTCATCCCCCGCCCGCGCAGGCCCACATGACCCTTGGCGAAAGTGCGGGAGCTTCCGATGGCACGCAGATGCCTGTTGTCCTGCCTGCCTTGCCTTGTGGCGTGCCTGCTGCTCCTGTTGGGGCAGGGGGGCGCGCTTGCGGCCCGGGGCGAATGGCCCGGACGGCTGGACGTGCACGCGGTGGAGCGCGCGCTGGCCGGCACCGGGTTTCGGGTCGAGAGCCTGTTGCGCCGCCACGAGCGCGCCGGGCAGGGTGGTCCCTTCGTGCCGGAAGCCGCCGGCGATCTGGCGCCCGACCGCGCCGACCGCCTGAACCGCGCGCTCAGGGTTCTGCCCCTGGCGGCGCCCCTGGTGCAATACGAGGTCAGTTCGGGCTTCGGCCGCCGCCGCGATCCCGTCAACAAGCGCCGCGCCATGCATGCCGGCATCGACCTGCGCGCGCCGCTCAGCAGCGAGGTGATGGCGACCGCCCCCGGCCGGGTCGTCTTTGCCGGCCGGCGCGGCGGCTACGGCCGCATGGTCGAGATCGACCACGGATTGGGGGTGCGCACGCGCTATGCCCATCTGTCGCGCATCTCGGTGCGGGTGGGCCAGCAGGTGGTGCTGGGCGCGCGGGTCGGTCTGGTCGGCACGTCCGGCCGTTCCACCGGCCCGCACCTGCATTACGAGGTGCTGGTGGATGGGCGGGCGCGCAATCCGCAGCCCTTCCTGCGGGCCGGACAACGCCTGCGCGTAGCTGGGAATTAATACTTTCTCTCACGTGTGCCATCCGTTCGAGCCGATTGGCCTGTCTTTGGGCATGTGAAAGGATGAACCCTCGCGTTTTGGGGACAAGCACGCGGAGGAGGGGATGACCACGCTTCGCACGGCTTTTGCCCGCCGGATATCCGGTGCCTTGCGCCCGGGCACAGTCAGCCTGGCGGCGGCCGGCGCCATCCTGGCCGCCGGCCTGTTCTGGCTGGCGGTGGACAGCAGCCATTTCGGCCGGCTGGACCGCATCATCAGGGCCGAGATCGGCGGCATCATGGGGGGCGCGCTGCTGGCGGTCTGCGCGGGGCTGCTGTGGCGCCTGAGCCGGGTGCGGGAGGCCCGCCTGCGCACCGAGGCTGACCGTGCCGCCCAGCGCTGTCAAGCCGAGCGCCTGCGCCTGCTGCAAACCGCCACTGATGCGCTGGGTGTCGGCATCATCCGCCTGACCGCCGCCGGCCCGGTGGCGGAAAACGAGGTGATGGTGTCCTTCGCCCGCACCTGCGGCGGGCTTGACGCCTTTATCGGCGGCCGCGCCGGCGACCACCAGATCACCCTGCGCGACCTGGGCGGGGCCAGGCGCATCTTCGAGCTGCGGGCGACGGGCGACGAGGAAACCGGCCTGATCCTGGTGTCCGACGTCACTGCGCGGTGCCGCGCCGACGAAACCGTGCAAATGCTGGCCCTGCTGCCGGCGCAGAACCCCCATCCGGTGCTGAGGGTGGGCGGCGACGGCGTGGTGCAACTGGCCAATCCGGCCAGCGAGTTGCTGCTGGCCGAATGGGGATGCAGCGTCAGCCGGGCGGTGCCGCCGTCCTGGCGGCGGGTCATCGCCCAGGTTCTGCGCGAAGGCCGGCCCCGCCACGACGAGGTGATGGTGGGCGACCGCGTTCTGGCGCTGACCCTGGTGCCGTTGCCGGGGCCGGGCTATGTGAACATCTACGGTTCGGACGTCACCGCGCGGGTGGCGGCCGAGCGGTTGCTGTTCAACGCCAACGAGACGTTGGAGCGCCGGGTCGCCGAACGCACCATGGAGCTGCAGATCGCCAAGGAACAGGCCGAACTGGCCAGCCGCGCCAAGACCGAGTTCCTGGCCTCGGTCAGCCACGAATTGCGCACGCCGCTGAACGCCATCATCGGCTTTTCCGAGGTCATGGCCTGCGGCCTGTTCGGGGCGTTGAACAACGAACGCTACCAGCAATATGCCGGCGACATCGTCGCCTCGGGCCGCCACCTGCTCGAGGTGATCAACGACATTCTGGACGTGGCCAAGGTCGAAGCCGGGCAGATGACCCTGACGCCCGAGCCGGTGCGCATGGGCGAGGTGGTGGATGCCGCGCTGCGGCTGGTGGAAGGGCGCGCCCAGACCGGCCGGGTGCGGCTGGTCAGGCGCATCCAGGGCGGCTTGCCGGTGGTGGCGGCCGACCGTCGCCGCCTGCTGCAGATCCTGGTCAATCTGCTGTCCAACGCGGTCAAGTTCACCGGCGAGGGCGGGTCGGTCACCACCTCGGCCTGGGTGGAGGGCGACAACCTGCTGCTGTCGGTGTCCGACACCGGCATCGGCATGGATGCCGATCAGGTCAAGCTGGCGCTGGAACCGTTCCGGCAGGTGGACGGCGTGCTGGCCCGCCGCCACGACGGCACCGGGCTGGGCCTGCCGCTGGCGCGCTCCTTCGCCGAGTTGCACGGCGGTTCGCTCGAGGTGGAGAGCGCGCCGGGGCAGGGCACAACGGTTACCGTCATACTGCCGCTGCCCGATGCCGAGGACGACCGCATCTGTCAGGCGGGCTGACGACGACGGCGCCCCGGAACACCCTTCACCGCAGCGCTCCTCACCGGAGCGCCCTTAGCGATACCGTTCCTCGCGCCAGGGGTCGCCGCGGTCGTGATAGCCGCGAAGCTCCCAATATCCCGGGCTGTCCTTGTCCATGAAGGTGATGGCGCGCAGCCACTTGGCGCTTTTCCAGAAATACAGCTTGGGGATCACCACCCGCACCGGGCCGCCATGGTCGCGCGACAGCGGCGCGCCCTCCCAGGAATGGGCCAGCAAGACGTCGTCATCGGCGAAATATCGCAGCGGCACGTTGGTGGTGTAGCCGTCATACGAGCGGAACAGCACAAATTCCGCGCCCTCGCGCGGTCGCGCCAAATCCAGCAGGTGGCGGGCGGACACGCCTTGCCACGCATTGTCGTAACGTGACCACGTGGTGACGCAGTGGATGTCGCTGACCATCTCCACCTGCGGCTGGGCCATGAAGTCGCTCCACGACCATTTCAGCGGCGCCTCGATGGCGCCGCCGACGGTCAGCGACCACTCCTCGGTGGAAAGGTTGGGGCTGATGCCAAGGTCGAGCACCGGCCATTCGGTGGTCAGGCGCTGCCCCGGCGGCAGGCGCTCCCGGCCCGCCTGCCCGGTCAGCGCGCGGCCGTCGCGCGCCCACTTTTCCTTGGTTTGGACCAGCTTGTCCTTGATCCGCCCCATCAGGGGCACATCGTCCTCGGCCATGCCTTCTCCTCTGCTCGGGGAGAGGGGTCAGCCCTTCTCCCGCATCAGACGCGCCTTGTCGCGCGCCCAGTCGCGCTGCTTGACCGCCTCGCGCTTGTCGTGATGCTTGCGGCCCTTGGCGATGCCCAGCGTGACCTTGGCAATGCCGCGCGTGGTGAAGTGGATGTCCAGCGGCACCAGGGTCATGCCGTCCTTGGCCACCGCCGCGGCCAGCTTGCGCAGCTCGCGGCGATGCAGCAGCAGCTTGCGCGGCCGCCGCGTCTCGTGCGGGAACGGCATGCTGGACTGATATTCGGGGATGTAGGCGTTGTAGAGGAAGATTTCACCCTCTTTCGAGGGGCCGGCATAGGCTTCGTTGATGTTGCCCTTGCCGGCGCGCAACGCCTTGACCTCGGTGCCGACCAGGATGATACCGGCCTCGACGGTGTCGGTAATGGAATATTCGTGGCGCGCCTTGCGGTTTTGCGCGGCGATATGCTCGGGAAGCGACATCTTGGGCCTTTGCGGCCGCCCCGGCGCGAACCGGGGCGGCGAAAGCGGGAACTCAGATCAGGCCGACGGCCTTCATGGCGGCCTCGACCTTGGCCTTGGCGCCGTCCGACAGCTCGACCAGCGGCAGGCGCACGTCCGGCCGGCACTTGCCGATCAGGCTGGCGGCGTACTTGGCCGGGGCCGGATTGGTCTCGATGAACATCACGTCGTGCAGGGCCATCAGCTTGTCGCGCAAGGCGAAGCAGGTTTCGATGTCGCCGCGCATCCAGGCGTCGTGCATCTGGGCGCACATCTTGGGGGCGACGTTGGACGTCACCGAGATGCAGCCCACGCCGCCCTGGGCCAGGAAGGCGGTGGCGGTGGCGTCCTCGCCCGACAACTGGCAGAACTTCTCGCCCACGGCCAGACGCATCTGCAGCGGACGGGCCAGGTCGGCGGTGGCGTCCTTGACGCCGACGATGTTGGGCAGCTTGGCGAGACGCTGGAACGTCTCGACCGAGATGTTCACCACCGAACGGCCGGGGATGTTGTAGACGATGACCGGCAGGTCCACCGCCTTGGTGATGGCCTCGTAATGGCGGAACAGCCCTTCCTGGGTCGGCTTGTTGTAATAGGGGGCCACCACCAGGGCGGCGTCGGCGCCGGCTTCCTTGGCGTGGCGGGTCAGATAGATGGCCTCTTCGGTCGAGTTCGAACCGGTGCCGGCGATCACCGGGACTTTGCCTTTCGCCACCTCGACGCACAACTCGATGACGCGGTTGTGCTCCTCATGGGACAGCGTCGGGGATTCGCCGGTGGTGCCGCAGGGGACCACGGCGTGCGTGCCCTCGGCGATCTGCCAGGCGACGAAATCCTGGAACGCCTTCTCGTCCACGCTTCCGTCGCGGAAGGGGGTGATGAGGGCGGTGATCGATCCCTTGAACATGGCCGGTTTCCCAAAAGAATGAGGTGGTGTGCGGAAAGTCTCGGACATTACAGGCAAGAAGCGGCGCGTACAAGGGGCGGGGAGGGGCGCCGCCCGGCGCGTCGGCGCGCTTGACCACCCGCTTACCGGCGGCGGTAACCCCTTTTCGCGGCGGCTTGCGCTTGCGCCAGCTTCCCGCCCTTCCCTAGAATGCGCGCGGATGCCCCGCCCGGGCGCATCGCTTGCGTCGCTTGTTGGTCGAGGGAATCCCTTGAAGGTCACCGCACCTGCTCTGCTTGTCGTCGCCGCCCTGTTGGCCGGCACCGTGCCCACCGCCAGCGCCCAGGTTCCCGCCTCGGAGCAGAAGCTGTACCAGCAGGTGTTCGGCGCGCTGCGTCGCGACCGCTATGACGAGGCCGAGCAGTTGGCCATGCAGGCCAAGAACCGCCTGCTTGCCAAATACGTGCGCTGGAGCACCTATACCAGCCCGCGTTCGGGCGCCAGCTTCGAGGAAATCACCTCGTTCATCGAAAGCTCGGGCGATTGGCCGCTGATGAGCCAGTTGCAGCGCCGCGCCGAGGAGGCGATCACCGCCGCCACCCCGAACGACCGCATCCTGGCGTGGTTCAAGGATCACGAGCCGGTGACGGTGGATGGCGGCATGGCCTATGCCCGTGCCCTGCTGGCCGCCGGCCAGGAGGCCCGCGCCGTCAAGGTGATCCGCACCTCGTGGGTCGAGGGCGGCTTCGGCGTGATGCAGGAACGCCAGTTCCTGACGCTGTTCGGCGACCACCTGCGCGCCGAGGACCATTGGCGCCGCCTGGACCGCCTGTTGTGGGACAAGCAGGACGGCCCCGCCGGCCGCATGCTGCTGAAGGTGGATGCCGGCCGCCGCGCGCTGGCCCAGGCCCGTCTTGCGCTGCAGGACGGCAAGTCGAACCCCGAGCCGCTGCTGGCCGCCGTTCCCAAGGAATACCGCGACGATCCGGGCCTGATCTACGACCGCGTGCGCTGGCGCCGGCAAAAGGACCTGGACGAGGACGCCATCGACCTGCTGTCCCATCCCGCCCGCAATCAGGTGCGCCCCGATCTGTGGTGGCAGGAACGCGGCATCCTGGCGCGCCGCGCCCTGCAAAAGGGCCTGATCTCGCGCGCCTATCAGGTGGCCGCCGACCACAACGTGGACCCCAAGGCGCAGCAATACGCCGATGCCGAGTTCCTGGCCGGCTGGGTGGCATTGCGCTTCCTCGACGACCGCGAAACCGCCATGGCCCATTTCCAGCGCATGTGGGACAACGTCACCACGCCGCTGTCCAAGTCGCGGGCCGCCTATTGGGCCGGCCGCACCGCCGAGGCCCTGCGCGACCCGCAGGCGGCGCGGGCCTGGTACAGCCAGGGCGCGCGCTATCTGACCGCCTATTACGGCCAGCTTTCCGCCTCGCGCCTGGATGATCATCGCTGGCCGCTGCCGCCCGAGCCGCAGCCCACCGCCGACGATGCCAAGCGGTTCGAAAGCCGCGAATTGGTGCGCATGATCCGCATCATGCTGAGCATGGGCGAAAAGGACAATCTGCGCGCGTTCTTCATCCGCCTGAACGACACCACCCAAAGTCCGGGCGAACGCGCCCTGGTCGGCCGCCTGGCGCTGGAGGGCGGGCGCGACGATCTGGCGGTGACGGTGGCGCGCCGCGCCGACCGCGACAGCGTGTTCCTGGTGGGGCCGGGCTGGCCGGTGCCGCCCATCGCCGCCGAGGAGGGGCCGGAAAAGGCGCTGGTGCTGGCGCTGATCCGCCAGGAAAGCGGCTTCATCACCGATGCCCAATCCCCGGTGGGCGCGCGCGGCCTGATGCAGTTGATGCCCGCCACGGCCGAACAGATCGCCAAGTCGCTCAAGGTGAGGTTCAACCCCGGCAAGCTTGACGACCCGGATTTCAATGTCCGCCTGGGCCGCGCCTATCTGGGCGATCTGCTCGACGATTTCGAGGGGTCCTACATCCTGACGCTGGCGGGCTACAATGCCGGCCCGTCGCGTGCGCGCCGCTGGATCAAGGAATACGGCGACCCGCGCGACCCGAACGTGGACGTCATCGACTGGATCGAGATGATCCCGTTCACCGAGACCCGCAACTACGTCCAGCGCGTGATGGAAAGCGTGTCCATCTATCGGCGGAAGCTGGGCAAGGTGACCGGCGCCTCGTTCGAACAGGACCTCAAGCGCTGGGCCAAGCGGTCCGAGACGGCAATCCAGTAACCGTCTGGCGCTTGCCGGGCCGAGCCCCCGGACGGCCGAAGCCGGGGGCGGCGCCCATTGGTGCCACCAACGTCGCCGCCGGTCGGGATTCTTCTAGGCACAGGCGGCGGGGCGGCGTATTTTCCCAGTTCTGCGTTTCATCCATCTGTGAAGGTCCTGCACCATGCCGGAATACCGTTCCCGTACTTCCACCCACGGCCGCAACATGGCGGGCGCGCGCGGGCTGTGGCGCGCCACGGGCATGAAGGACGAGGATTTCGGCAAGCCGATCATCGCCATCGCCAATTCCTTCACCCAGTTCGTACCCGGCCACGTCCACCTGAAGGACCTGGGCCAGATGGTCGCCCGCGAGATCGAGAAGGCCGGCGGCGTCGCCAAGGAATTCAACACCATCGCCATCGATGACGGCATCGCCATGGGCCATGCCGGCATGCTGTATTCGCTGCCATCGCGCGAGATCATCGCCGACGCGGTCGAGTACATGGTCAACGCCCATTGCGCCGACGCGCTGATCTGCATTTCCAACTGCGACAAGATCACCCCCGGCATGCTGATGGCGAGCCTGCGCCTCAACATTCCGACCATCTTCGTCTCGGGCGGTCCGATGGAGGCCGGCAAGGTCAACATCAAGGGCGAGACCCACGCGGTCGATCTGATCGACGCCATGATCAAGGCCGCCGACCAGAGCGTGTCCGACGAGGACGTGGCCGAATACGAGCGCTCCAGCTGCCCCACCTGCGGGTCGTGCTCGGGCATGTTCACCGCCAATTCCATGAACTGCCTGACCGAGGCCCTGGGTCTCAGCCTGCCGGGCAACGGCACCATCGTCGCCACCCATGCCGACCGCAAGGAACTGTTCCTGGAGGCCGGCCGCCGCATCGTCGAGATCACCCGCCGCCATTACGAGCAGGGCGACGAATTGGTGCTGCCGCGCGCCATCGCCAATTTCGCGGCCTTCGAGAACGCCATGACGCTGGACATCGCCATGGGCGGGTCCACCAACACCGTGCTGCACCTGCTGGCCGCCGCCCAGGAAGCCGGCGTCGAGTTTACCATGGCCGACATCGACCGCCTGAGCCGCCGCGTGCCCTGCCTGTGCAAGGTGGCGCCCAACATCGCCGACGTGCATATCGAGGACGTGCACCGCGCCGGCGGCATCATGTCCATCCTGGGCCAGCTCGACCGCGCCGGCCTGCTGAATTCCGGCTGTTCCACCGTGCATGCGCCCACTCTGGGCGCCGCCCTGGACGCCTGGGACATCAGCCGCACCAGCGACGAGAAGGTGCACACCTTCTTCGCCGCCGCCCCCGGCGGCGTGCGCACCACCGAGGCGTTCAGCCAGGCCAATCGCTGGAAGCAGTTGGACACCGACCGCGCCAAGGGTGTGATCCGCTCGGCCGAGCATGCCTTCTCCAAGGATGGCGGCCTTGCCGTGCTGTTCGGCAATATCGCGCTGGACGGCTGCATCGTGAAGACGGCCGGCGTGGATGAGAGCATCCTCAAGTTCCAGGGGCCGGCAGTGATCTGCGAAAGCCAGGACGAGGCCGTGGCCAAGATCCTGAGCGGCGGCGTCAAGGCCGGCGACGTGGTGATCGTGCGCTATGAAGGCCCCAAGGGCGGCCCCGGCATGCAGGAGATGCTGTACCCGACCAGCTATCTCAAGAGCATGGGCCTGGGCAAGCAATGCGCGCTCATCACCGACGGCCGCTTCTCGGGCGGCACGTCGGGCCTGTCCATCGGCCATGCCTCGCCCGAGGCCGCCGAGGGTGGCGCCATCGGTCTGGTGGAGCCGGGCGATATCATCGTCATCGACATCCCCAACCGCATCATCCGCGTGGATATCTCGGACGACGAACTGGCCCGCCGCCGCGCCGCCATGGAGGCCAAGGGCGCCAAGGCGTGGAAGCCGGTGGATCGCAACCGCCCGGTCAGCCAGGCCCTGCGCGCCTATGCCGCCATGACCACCAGCGCCGCGCGCGGTGCCGTGCGCGACGTGTCGCAGTTGGACCGTTAGGGCGAAAGCGGGGCGGGGATCGTGGCGACCATCGTCTGGAGCGAGATGATGAGTGTCGGCGTCCCCGCCCTGGACGCCGACCACAAGACCCTGATCAACCTCATCAACAACCTCCAGCGTTCCATCGGCGACGAAGAGGAATACGCCACCGTCGGCAGCGTGCTCATGGCGCTCGATGATTACGTCGAGCACCACTTCGCCCGCGAGGAACGGATGATGGAGGTCTGCCGCTATCCCTCGCTGTCGGCCCATGTGGCCATGCATCGCCGCCTGAGCGGGCAGGTGCGCGAGTTCCAGCAGGCCTATGCAGCCGACCCGACCGCGGTGCAGGTGCGCAAGTGCCTGGCCTTCCTGAACAAATGGCTGATCGAGCATATCTGCTCGACCGATATGGATTATCGCGGCTGGGTCATCGGCCATGCCGATGCGCTAAGCGCGGCGGAAGCCGTGGTGATGACCGGCCCGCGCACCGCCACCAGCCTGGACTGGCGCAGCCTCAAGGTGCTGGTGGTGGACGACAACCAGAACTTCTGCCAGATCATGCGCACCATCCTGGAGGGGGTGGGGGTGATGGAAACCCGCGTGGTCGCGGACGTGGAAGCCGCCAAGGCCGCGCTGCTGGGCAAGGCCGTCGATATCCTGGTGGCCGACTGGCATGTGGGCCGCGACAGCGGGTTGGATCTGGTCGCCTGGCTGCGCGCGCAACCCGGCTTGGCACGCTTGCCGGTGCTGGTGCTGTCAGGGCATGAACGCCTGTCCAATCGCGACGTGGCGTTGGGTGCCGGCGCCGATGAATTCATGGAAAAGCCCATCTCGGCACGCGGTCTGCTGATCTGCCTGTCCAAGCTGATGCGCAAGGAGCGCGAGGGCTGAGACGGGGCGTCATGCCCATCTAATCGCCCCAATCGATTATTCCTTGTGAATTAATCCGTTTTATCTTTGGCTTGGCCCTTCCTATGGTGCTGCGCAGATTTTGCCGCCAAGGGAGGAAACGACCATGCTGTCCCATCTCAAGATCGTCACCAAATCCCTGCTGGTGGTGTTGCTGCTGGCGATCACCGGCGTTGCGGTGTTTGTGGGCGGGGTGGTTTCGCTGAGTGCGGTCAAGGACGAGTACCGCCGCACCCTGGAGCAGGAAAGCCCCGCTTTGGTCATGGGCGGGCGCGCCCAGCGCCACTTCCAGATGGTGGCCAAGGACCTGAACCGCATGTTCCTGCATGCCGACGATCCCAGGATGATCGACATGCTGTGGCAGGATGCCGCGCAGGAACAAAAGCGCCTGTTCTGGTGGAAGAACGGCGCCTTTCTGGCCGGCTACCCCGACCAGCGCGTCGATATCGAAGCAAACTTCCGCAATTTCCATGCCCTGCTGGGCTTTGGCGAACGGGTTACCGCGCTGGTTCGGGCCGGCGATCTGAACGGGGCCAAGGCCATCATCGCCCGCGACATCGATCCGCTGATCGAGCGCATGAACGAGGACATGGCCGTGCAGATGGATCGCAACCTGGACGCCTGGAAGCAGCGTTCCGCCGACCTCCACGACCAGTTCCAGGCCACGGTTCTGCGCGGTTTCGCGCTGATGGGCGGCGGCATCCTGTTGGCCGTGGCCGCCGCTGTCGTGGTGATGCGCCGGGGTGTGACCCAGCCGATCGGACGCCTGTCGGCGGCCATGGCCCGCATTCGCGAAGGCGATCTGGCCGCCGAGGTGCCCGGCACCGACCGTCGCGACGAAGTGGGTGAGATGGCCCGCGCGGTCGCCTATTTCCGCCGCAACGCGCTGGAGCGGGTGGAACTGGAGCGTATTCAGGCCGAGGAACGTGCGGCCAAGGACCGCCGCGCGGCGGTGGTCGAGCAGACCGTTGCCGCGTTCGACGCCCAATTGGGCGCCGTGCTGGACAAGGTGGGCGGTGCGGTCGAGGCCCTGTCGGCCACTGCCACCACCATGTCGGGGCTGGCCGAGCGCACGGAAGGAAGTGCTTCGGGGTCGGCAATGGCGGCCGAGCGCGGTTCGGCTTCGGTGCAGGCGGTGCAGAATTCGGCCCACGAGATCGCCGCGTCCCTGGACGAGGTGGCCTCCAGCGTGTCGCATTCCCGCCAGATCGCGGAACGCGCCATGGCAGAAACCAGCGTCTCCACCCGCTCGGTGCAGGTGCTGTCCGATACTGCCGACAGCATTGGCCGGGTGGTCGATCTTATCCAGCAGATCGCCAGCCAAACCAACCTGCTGGCGCTGAATGCCACCATCGAAGCGGCGCGTGCCGGCGAGGCGGGCAAGGGCTTTGCCGTGGTGGCGGGCGAGGTCAAGCAATTGGCCAATCAGACCGCGCAGGCGACCGAGGAGATCACCCGCCAGATCCGCGAAATCCGCACCGCCAGCGGCAGCACCGCCGAAGCCATGGAACGGGTGGCCCAGACCATGGTGGAAATGGCCCGCGCGTCGGACGCCATCGCCGAGACCGTGCGGCGCCAGGGCGAGGTGACGGCGGGCATCGCACGCCGGGTGGAAGACGGCGCCTCGGCCATGAACGAGGTGGCGGTCACCATCGTCGAGGTGGGCGGCGCCGCCCGCCAGACCGGACAGGCGGCGCGCGACGTTCTGGGGGCGGCCCATGGTCTGGCCGCCGAGGCCCAGGGGCTGCGCCGCGATTTCGGCAGCTTCGTTGCCACCCTCAAATCGGCCTGAGGGACGGGTTCTCAGGAGCGGGTAACGGAAAAGGCCGCCGGGAGCGATCCCGGCGGCCTTTTCCGTGCCTTGGCCTATCGGCGGCGTGGCCTTACTTTTCGGCGAAGGCCTTTTCGATGACGTAATGGCCGGGGCCGGCATTGCTGCCCTGCTCGAAACCGTTTTCGTCCAGCCAGGCGGCCAATTCGTTCATCATGTTGGGATTGCCGCAGATCATCACCCGGTCCTCGCCCGGATTGATGAAGGGATTGCCCAGGTCCTCGAACAGCTTGCCGGACCGGGCCAGTTCGGTGATGCGGCCCTGGTGGACATAGGGTTCGCGGGTGACGGTGGGGTAGTAGACCAGCTTGTGGCGCGCTTCCTCGCCGAAGAACTCGTTCTGCGGCAGGTCGTTCTGGATGAAGTCGCCGTAAACCAGATCGCTGACGCGGCGCACGCCATGCACCAGCACGACCTGATCGAAGCGGTCATAGACCGCCGGGTCCTTGATGATCGACAGGAACGGCGCAAGGCCGGTGCCGGTGGACAGCAGGTACAACCGCTTGCCCGGCAGCAGGTTGTCCAGGATCAGCGTCCCCGTGGTCTTGCGGTTG
This sequence comes from Pseudomonadota bacterium, assembly GCA_023426365.1. Lineage (GTDB taxonomy): Bacteria > Pseudomonadota > Alphaproteobacteria > Rhodospirillales > Magnetospirillaceae > Magnetospirillum. Next base: position 47,135 of record JAFAAW010000045.1, read on the forward strand.
ACCAGGATGGTGTCGCCCGGCTTGACGTGCTGCAGGCGCGAGGTCAGCGGGCCGTTGGGCACCTTGATGGAGAGGAATTCCAGGTGGTCCTCGTAGGAGGCGCTGGCCATGGAATAGGCACGCATCAACGGCCGTCCGTCCACCATCAGGCCGATCATGGCGAACTGGCCGCTTTCGAAGCGGAACCCCGGGTCGCGCGTCAGTTTCAGGGTGAACAGGGAATCGGTCCAGTGATGAACGTCAAGGACCGTCTTCTCAAGGATGTTGGATGACATGCTCGTGGCTCGATGGCTGGTCAGGGTGTGCGCCGCAGCACGGACACCGGGATGTCTTACATATTCTAAATCTCAATAACAAGGAAAAATTTGTATATTGAGATTAAGTAACACATTGAATGGTGTTATTACCGCAGCTCCACCCAGATGGGGGTGTGGTCGGAGGCCTTGTCCTGGCCGCGCGGGGCCTTGTCGATGTCGCAGGCCACCAGCCGGTCCGCGGCCTGGGGCGACAGCAGCAGGTGGTCGATGCGCAGACCATTGTCGCGCTGCCAGGCCCTGGCCTGGTAATCCCAAAACGTATAGCGGCCCGGCTCCGGGTGCAGGGCTCGGAACGCCTCGGTCAGGCCCAGATGGCACAATTCGCGGAACAGCGCGCGGCTTTCCGGCCGGCACAGCGCGTCGTCCTGCCAGCCGGCGGGATCGTAGACATCGGCATCGGTGGGGCAGACATTGTAGTCGCCGCCCAGCACGAACGGCGTCTCCGCCGCCAGCAATGTGCGGGCATGGACGACCAGCCGGCGCATCCAGCGCAGCTTGTAATCGAACTTTTCGCCCGGTGCCGGATTGCCGTTGGGCAGATACAGCGAGGCGATGCGCACCCCCTCTATCGTCGCCTCGATATAGCGGGCCTGCTCGTCGCCATCATGGTCGCCGCCGGGCAGTTGCGGCAGTCCGCGCATCACGTCCTCGATGGGGTGGCGCGACAGGATCGCGACGCCGTTATAGCTTTTCTGGCCGTGGACGGCGGCGCGATAGCCGGCCGCCTCGATCTCCAGGGCGGGGAATTGCTCGTCCTGGCATTTGATTTCCTGCAGCAGCACCACGTCGGGCGCGGCGTCGCGCAGCCAGTCCAGCAGATTGCCCAGCCGGGCGCGAACCGAATTGACGTTGAAGGTAGCGATCCTCACCGCGCAATCTTCCTTTCCCAAGGTGGCGGCCGGTCCCATTGCCCCTGGGGCCGACTTTGTTCAAGATCATGGCGAACCCAGCGGGAAAGCCGGGCCATGGTGAAAAACAGCATAGCGCATCGCGAGACCCGGGGCCGTGTCCCGCAATGCGCGGCGTCCGCATCCGTTCTGGTGCTGGCCGTCGCACTCGCGCTTTTTGCGGCCGATGCCCGGGCGGCGCCCTGCGGCAATGCCAGGCCGCCGGAGATCCGCGTGACCAGCGAGGCGCGCAAGCCCGACTACCGCAATGCGCTGCCGCGTGCGCAGATTGGCGCATTGGCCGGGCGCGGTCACATGACGTCGGACAAGCGTCATGCCGGTCTGACCCAGACGCGCACGGATTTTTCGGTCCGGCCGGTGCTTTCCTTCGTGCGGCGCGGCGACGGCACGGTCTGCGCCTCGCTGCAGCAGCTCGAGGCCAGTTGGCGTATCATCCAGTTCCAGGTGGACGTCGCGGCCGAGTATCGGCCCGGCACCTGCCCCTATCGGGAAATCCTCCAGCACGAAAACCAGCACGTCGCCATCGTCCAGCGCGCCTTTGCCGAGGCCGACGCCGCCCTGCGCCGCGACCTGGGGGATTTGGCTCGGCGGACCCGGCCGTTCGTGCTGTCGGGCACGCCCGAGCGGGCCGCCCAGCAGATGGCGGAACGCTTCATGGCCGCCGCCCGCCCGGCGCTGGACCGCTACAGCCGCGACACCGAACGGGCCAATGCCGCCCTCGATACCCCGGAAAGCTATCGCGCGGTGTCCGCCCGCTGCCGCGACTGGTAGCCGCCTGCAAAAGGCGGGGTCAGACCGAAAAGCTGGAGCCGCAGCCGCAGGTCGAGCTGGCGTTGGGATTCTTGAACTGGAACGAGGACCCCATCAGATCCTCGACGTAATCCACCTCGGTGCCGGCCAGCAGGTCCAGCGAGGTCTGGTCCACCACCACCTTGGTGCCGTGCTGCTCGGTGATCACGTCGTCCTCGTTCACCTGGTCGTCCAGCGTGATGCCGTACTGAAAGCCCGAGCAGCCGCCGCCCGACACCGACAGGCGCAGCATCAGGTTGGGCTTGCCTTCCATCTTGATCAGGGTCTGCACCCGCTGGGCGGCGCTGGGAGTGATGGCGACGCGGATTTCGCTCGCAACTGCCGTTTCGGCCATGAAATCTCCAATCAAACTGTCGGCGTGGCGGAATTGGCGAAACGATAGCAAACTCCGCCGGTCGGGGGGAAGACACGTCAACCTTGTTGCCCCTTGTCCCATCAGGTGGGGCCGTGGCGCGAAATTGTCCAGCCCCGGTCATGTCCGGGCGGCATGGGGCGGGGTGCGTGGTTGCGTTCGCGCTCACCCGCTTGTAGTGTCCGCATCATGACCGCGACCCCGCTTGCCCGCTCCGCCGTTCTCGCGCCGTATGCCTGCCGGCCCGAGGAATCGCGCGGGCGGCTGTATCCCGAGCCGGAAAGCCAGACGCGCACGCCGTTCCAGCGTGACCGCGACCGCATCATCCATTGCGCCGCCTTCCGCCGGCTGCAATACAAGACCCAGGTGTTCGTCTATCACGAAGGCGACAACTTCCGGACCCGGCTGACCCATTCGCTCGAGGTGTCGCAGATTGCGCGCTCGGTCGCGCGCGTGTTGGGGCTGGACGAGGACATGGCGGAAAGCCTGGCGCTGGCCCACGATCTGGGCCACACGCCCTTCGGCCATGCCGGCGAGGATGCCTTGCAGGACGTGCTGGCCCGCTTCGGCGGCTTCGACCACAATGCGCAAAGCTTGCGCGTGGTCACCAAGCTGGAGCGGCGCTATGTGGAATTCGACGGCCTGAACCTGACGTGGGAGACGCTGGAGGGGCTGGTCAAGCATAACGGCCCGCTGACCGGCCCGCTGGCGGTCAAGCCCGACCGCATCCTGCCCGGCGCCATCACCGAATACGTCGCCCGCCACGACCTTGAGCTGGACACCTTCGCCAGCGCCGAGGCCCAGGTCGCCGCCCTGGCCGACGACGTCGCCTACAACAACCACGACATCGAGGACGGCCTGCGCGCCGGCCTGTTCTCGCTGGACGATCTCAGGGACGTGCCGCTGGTGGGGCCGGTGCTGTTCGCCGTCCAGCGCGAACATCCCGGCATCGATCGCTCCGTCCACATCCACGAAACCGTGCGCCGCATGATCGGCATGATGATCGGCGACATGATCGAGGAAACCAGGGCCCGCCTGGCCGATTTGCGGCCGGCCAGCGCCGACGACGTGCGCCGGCTAGGCCAGCCGCTGGTGTCGTTCTCGGACGCGATGAAGGCGCACGACCGGGCGCTCAAGGAATTCCTGTTCCCCAACATGTACCGCCATTTCCTGGTCAACCGCATGACCTCGAAGGCGCGGCGCGTGGTCAAGGACCTGTTCAACCTGCTGCACGCCGAGCCAGGTTGCCTGCCGCCCGACTGGCGGCGGCAGACCGAGGGCGCCGGCACCCCCAAGACCGCCCGCGTGGTGGCCGACTACATTGCCGGGATGACCGACCGATTTGCGTTGGACGAGCATCGCCGGCTTTTCGACATGCAAGAGAAACCATGAACCTTTTCAAATATTTCAAGGACGAGATTAATGCGGCGCTGGAGCGTCTGGCCGCCGCCGGAAAGCTGCCTCAGGGGCTGGACACCTCGAAGGTGACGGCCGAGCCGCCGCGCGAGGAAAGCCACGGCGACGTCGCCACCAATGCCGCCATGGTGCTGGCCAAGGCCGCCGGCATGAAGCCGCGCGACATCGCCGACGCCCTGGCCGAGGAATTGTGCCAGCATCCGGCGGTGACGGCGGTCGAGGTGGCCGGTCCCGGCTTCATCAACCTGCGCCTGGCCGACCGTTTCTGGTACGACCGCTTGGCCGAGGTTCTGGTCGCCGGCACCGCCTATGGCGACGGCGAGAGCAAGAACCACCGCGTCAATGTGGAATACGTTTCGGCCAACCCCACGGGTCCCATGCATATCGGCCATGCCCGCGGCGCCGTGGTGGGCGACGCGCTGGCCTCGCTGCTGGCCAAGGCCGGTTTCGACGTGACCCGCGAGTATTACATCAACGACGCCGGCGCCCAGGTGGACGTGTTGGCGCGCTCCGCCCACATCCGCTATCGCGAGGCGCTGGGCGAGCAGGTGGGCGACATCCCCGAGGGCCTGTACCCGGGCGAGTACCTCAAGCCCGTCGGCGAGGCGCTGGCCGGCGAATACGGCGACAAGTTCAAGTCCGCCCCGGAGTCCGAGTGGCTGGTGGCGTTCCGCCACTACGCGGTTGACGCCATGATGGGCATGATCCGCGAGGATCTGGCGGCCCTGGGCGTCAAGCACGACGTCTTCACCTCGGAGCGCGGGCTGGTCGAGGCCGGCAAGGTGGATGCGGCGCTGAAGTTCCTGGAGGACCGCGACGAGGTCTATACCGGCGTGCTGGAGCCGCCCAAGGGCAAGACCCCCGACGATTGGGAGCCGCGCCCGCAGGTTCTGTTTCGCGCCACCCGCTTCGGCGACGACGTTGACCGCCCGCTCAAGAAGTCGGACGGCAGCTTCACCTATTTCGCCTCCGACATCGCCTATCACCAGGACAAGTACCTGCGCGGCTTCCCCGACATGATCGACATCTGGGGGGCCGATCACGGCGGCTACGTCAAGCGCATGCAGGCTGCCGTCAAGGCGATCAGCGAGGGCGGCGGCGCCCTGGACGTCAAGCTGTGCCAGATGGTCAACCTGCTCAAGGGCGGCCAGCCCTACAAAATGAGCAAGCGCGCCGGCACCTTCGTGACCCTGCGCGATCTGGTGGACGCGGTCGGCAAGGACGTGGTCCGCTTCATCATGCTGACCCGCAAGAACGACGCCCAACTGGATTTCGACCTGGACAAGGTGCTGGAGCAGTCGCGCGACAATCCGGTCTTCTATGTCCAGTACGCCCACGCCCGCTGCCATTCGGTGCTGCGCCATGCGGCCGAGATGTGGCCGGACGTCGTGACAACGGGTGGCGCCCTGGCCACCGGCCCCCTGGAGCGCTTGACCGATCCGGCCGAGTTGAGTTTGATCAAGCTGCTGGCCGGCTGGCCGCGTCTGGTCGAAAGCGCCGCCGAGGCCCACGAACCCCATCGCGTCGCCTTCTACCTGTATGACCTAGCCGCCGGGTTCCACGGCCTGTGGAACAAGGGCAAGGACGATACCCGCCTGCGCTTCCTGCAAGAAGACGACCGCGACGTATCGCTGGCCCGCTTGGGCCTGCTGCGCGCGGTCGCCCAGGTGATCGCCTCGGGCCTCCAGGTCTTCGGCGTGGAACCGAAGGAGGAGATGCGCTGACATGGCGATGAGTCCCCGCGACGATTACGACCGCGATATTCTCGACATCATCCCGGAACGGTTCGACGCCGATGCCGATTCGCGGCAGGCCCGCGCCGGGCATCGGCTGCGCACCTATCTGACCCTGGGTGTGGCGGTGGTCGCGGTCGGCGCCATCGTCGCGACGGGACTGCATTTCATGGGCGGCAAGCAGACCGGCGGTCCGGGCATTCCGGTGATCAAGGCGGACGAGCGTCCCATCAAGATCCGGCCCGACGATCGCGGCGGCATGCAGGTGCCGAACCAGGACAAGCTGGTGTACGAGCGGATGGAGCAGGGCGAGGGCGACGCCAAGGTCGAACGCCTGCTGCCGCCGCCCGAACAGCCCGTGCTGCCGGTAAAGGGCGAGGCGCAATCCGACGCCCTGGCCGTCAAGCCGGCCACCACCGAGGTCATGCGCCCCGGCCAGCCGGTGGCGCCGCCGCGTCCGCCGGCGGCCGAAACGCCGCGTCCGCTTCCGGCCCAGGCGGTGCAGCCCGCGCCGCAGGAGCCGGTGGTGCAGACCCCGGCCGCCGCGCCGGCCCAGACG
>JAFAAW010000101.1 GCA_023426365.1 Pseudomonadota bacterium
CGCGAGACGGTGGCGGCATTCCCGCAAAGCGCCGACGAGGGCCGCGACAAGGTCAACGCCCTGCGCGCCGATCTGGCCGAGCGGCGCTCCGCCCTGGTCGAGGCCCGCTCGGCGCTGGACCGCATCACGCGCGAGGCGGGCGAGCGCAAGCGGCGCCTGGATTCCATCGCCGGCGACATCGAGTCCTGGCGCCGCCGCGCCGACAGCGCGCGCGCCCATGTGGAGGAACTGGCGGAACGGCGCGAAACGGTGATGCTGGAGCTGGAGCGGCTGGCCCAGGCGCCGGACACCTTCGCCCGCCGCCGCGCCGAACTGCTTGAGCGTCTCGACGCCGCCGAGGAGGAGCGCAAGCGTTCCGCCGACGCGCTGGCCGCCGCCGAGGCGACCCTGGCCGAGGCCGACCGCGCCATGCGCGCCGCCGAGGCCGCGCTGGCCGGCGCGCGCGAGGACCGCATCCGCCGCGAGGCGGCGCTGTCGGCCGCCGATCAGCAATGCCGCGCCGTGGCGGGCCGCATTTCCGAACGCCTGGACATGACGCCCGAGCAATTGCGCGAGGTCGCCGGAGTGGTCGAGGCGGAGCGCCCCGACCTGGACGAGCTTCAGCGCAAGCTGGACCGGCTGATGCGCGAGCGCGACGGCATGGGGCCGGTCAACCTGCGCGCCGAGCAGGAGGTGACCGAACTGGAGGAGCGCATGGCGGGCATGCGCGCGGAAAAGGACGATCTGGTCCAGGCCATCGGCAAGCTGCGCGGCGCCATCGCCGAGCTGAACCGCGAGGGACGCGAGCGTCTGCTGGCCTCGTTCGAGCGGGTGGACCAGCATTTCCGCGATTTGTTCGTCCGCCTGTTCGGCGGTGGCCGCGCCCATCTGGCGCTGACCGAATCCGCCGACCCGCTCGAGGCCGGCCTCGAGATCATGGCGTCGCCGCCGGGCAAGCGGCTGCAGCAATTGTCGCTGCTGTCGGGCGGCGAGCAGGCGCTGACCGCGCTGGCGCTGATCTTCGCCGTGTTCCTGATCAATCCCGCCCCCATCTGCGTGCTGGACGAGGTGGATGCGCCGCTGGACGACGCCAACGTGGACCGCTTCTGCACCCTGGTCGAAAGGATTGCCGGCACCACCGGCACCCGCTTCCTCATCGTCACCCACCACCGAATGACCATGGCCCGCATGGACAGACTATATGGTGTGACCATGGCCGAACGGGGGGTGTCGCAATTGGTCTCGGTGGATCTTGCCCAGGCCGAGGCGATCCGGGAAAACGCGGTGTTGGCCTGACCTACCCGGGTGCGGCTACCCCTTCGGGGAGGGGTGTTTGGTACCGCATTGCGGCATATTCCGGCCGCATACCGCCGATGGGGCAGAGATTTCTCAATAGCCTCAAGCACTTGTGTTCTATGGTTTCCGTTCTTGACACGGGTGGGCGCACCCCTTATGGTGCCCGCGCTTTTGGCACCGTTGTGACCGCGGGTGGGTTTTTCAAGGGGCTCATCATCCATGGCTGAGCACGAAGAACCGCCGTCGTTCGATGATCTCGATGCCCGTATCCGCGCCGCGCGCGAGCGGGAAGAGCAGCAACCGGGGCGGGGACCGGGGCGCAGGCCGCCCCAGGGACTGGCCCTTGGAATGCGGCTCAGTGTCGAATTCATCGCGGGTGTAGCCGTGGGGGCAGGTTTGGGCTATACGCTTGACCGATTCCTCGGTACTAGTCCGTGGTTGATGGTGCTGTTCCTGTTGTTGGGTGGGGTTGCCGGCGTGTTCAACGCCTATCGCGCCGCCCGCGGCATGGACGCAACAGTTGGACTCGGCGCCGCCCAGCGGCGTCAAAGTGAGCGGCAGAAGGATAGGTAGGAGACTCTCGTGGCGAATCCGATCGAGCAGTTCAAGATCAAGCCCATCATCCCGCTCGAGGTCGGCGGCGTTGACATCTCGCTGACCAATTCCGGCGTGATGATGATTATCTCGGTGGTGCTGATCACTGCCTTCCTGACGCTCTCGGTGCGTTCGCGGGCTTTGGTCCCGGGCCGCTGGCAGTCCATGGCCGAGGTGTTCTACGATTTCGTCGCCGGCATGTTGCGCGACAACGTGGGCAGCGAAGGGCGGAAGTACTTCCCCTTCATCTTCTCGCTGTTCATGTTCGTGCTGTTCGGCAACCTGCTGGGCATGGTCCCCGGCGCCTTCACCTACACCAGCCACGTCATCGTGACCTTCGCCATGGCGGCCGTGGTGTTCGTCGGCGTCACCATCATCGGCTTCGCCCGTCACGGCCTGCACTTCCTGCGGATGTTCTTCCCCGAGGGTGCGCCCCTGGCGACCGCCATCATCCTGGTGCCCATCGAGATCATTTCCTACTTCTCGCGCCCCTTCAGCCTCGCCGTTCGTCTGTTCGCGAACATGACCGTGGGTCACATCATCCTCAAGGTGATGGGCGGCTTCGTGGTGGCGCTGGGCGGTTTCTACGTGGTCCCGGGCATCGTTCCCTTCGCCTTCCTGGGCGGCATCACCGTGCTGGAGTTCGGTATCGCCCTGCTGCAGGCCTATGTCTTCACCATCCTCTCCTGCATCTACCTGCACGACGCCATCCACATGCACTGATGGCCGGGTAGGTCCGGGACTGGTTTTGTTGGTTTTGGTTTGGTTTTCGGTTTCTTCCTGAAGGAGCAAGAATATGGACGCGAGTGCTGCTAAGTTCATCGGTGCCGGCCTGGCTGCCATCGGCATGATCGGTTCGGGTATCGGTGTGGGCAATATCTGGTCGAACCTGATCGCCGCCGTGGGCCGCAACCCGGCCGCCAAGGCGAACGTCGAGCTGTACGGCTGGATCGGCTTCGCCGTGACCGAAGCTATCGCGCTGTTCGCGCTGGTCGTCGCCCTGATGGTCCTCTTCGCCTAATCCGCTTAGGCTGAAGGTTCCTCCTTCGGAACGGTTTGGTGTCGCGGGGGCTTAATCGCCCCCGCGGCCCGCCGGCCGCTCCGATATCCCGGTTTAATACCCCGTTCAGGAGCATCGGGATGCCCCAGTTCGATCCGGCGTTCTTCGCGCCCCAGCTCTTCTGGCTGGCCGTCACTTTCATCAGCCTGTACTTCCTGATGGCGAAGGTGGCCCTGCCGAAGATCGGCGCCGTCCTTGACGAGCGTCAGCGCAAGATCGACGACAATCTCGACAAGGCCGCGCAGCTCAAGGCCGAGGCCGAAGCCGCCGTCGCCGCCTACGAGAAGGCGCTGGCCGAGTCCCGGGCTCACGCCCACGCCGTCATCAAGGAGACGAGCGAGCGTCTGGCCAAGCAGGCGGAAGATCGCACCCGCGAGCTGAATGCCAAGCTGGCCGATCAGATCAAGGCCGGTGAGGCCCGCATCGCTGCGGCCAAGGACAAGGCCATGGCTTCCGTCCGCGAGGTCGCCACCGACATCGCCGGCGCCGCCATTGCCCGTCTGGTCGGCGTCTCCGCCGAGCAGATCCAGGTCGAGGCTGCCGTCGCCACCGCTCTCAAGGAGCAGGGCCAATGATTTCCGTCGCCTACGCCGCCGACGCCGCCGCTCACAGCGACTCCATCCTCGCCAATCCCTCGTTCTGGGTGGGCGTGGCCTTTTTCCTGGTGGTCGGCCTCGCCTTCCGCCCGGTGGTCGGTGCCCTGGGTGCCGCCCTTGACGGCCGCGCCGCCAAGATCAAGGCCCGTCTCGATGAAGCGCACAAGCTGCGTGAGGACGCCCAGGAAATGCTGGCGACCTATCAGCGCAAGCAGCGTGACGCCATGAAGGAAGCCGAGGAGATCATCGCCCACGCCAAGTCCGAGGCCGAGCGTCTGTCCAAGCAGGCGGCCAAGGACCTGGAAGAAGCGTTGAAGCGCCGCGAGACCCAGGCCCTGGAGCGTATCTCCCAGGCCGAGGCCGCCGCCCTCAAGGAAGTGCAGAACGTTGCCGTGGATGTCGCCATGAGCGCCGCCCAGCAGGTTCTCACCCAGTCTGTTACCGATGCGCAGAAGGCCGCCCTGGCCGACGCCGCCATCGCCGATCTGCCGCGCAAGTTCCACTAAGGACCTTGCCCGCGCTTCGTCGGACCGGATCCGGCCCGCTGCCCTGGCAGCGGGCCGTTTTCATTGGTGAGGATCGCGCGCGGCGCTAAGCTGGGGCATGCCCGGCAAGCCGGCCCGGGCCCCATGCGCAGATGCCGCCACCAGCCCCCCAGGAGTGAACCGCGCCATGCCCTATGTGATCCGTGACCAGGACGGCCATGTGGTCGGCATGGCCGAGGTGCCCCTGGACGATGCCGCCGAACTGGTGGCGCCGGATAACAGCGAGTTGCTGGCCCTGCTGACCCGCACCTGCGGCGCCGAGGTGGCCGACGAGGATCAGGCCTTCCTCCACTCGGACCTGGCCTTCATCCGGGTTCTGGAAGATCTGATCGAGGTGCTGATCCGGCGCGGCGTGATCACCCTGGGCGATCTGCCCGTGGCCGCCCAGGAGAAGGTGATGCAGCGCCGCGCCCTGCGCCACTGGCTGGCCGGAAGCGGCGGCCTGGTGGACGACGAGGCGCGCTGAGCCGCGGCCGCCCGCCCCGGCCCCGCCAGCGACCTCGCCTGCGCCCATGACGGGCGCGGCGTCGCGGTGGCGTCCTTGGTCGGGAGCGGCCAGCGCGACATCCGGCGCACGGCCGCGATCTGCCGCCGTCGCGGCCGTACGCCAAGCGCGCGGAGGCGCGCGCCCGGCGAGGGCCAAACGTAGACAGACCGGTGAGCGTCATATTTGACGCTCGCCGGCCTAAATCTCCACCTGGCTGCCCAGTTCCACCACCCGGTTCGACGGCAGATGGAAGAAGTCCATGGCGCTGGTGGCCGACCGCGCCATCCAGGCGAACAGGTGTTCGCGCCACACTGCCATGCCCGGCACGCTGGACGGAATGATCGTCTCGCGCGACAGGAAGTAGGAAATGCTCATGGGTTCGTAGAAGAAGCCCAACTGGTCGCTGCGGGCATGGGCCAGCGTCTTGGGGATGTTGGTGTCCTCCATGAAGCCGAAGCGCAGGATCAGCCGTTGGAAGCCGGGGGCCAGCTCGTGCGTCTCGATGCGGCGGGCGGACGAGACGGCGGGGATTTCCTCGTTCAGCACGGTCAGGATGACCACCCGCTCGTGGATGACCTTGTTGTGCTTGAGATTGTGCAGCAGGGCCAGCGGGATGCCCTCGGTGGTGCCGGTCAGGAAGATGGCGGTGCCGGGCACCCGCGCCACCTTGTCCGACAGCGAGGCCAGGAACACGTCCTCGGGCATGTTGTCGGCGCGCAGCCGCGCCATCAGCAGGGCGCGGCCGCGCTTCCAGGTGGTCAGCAGCACGAAGATGCTGAGGCCGACCGCCAGCGGGAACCAGCCGCCATGGGGGATCTTGGTGGCGTTGGCCAGGAAGAACGCCACGTCCACCGTCATGAACACGCCCAGCAGCATCAGCACGCGGCGGCGGTTCCAGCCCCACAGCAGCACCATCACCATGCCGATCAGGCAGGCGTCGATGACCATGGTGCCGGTCACCGCGACGCCATAGGCCGACGCCAGGTTGGACGAGGTGCGAAAGCCGATGACCAGGGCCATGACGAAGAACATCAGCGTCCAGTTCAGCACCGGGATGTAGATCTGGCCGATTTCCTTTTCCGAGGTATGGATGATGGTCATGCGGGGCAGATAGCCCAACTGGATGGCCTGACGGGTTACCGAGAACGCGCCCGAGATCACCGCCTGCGAGGCGATCACGGTGGCGCAGGTGGCCAGGATCAGCAGCGGAATGCCCGCCCAGCCGGGCGCCATCAGGAAGAACGGGTTTTCCAGCGCCTGCGGATTGGTCAGCAGCAGCGCGCCCTGGCCGAAATAATTGAGCACCAGCGCCGGCAGCACCAGCAGGTACCAGGCCAGCCGGATGGGCAGGCGTCCGAAATGGCCCATGTCGGCGTAAAGCGCCTCGGCGCCGGTGACGGCCAGCACCACCGAGCCGAAGGCCAGGAAGCCCTGCCAGCCGTCGGCGGCCAGGAACATCATGGCGTAATGGGGCGACAGCGCCTTCAGCACGTCGGGCTGCAGGCCGATATTGCGAATGCCCAGGATCGCCAGGACGGTGAACCAGCCGGTCATGATGGGGCCGAACGCCATGCCCATGGCTGCCGTGCCGTGGCTTTGAATGGCGAACAGGATCACCAGGATGGCAATGGTGGTCGGCACCACCCATTGTTCCATTTGCGGCGCCACCACCGACAATCCCTCCACCGCCGACAGGACGGATACCGCCGGGGTGATCATGGAATCGCCGTAGAACAAGGCGGCGGCGAAGATGCCCAGCGACGACACCAGCGCCGTCAGGCCGGGGCGGCCGTGCGCGGCCCGGCTGACCAGGGCCAGCAGCGCCAGCGAGCCGCCCTCGCCGCGATTGTCGGCGCGCATGATGAAGATGACGTACTTGATGGACACCACAATGGTGACCGCCCAGAACACCAAGGACAGCACCCCCAGCACATGCAGCCGGTCCAGCGCCAGCGGGTGGGGGCCGGCGAAGGTTTCCTTCATGGCGTAAAGCGGGCTGGTGCCGATGTCGCCGAACACCACGCCGATGGCGCCGAACATCAGCGCGAAGGCGTTTCGCGAATGGGCGTGCCGGCCCTCTTCGTCCAAATTGGGGTTGGCGGCGGAGGTGGACATGGGCGCGCCTTCGCGGCTAGAGCTGGACCTGGGTTCCCAGCTCGACCACGCGGCCGGCGGGAATCCGGAAGAAGTCGGTGGCGGAAACCGAATTGCGGCTCATCACCACGAACAGCTTTTCCCGCCATTCGGCCATCTCGGGATGGATGGACGGGATCAGGGTTTCGCGGCCCAGGAAGAACGAGGTCTGCATCAGATCGAACTCCAGGCCGAATGCCTTGCACAGCCGCAGCACCTTGGGCAGGTTGGGCTCCTGGAAGAAGCCGTAGCGGACGGTGATGGAATAGAAGCCTTCCGCCAGGCCCTGCACCAGCACGCGGTCCTTGGCGGAGACGCGCGGGATGTCCTCGAAAACAACGGTCATGAACACGACCCGTTCATGCAACACCTTGTTGTGCTTGAGGTTGTGGAGCAGCGCAACGGGAATGATTTCCGGGTTGCCGGTCATGTAAATGGCGGTGCCGGCGACGCGACGGGTGGGCTTTTCCTTTTGCCGGGCCAGGAACAGGTCGATGGGCATGGAATCCTCGGCCAGCCGCTTGGCCAGGATCTGGCGCCCGCGCTTCCAGGTGGCCATCAGCAGGAACATGCCCACGCCCACCATCAGCGGAAACCAGCCGCCATCGGGAATCTTGAGCAGGTTGGCGCCCATGAACGCCATGTCCAGCGACAGGAAGGCGACGCCCAGGCCGATGCACACCGGCAGCGGCCACTTCCACAGCGTGCGCGCCACCACCAGCGCCAGCACGGTGCTGCACACCATGGTGCCGGTGACGGCGATGCCGTAGGCGCCGGCCAGATTGGACGAGGATTTAAAGCCCAGCACCAGCACCACGATGCCGATGTACAGGCCCCAATTGGCCCGCGGGATGTAGATCTGCCCCTCCTCCTCGTCCGAGGTGTGGCGGATTTCCAGGCGCGGCGAAAAACCAAGCTGAACCGCCTGGCGCGACAGCGAGAACGCGCCCGAGATCACCGCCTGCGAGGCGATTACCGCGGCGCAGGTGGCCAGCCCGATCATGGGATAGAGCAGCGGCTCGGGCACCAGCAGGTAGAAGGGGTTGCGCACCGCCTCGGGGTCGTCCAGCAGCAGCGCCGCCTGGCCGAAATAGTTGAGCGCCAGAGCCGGCAGCACCAGGGCGAACCACGCGGACTGGATGGGGCGCTTGCCGAAATGGCCCATATCGGCATACAGCGCTTCCGCCCCGGTCACCGCCAGCACCACCGACCCCAGGACCATGAAGGCCAGCCAGCCGTTGGCGATCACGAAGCGGATGCCGTGCAGCGGATTGACGGCGGCAAGGATCGCCGGCTCGGTCACGATCTCCATGATCCCGAAGGCGGCCAGCGCGACGAACCACAACAGCATGACGGGGCCGAACACCGCGCCGATCTTGGTGGTTCCGCGGCTTTGCACCAGGAACAGCAGGGTGATGACGCCCAGCGTCACCGGCTCCACATAGGGTTCCAATTGGGGCGAGGCGACCTCAAGCCCCTCGATGGCGGACAGAACGGAAATGGCCGGGGTGATGATGCTGTCGCCGAAGAACAGCGCGCAGCCGAACAGGCCCAGCACCATGACCGGCCCCATGCCGCGGCGGTCGGAATGGGCCGAGTGGATGGCCAGCGCCAGCAGCGCCAAGATGCCGCCTTCGCCGCGGTTGTCGGCGCGCATGACGAACAGCACGTATTTCAGGGTGACGACGATGATCAGCGCCCATAACACCAGGGACGCGATGCCCAGCACGTTGGCGGGATTGACCGCCAGCCCATGGCTGCCGCCGAAGCATTCCTTGATGGTGTAAAGCGGAGAGGTGCCGATATCGCCATACACCACGCCGATGGCTGCGAGCGACAGCGCCGCCAGCCGGCGCGGGTCGAACTCGGTCCTGGCCGAGCCTTGATCCATGCGTACAACCCCGTATATCCGATGGTGATATAGGCGCGTGCAACGCAAAAGAGTCAAGTGCCGGCGACGAAGGGGGCATGGGCGTGCCTGCCCGTTGCCCATGGACGGGCACCCGAACGGGCCGTCAGAGGGGGCGAGGGCGAGGGGAGAGGGGCGCGCGGACGCGCGGGTCTATGCCAGCCGCAGCAACTGCTCCACGAAATCGGGCACCACCTGGGATGCCGGACCATAGATCGCCTCGGCGAACAGGCTGGCGCCCTCGCTGGGGTCCAGGTTCAGCTCCACCGTGTGGGCCAGCCCGCGCTGGCGTAGCGCGTGGACGAAGCCGGCGGCCGGATAGACGTTGCCCGAGGTGCCGATGGACATGAACAGCCCGCATGCTTCCAGCGCGTCATAGATGCGGTCCATGTCCAGCGGCATTTCGCCGAACCACACCACGTGGGGGCGTAGCGCGGGGTGCTGGCATTGGGGGCAGGGGGTGGCGGTGGATACGTCCTCGTGCCAGCTCAGCACCTGGCGGCAATGGTCGCAGCGCACCTTGCGCAATTCGCCATGCATGTGGATCAGACGTTCCGATCCGGCCCGTTCGTGCAGGTCGTCGATGTTCTGGGTGACCAGCAGCACGCCGCCGGGCCAGTCCCGCTCCAGCCGCGCCAGGGCGTGGTGGGCGGCGTTGGGCTGGATGGCCGGGTCGCCCAGTTGCGCGCGGCGGGCGTTGTAGAAATCCTGCACCAGGGCGGGGTTGCGCGCAAAGCCCTCGGGCGTGGCCACATCCTCGAGCCGGACCTTGGACCAGATGCCGCCGGCACAGCGAAAGGTGTCGAGGCCGGATTCCTTGGAAATGCCGGCGCCGGTCAGCACGACGATGGGAGCCTGGGGCGAGATGATGGGGCGCGTCATGGTCCGCCTTTGCTGCGCAGGGACTGTGCGGCGCAGCATAACAAAGCGGACCGGCGCATCAAGCCGCGCGGACGCGCCCCAGGAATTCGCCGATCACATTGCGCAACGCCCCCGCCTGGGCGGCAAGATCGCTGGACGACGCCAGCACCTGGGCCGCGGCGGCGCCGGTGCCGTCGGCCGCCTGGCGTACGCCCCTCATGTTGCCGCGCACTTCGGCGGTGCCGCTTGATGCTTCCTCGACGCTGCGGGCGATTTCGGCGGTGGCCCCGGCCTGTTCGGCCACGGCGGCGGCAATCTCGCCGGCGATGGCGCCCATGCGGTGAATGACGGCGACGATGTCGCGGATCGCCCCCACCACCGTGTGGGTCTGGTCCTGCACCAGGGCGATCTGGCGGCCGATCTCCTCGGTGGCCTTGGCGGTCTGGTTGGCCAGGCTTTTCACCTCGCCGGCCACCACGGCGAAGCCCTTGCCGGCCTCGCCGGCGCGCGCCGCCTCGATGGTGGCATTCAGCGCCAACAGGTTGGTCTGGCCGGCGATGGCGCTGATCAGGCGCACCACCTCGTCAATCCGGCCGACCGAGTCGGCCAGCCGCCCCACCTCGCTGGCGGCGGCGTTGGCCTCGCCGACCGCATCCTCCGCCATGATCGAGGATTGTTCCACCTGCCGGCTGATCTCGGTGATGCTGGCGGTCAATTGTTCGGCGGCGGCGGCCACCATCTGTACGTTGCCCGATGCCTGGTCCGTGGCGGTGGCGGCAGCCCCGGCCTGCACGGTGGTCTGGGCGGCGGCGGCGGACATGGAACCGGCGGTGGCCTCCAGCTCGCTGGCGGCGGCGGCCACCGCCCGCACCAGGGCCGAAGCCTCGTCGTCGAACTCGGCGGTCAGGCGGGCGATCAGTTCGGCGCGGTGCTGGCGGGCCTGGGCCTCCTCGCGCTCGCGCGCTTCCAACTCGCGGCTGGCCAGCAGGGTGCGGCGGAACACCTCAAGCGCGTTTGCCATGGCGCCGATCTCGTCGCGGCGGTCGGCGCCGGGCACGCTGATCGCGGCGTCGCCCTCGGCCAGCCGGCGCATGGACAAGGTCACCGCGGCCAGCGGCGGCACGATGGACCGCTGGGTGCCCCAGGCGATCAGGGCGCCCGCCACCAACCCGCAGATCAGGGCCGCCCAGGCGCCGACCAACAGGGCGGACAGGCGGCTTTCCACCTCGGCCGCGTCGGCGGCCAGCAGTAGCTTCTGGCTGTCCACCATGCCGCCCAGGCGCCGGCCGTCCGCCCCGCGCTCGCCGGCCAGGATGGCGATGGCGCGGGTGACGCGCGGCACCAGATCGGCCACCAGAATGCGGGTGCCGGCCTCGCCCGGGCCGGCGGCCTCGGCCTGGTCCTGAAAGGCGCTGATCTGCGGCAGCAGGTCTTTCAGCTCGGCCCAGCGGTCGCGGTTGTCGGCATTGGTGAAATGGATGGCCAGGCCGTCCATGCCGGCGCTCAGCGTTGCCAGATTGCGCCAGGCTTCGGCGCGGTCGGCGCGAAAGCGGTCGTTGCCGGTCAGCAGGAAGCCCCGCAACGCCGCCAGCGACGCCTGCAATTGGGTTTCCATGCGCGCGCTGGTTTCCGCCACCGGCAGGCGCAGGCCGACGATGCGGGCATTGACGGTCTGAAGGTTCTGCGCCGACAGCGCGGCCAGCGTGCTGATCGCCCATAACAGGGCGCACAAGGCCGCGAAACCCATCGCCAAACGTCGTCCGATGGGCTGTCGCGCCCACCATCCGCTCGTGCTCATCCTTCCCCCCCGGGCCGAATCCTCAGTTGAACGCCCATACGACGACGGCGGCGATGGGGCGCCTATGACTTTGATCAACTGGCGCGGCCATGGCCCTTGCGGCGGGCGGGGGTTCCGGGTATCCCCAGGGGATGATCAAGGTTCTCTTCGTCTGCACGGGCAACATCTGCCGCTCGCCCACCGCCGAAGGCGTGTTCCGCGCCCTGGTCGCGGCCGAGGGGCTGTCCGGCCGCGTCGCCGCCGATTCCGCCGGCACCCATGGCTACCATGTGGGTGAGCCGCCGGACGCTCGCTCGGCTGCCGCCGCGCTCAGGCGCGGCATCGACCTGTCCGACCAGCGCGCGCGCAAGGTGCGGCCCGCTGATTTCGACGAGTTCGATCTGGTCCTGGCCATGGATCGCGGTCATGCCGACACCCTGCGCAAGCTGTGCCCGCCCGGCCGGGCCGAGCGGGTGCGCCTGTTCCTGGATTTCGCCCCCGATCTCGGCATCCGCGACGTGCCCGATCCCTATTACGGCAATGGCGACGGCTTCGAGCGGGTGCTGGACATGGTGGAGGCGGGCGCGCGCGGCGTGCTGGAACACATCCGCAAGACGCTGCTCTAGGGGCGGGTCTCAAGAGGCGTCAGATGACGCGAACCCGCCGGCGCGGGCGGAACCCTCGGGCGTTTCGTTCGACGCCCGAGGGGGCACGGGGCGCTATTCGGCGGCCTTCTTGCGCATCACCGCGGCGAAGAAGCCGTCGGTGCCGTGGGACAGCGGCGACAGGCGCAGCCACGGGCCGCTGACCGGGCAGGGGGTTTCGGGGGCGATCCGCGGCCACAATTCGGGGATGGGCACGGCCTCGTATTCGGGATGGGCGGCCAGGAAGCCCTCCACCTGCCGTTCGTTCTCCTCGGGCAGGATCGAGCAGGTGGCATAGACCAGCAGGCCGCCGGCCTTGGTCAGGCGCGCGGCGCTGGCCAGGATGGCCTTTTGCCGCTCCACCAGCTCCAGCAGGTCGGTTTCGGTCAGTTGCCACTTGGCATCGGGGTTGCGGCGCCAGGTGCCGGTGCCGGTGCACGGCGCGTCCACCAGCACACGGTCGTAGCTGGCGGCGGAGCGCTTGATCCACTTGTCCGATTCGCCCGAGATCACCCGCCGGGTGACGTTGTGCACGCCGTTGCGGCGCAGGCGCTCCTGGGCCTTGTCCACCCGCCATTCGGCCACGTCGCAGGCCACCAGCCGGCCCTTGTTCTGCATGGCCGCCGCCAGCGCCAGGGTCTTGCCGCCGGCGCCGGCGCAATAATCCACCACCGCCATGCCCGGATGGGCGTCGGCCACCAGGGCGACCAGTTGCGAGCCTTCGTCCTGCACCTCGATCAGGCCGTTGCGCCACGCCTGCACCTGCACCAGCGCCACACGCGACTTGAGGCGCAGGCCCAGCGGCGACAGGGCGCAGGGTTCGGCGGCGATGCCTTCCTTCTTCAGGGCGATCCGCGCGTCCTCGCGCGTGGCCTTCAGGGTGTTGACGCGCAGGTCCAGGGGCGCCTCGTCGCGCATGGCGGCGACTTCGCGGAGCATGGCCTCGCCCCACAGGGCGTCCAGCCGGGGCGTCAGCCATTCGGGGAACTCGCCCTTGACCCAGGCGGGCATGTCGCGGTTGAAGATGTCCTTGCTCTTGAGCTGGTCGAACATGCGTCGTTCTTCCTTGCCCGGCTTGGGGGCGGAATGGGCGCCTTCGAACAGTTCGGGCTTCAGCTCGCCGCCTTCGAACGCCAGGTCGGCGAACACGCGGGCGCGGGCGTCGTGCGGATGGTCCAGGAATTCCAGCCACCAGTCGATGCGCGCCTTGCGGCGCAGCACCCGCCACACCGTCTCGGCCACCGCACGGCGGTCCTTGGAGCCGATATAGCGGCGCCCCTTGAAATAGAACGAGGCGACCTGATCGGCGGGGCGCTGGGTGGCCTCGATCTCGTCCAGTAATTCGATGGCGGCGGCAAGGCGGGCGGCGGGTGTCATGGCGTCATCCAGAAACGGGTCCGCCCCTCCGCCGGCCCCGACGTCCCGGTCGCGACCGGGCGTCAGGCAATGAATCGGTGGCCCGATTGCTCGGGCCACGGGGGCCGGGGGAAGGGCGGAAAGAGCGGGAACCTGACCTTATATCAGGCCGAGCGGGCCTGGGTCATGCTGTTGTGTTCGCGCGCGATCAGCGACCCCAGGCGGCGGATGCCTTCGCGGATCTTGTCGGGGCAGGTGGCCGAGAACGACAGCCGCAGCGTGTTGGCGGCCGGCGGGCCGGCATAGAAGGCCGAGCCGGGGACGAAGGCCACGCGCTCCTGCTCGATGGCGCGCGCCAGCAAGGTGGCGCCATCGAAGCCCTCGGGCAGGGTCACCCAGATGAACATGCCGCCACCCGGCCGGGTGAAGGTCACGCCCTCGGGCATGAATTCGTCCAAGGCGGCCACCATGGCGTCGCGGCGCGGGCGATAGGTGGCGCACAGGGTTTCGGCGTGGTCGGCCGGCAGGCGCTCGATCACCTTGGCCAGGGCGACCTGGGCCAGGGTCGAGGTATGCAGGTCGGCGGCCTGCTTCATCAGCACCAGCTTTTGGATGATCGGGCTGGCGGCGACGATCCAGCCCACGCGCAGGCCCGGCACCACCGATTTCGAGAAGGTGCCGCAATAGACCACGCGGCTGTTCTCGATGCCGCCTTCGCGGGCGATGTCCAGCTCCATCAGGCTGGGCAGCAGCGGGCCGTCGAACGACAGCTTGTTGTAGGCGGTGTCCTCCAGCAGCACCAGGTCGGAACGGCGCGCGCCGTCCAGCAGCGCCTCGCGCTCGGGCAGGGTCATGGTCTCGCCGCTGGGGTTCTGGAAGTCGGGCATGGCATAGGCCAGCTTGGCCGCGATCGGCTCGGGGCCGGTCAGCTTGGCGATGTCGTCATAGACCGGGCCGCTGGCGGTGAAGGCCTGCAACAGGCCCAGATAGGTGGGGCGCGCCACCAGGACCTTGTCGCCGGGGCCGATGAACAGCCGGCCCAGCAGGTCCAGGCCCTGCTGCGAGCCGTTGGTGATGACGATGTTGTCGCGGGTGCAGGTGATGCCCAGGCTCTTCATCTCGGCGACCAGCAGATCGCGCAAGGGGCCGTAGCCTTCCGACACCGAATATTGCAGCGCCATGTTCGAGGTGGCTTTGTCGCCGAAGATTTCGGCGTGCACGTCGGCCATCAACTGGCGGGGAAACAGCTTGGGATCGGGGATGCCGCCGGCGAACGAGATGATGTCCGGCTGGTCCAGCAACTTCAGCAGTTCCCGGATTTCAGAGGCCTTGGCACGCTTGCCATAGGGGGAAAATCGCTCAGCCCAATCGGTCACCGCTGTCATCCTCGTCATGAAGCCCGCACGCAAAGAACGGCAATTGTAATCGAGCTTGCCGTCCATCGGGCGCCCAAAAATACGCTTCGCGGAAAATATTGTTTCGCGCGACGCCGTTTTGCGCAGCCTGGAGGACCGTACCGGCCTTCGTGAAAAAAGGCAAGCCTTGCTGACCTAAATGTCCGGTGGTGCGGGCATGAAAAAGGCGCCCCGGGGGCGAACCCCGGGGCGCCGTGCGAAACGTTGCCTATTCCGACTTGTAGTTCGGCGCTTCCTTGGTGATGGCGATGTCGTGGACATGGCTTTCACGCAGGCCGGCCGAGGTGATGCGGCGGAAGGTGCAGCGGGTCTGCATCTCGCCGATGGTGCGGTTGCCGGTATAGCCCATGCCGGCGCGCAGGCCGCCCACCAACTGGTGGATGACGTTGGCGGCCGGACCCTTGTAGGGCACGCGGCCTTCCACGCCCTCGGGCACCAGCTTCAGGCTGTCCTGGACGTCGGCCTGGAAATAGCGGTCGGCCGAGCCGCGCGCCATGGCGCCGATCGACCCCATGCCGCGATAGGATTTGTAGGAACGGCCCTGGTACAGGAACACCTCGCCCGGGCTTTCCTCGGTGCCGGCCAGCAGCGAGCCGACCATCACGCAATCGGCGCCGGCGGCGATGGCCTTGGCCAGATCGCCCGAGAACTTGATGCCGCCGTCGGCGATCAGGCAGATGCCCGCCTTGCGGGTGACTTCCGACACTTCCATGATGGCGGAAAGCTGGGGCACGCCCACGCCCGCCACCATGCGGGTGGTGCAGATGGTGCCCGGGCCGATGCCCACCTTGACCGCGTCGGCACCGGCATCGGCCAGCGCGCGGGCGGCTTCGGGGGTGGCGATGTTGCCGCCGACCACCTGGGTGTCGGGGGCCATGCGCTTGATGGTGCGCACCGCCTCGATCACGCCGCGGGAATGGCCGTGGGCGGTATCGACCACGATCAGGTCCACCTCGGCCTCGATCAGCGCTTCGGCGCGCTTGATGCCGTCGGGGCCGACGCCGGTGGCGGCGGCGACCCGCAGGCGGCCCTGGGCGTCCTTGCAGGCGTTGGGATGGGCTTTGGCCTTTTCGATGTCCTTGACCGTCACCAGGCCGGTGCAGCGGTAATCGGCGTCCACCACCAGCAGCTTTTCGATGCGGTGCTGGTGCAGCAGGCGCTTGGCCTCTTCCTTGTCCACGCCTTCGCGCACGGTGACCAGGCGGTCCTTGGTCATCAGCTCGGCGACCGGCTGCTGGACGTTCGAGGCGAAGCGGACGTCGCGGTTGGTCAGGATGCCGACCAGCTTGCCCGAGCCGCGCTCGACCACCGGAATGCCCGAGATCTTGAAATCGGCCATCAGCCGCAGCGCCTCGGCCAGCGGCTGGTCGGGATGGATGGTCACCGGATTGACCACCATGCCGGATTCGAACTTCTTGACCGCGCGCACCTCGGACGCCTGGGCCGCGATCTCCAGGTTCTTGTGGATCACGCCGATGCCGCCGGTCTGGGCCAGGGCGATGGCCAGCCGTGCCTCGGTGACGGTATCCATGGCCGCCGAGACCAGCGGGATGCCGAGTTCGATGCTGCGGGTGATGCGGGTGCGGGTATCGACTTGCGTCGGCAGCACGTCCGATTCCGCCGGGACCAGCAGAACGTCGTCGAACGTGAGGGCTTCCTTGATTTCCATGCCACCTCCGGGGAGTAGTGGCGCGCCATCATACACAATATGGCCCGCCTCTCAAGCATGCCATGGCAGCATCATGACCTTGGATATGGTATGGTAGGTATGCTGGTGCGAGGAGTACCCCGGCCGCAACCCGCTGTCGCCCGGATTCCCTTGCCCCGCACCGCACCTGGATCACGGGAGGGTGCCATGCGAACGGCGGACACCTGGGTATGCCTTGCCGACGGCGATCAAGCGCAATTCTACCGCTGCGATGCGCCGGGCTATGCCTTCGAGCCGGTGATGGGCTTTGGTCTGCCCCAGGGCGGCCGCACCTTCGCCGGGCGGCTGGCCAGCCAGTTGGACCGGGCCGAGCGCGCCCGCATGTTCCACTCGCTGGTGCTGGTGGGACCGCTGGCGGTGCTGACCGAGGTCGAGGCGCAGATGGCCCCCGCCACCCGCGAGCGCGTGGTGCGCGAGGTGGACCGCAACCTGTGCGGCCGCATGCCCCGCGAACTGGAAACCCATCTGGTGGCGGTGCTGCGTCATTAGACCGGGATGCCCAAAATGTGCATCACGGCCTGTCGCTTGTAGTTTCGCCCTCGCCGGGCGCCTCCGGCGGCTGGGCCGCGCCCGCGATTGGCGGCGGAGCAGCGCGCCTCATCTTGAAGGCGCGCCGCCACAGGCTACGCTCAGTTCGGCCCGGCCGGAGCATGGCGCGCGCGCGATGGGCGCCCCCTGGCCCCGATGGGGCAGGGCGGGGAGGCGCTCCCGCCTCCGCCGTCGCTCCTATCTGTCCTCGGCCAGGTCGTCCTCGCGCTCGTCGCGCCAGGCGGTTGCCGGCTCGCCGCCCTTGAACCCCATGGCGACCACATAGGTCTCGGCCGATTCCTTGCGGCTGGCCGGCGGCTTGGCGTGGCGCACCGTGGTGAAGTTCTTTTTCAGCAGCTCCAGCAGCGTCTTTTCCGTGCCGCCCTGGAACACCTTGGCGACGAAGGTGCCGCCGGGGGCCAACACCTCCATGGCGAAATGCAGCGCCACCTCCACCAGACCGATGATGCGCAAATGATCGGTGGCCGGGTGGCCGGTGGTGGGGGCGGCCATGTCGGACACCACCACGTCGGCCAGCCCGTCCAGCGCCTCCTTCAGGCGGTCGGGCGAATCGTCGGCCAGGAAGTCGCCCTGCATGCAGATGGCGCCTGGAACCGGGTCGTATTCCAGGATGTCCATGCCGACCACCTTGCCCTTGGGGCCGACGCGGTCCACGGCGATCTGGGTCCAGCCGCCGGGGGCGGCGCCCAAATCCACCACGCGCAGGCCCTTTTTCAGGAAGTGGAACTTCTCGTCCAGCTCGATCAGCTTGAACGCCGCGCGCGAGCGATAGCCCAGCTTGCGGGCTTCGTGCACATAGGGGTCGTTCAACTGGCGCTGCAGCCAGCGGGTCGAGGACGGCTTGCGCTTCTTGGCGGTCTTGACCGCCTCGAACATCATGCGGCTGCCCGAGCCGCGACCGCTGCTCGATTTGGTGGGGGACTTGCTCATATCAAACCTTTCCCAGGGCCGGGCGGTGGGCGTTCTCGGCCATCATGGACAACAGCAGGCCCTCGCGCACGCCGCGATCGGCGACCCGCAGCGAGGTCAGCGGCCACAGGTGGCACATGGCCTCCAGAATGGCGCAGCCGGCCAGAACCAGATCGGCCCGCTCGGGGCCGATGCAGGGGTGGCGGGACCGTTCCGCCGTGGTCATGCCGGCCAGGCGGGCCGTGACCCCGGCGATGTGATCGAAATGCAGATCGACGCCGTCCACCAGGCTGCGCTCATAGCGTTCCAGGTCCAGATGCAGCGCCGCCAGGGTGGTGACGGTGCCCGACGTGCCCAGCATCTGCACGCTGCCGTCGCCCAGGCGCTCGGCGATGCCGTGGCGCGCCTCGAACGATTGCAGGCGCAGGCGGATGGCGGCCACCGCCTCGGCATAGCCGGCGGGGGTGTTCAGGCGGTCGCCCATTTCCTCGGCCAGGGTGACCACGCCGATGGGCAGCGATTGCACGCCCTGCACCTCGCGGCGGCTGTCGCCATTGGCGACCCAGACCAGTTCGGTCGAGCCGCCGCCGATGTCGAACACCAGCGCCCAGGGCACGTCCGGCTCCATCAGCGAAGCGCAGCCCGCCAGCGCCAGCCCCGCCTCCTCATGGGCGGTGATGATGTTCAGGTCCAGGCCCGTCTCGCCGGCCACGCGGGCGGCGAATTCCGCATGATTGGCCGCGCGGCGGCAGGCCTCGGTCGCCACCAGCCGGGCATGGGTGACGCGGTTCCTCGCCATCTTGTCCGCGCAGGCCCGCAAGGCGGAAACGGTGCGGGCCATTGCCTCCTCGCTCAACCGTCCGGTGGCGGCCACGCCCTCGCCCAGGCGGGTGATGCGCGAGAACGCGTCGACCACCCGAAACGTCCGCCCCTGCGGACGCGCGACCAGCATGCGGCAATTGTTGGTGCCCAGGTCCAGCGCGGCATAAACGGCGTCGGCAGAGGAGGACGAAGATAGGAAACTCAAATGCGTGCTCGCTTGCGGGAAGGCGCGGCGGTGCGGCGAAACGCTCCACGGCACTCCGACTGTACCGCGCCGCCACCGTCGGCCCCAAGAAAAATTCATGGCGGCAAAGGGGTTTAACGCCACCGCGGGCCACGCGCGATTTTTCCCTTTTCATTTCCGAAAATGTTGTGATAGAAGGTGCGCCTCTCGCGACGGACCGGTGTCAACAACCACCGCACCCGCCGCACCGGCCGGCACAGCCGCCTGCTGGGGGATCGTCTAACGGTAGGACAGCGGACTCTGACTCCGCCAGTCTAGGTTCGAATCCTAGTCCCCCAGCCAACTTTTCCGTAAGTCACTCACATACTTGTTGATTCGCGCCGCACCGTTCCCGGCGGGTGGGTCTATGTCCCACATCGCTGCCCACATCGGACGGCGGGCTGGCCATGCGGTCTATTCATCTGCGGCGGCGCGGCACTATCTACCACTGGCGACGAAGAGTGCCTTTTTCGTTGGCGCATCTGCTCGGCCGAGACGAGATCGCTGTGTCCTTGCACACCGGCAGCGCGCGTGACGCCGCTCTTCGCGCGCGTCAACTCACTGCAAGGACGGACCAGCTTTTCGCCATGCTCATCACCAACCCGCAAATCCCCGACATCGAAGATGTCGCGCGCTCATTCCTCGCCTCCATTCTCGACGAAGCCGAAGCCGCGTTCCTCGCCGGCGGGGTGGTGGCTCAGGAGGGCATCGAGCGCAAACGCGCCCTCGCACAGAAGCTTGTGGGCGATGCCCGTCAAGCGCTCGTGAAAAACGATTTGGGTCAGGCCGACGGACTCCTCAAGCGTCTTGCCGAGCGAGACGGCGTCCAGGTCGCTCCCGACATGCCGCAATACGACCTGCTCCGCCGTAATCTGCTGCGGGCCGTGGTTGAGGCGGCGACCGCCTATGAAGCACGCTATTGCGACGGCCGCTACGACCATCAGGCGTCCGACACGCTGTTCAGGCCGGCGATGGGCCGGGCGGCGCCCAGGCCGCGCCCGGTCGGCCCTCGGCTCGCCGAGATCGTTGAGAAGCATCTGGCCGACAAGGCGCGCACGAAGAGCAAGCAGACTATTGCCCAAGACCGCCGCACGCTCGACCTTCTCATGGGGTGGCTTGGCGATCGCGCGTTTGCCGATGTCGATCGCCGAAAGCTGTCCGACTTCTTCATCGCCCTGGTCGGCCTGCCGCGCGACCACGGGCAAGATCGGCGCTACCGCAAGAAGACCTTGCGCGAAATTTTGACGCTGAAGGCGCCGGAGGCTCCTGTGATCGCGCAAAAGACTTTCAACCGGCATGCGGCGGCGGTGTCGGCGTTGTTCTCCTGGGCTAAGAAGCACGGCTATTGGGAGGGCGAGAACCCTGCCGCCGGCTTCATCGACAAGCAGGCGGTGCCGCCGACCAGGAACCGCCGTCCCTGGCGCAAGGAAGAGCTGGAACAGCTTTTCCGCGCGCCACCGTGGTTCGGTTGTAAGAGTGCGAAGCAGCATCTGGTGCCGGGCGACGTCGTCGTGCGCGACCTGCGCTTTTTTATCCCGTTTCTCGGCTTGTTCGCCGGTTTGCGGCTCGAGGAAGCGTGTGCGCTCCATGCCGAGGATGTGCGCTGCACCGAGGGTATTTGGGTGATCGACGTCGTCGGCGATGAGCAGGATCGCACGAAGGAAGAAGCATCCAATCGCACCGTGCCCGTCCATCCCGAGCTAATCAAGCTGGGCTTTATCGAGCATGCCCAGCGGGTGAAGGCGAAGGGTGGTGGCCATCTGTGGCCGGAGGCGACGCGCGGAGGGCTGGACCAGCGCTATTCCCACAATGTCAGCAAGTGGTTCACCCGAGCCAGGCGCAACGCCGGGGTGGTTGATAGTAAGACGGTTAATCACTCGTTCCGCCACAATCTTGGAAACGCGCTGCGGGGTGCCGGGGTTAACGAGTCGATTGCCGCGGACATTCTCGGGCACGCCGTCCGCACTATGAGCTTCCGCGTCTACAGCGAGGGCGCGGCGGTGAAGCCGCTCTATGAGGCGATCTGCCAAGTCGACTATGGCATCGATCTCAAGCATCTCTACTCTAGCGGCAGTGCGCCGTAGTCAAAGTCGCCCATCAAAGGTATGCTGCACGCGTTCCGTGAGGAAGGTGCGGCAGGGATGGGCGCTTCACATAATTTCGGCTTCCTTCAGCAGCATGATCGCCAGCTCGCGCGCCTCGGCGCGCTGGCTGAGCGCTTCTTCGCCGACGATGCCAACACCTGCCTGCTCAAGCTGCGCCAATTCGGCGAGCTGCTGGCGCAGTCGGTGGCGGCGAAGGCCGGGCTGTGGGTTTCGCCCGATGAAAAGCAGGTCGATCTGCTCCGCCGCCTGGCCGACCGCAAGGTGCTGCCGCGCGAGATCGCCGATCACTTCCATCTGCTGCGCAAGGCCGGCAACGACGCCAATCACGAATTCGGCGGCGATGCGCGGCACGCGCTCACCTGTCTGAAGGTCGCGCGGGCGCTGGGCGTTTGGTTTCACCGCGTCGTCACGCGCGATGCGACGTTCACCCCCGGCCCCTTCGTTCCGCCGCCCGATCCGCAGCAAGAGACCGTTGCGCTGAAGGACGAACTCGAACGCCTGCGCTCCGAGCTTGGCGTCGAGGCCGCGCGACGGCTGGCTGCCGAACAGCAGGCGGCGCAGACCGAGCAGGCGCGGCAGGACCTCGCAGCGCAGATCGCTGCTGACCAAGCCCGGGTCAACGACGCGCTGGCGGCGGCACAGGCGGCGGCGCAGGCCACGCCGGCGCAGGTGAAGCTCGTCGCCACGGCCGGCGAGGCTGCGGCCAAGCGATTGCCGCTGGACGAGCGCGAAACCCGCCGGCTGATCGATGCGCAATTGCGCGCGGCAGGCTGGACGGTCGATACCGAGACCCTGCGCTTCGACAACGGCACCCGCCCCCAGAAGGGGAAGAATGTGGCCATCGCCGAATGGCCGACGGCCAACGGCCCGGCGGATTACGTGCTGTTCATCGACCTGACCGCCGTCGGTGTCGTCGAGGCCAAGCGCAAGAACAAGAACGTCCAAGCCTATCTCAAGCAATCGGCGCGCTATTCGGCCGGCTATCAGGTCAAGGCCGATGAGGCGCTGCCGGAGGGTGCGCCGTGGGGTGAGTTCCACGTTCCCTTCCTGTTCTCGGCCAATGGCCGGCCCTTCCTGCGTCAGCTCGAAACGCTGAGCGGCATCTGGTTCCGCGATGCCCGCCGCGACCAGAATCTGCCCTATCCGCTTGAGGGCTGGCCAACGCCCACTGGGCTGGGAGAACGCCTGCGCCAGGACGTCGATGCCGCCCATGCCCAGTTGGCGGCCGAGGATTTCACCTTCGCCTTCGGCCTGCGCGACTATCAGGTGCGCGCGATCAAGGCGGTGGAGGGCGCCATTGCCGCCGGCCAGCGCGAGGTGCTGGTCGCCATGGCCACCGGCACCGGCAAGACCAAGACCACCATCGCCATGGTCTATCGTCTGCTCAAGGCCCAGCGCTTCCGGCGCATCCTGTTCCTGGTCGACCGCACCGCGCTCGGCGAGCAGACCGGCGGCGCGTTCAAGGACACCCGCATCACCCACGGCGCCACCTTCAACGACATCTACGGCATCAAGGAGCTGAAGGAGGCCGCGGTCGACGCCGGCACCAAGCTTCACATCGCCACCGTGCAGGCCCTGGTGAAGCGTGTCCTGTTCGCCGAGGACGACGCCAGCATCCCGCCGGTCGACCAATACGACTGCATCGTCATCGACGAGTGTCACCGCGGCTATCTGCTCGACCGCACAATGAGCGACGATGAAATCCGCTTCCGCGACGAGTCTGACTACATCTCCAAGTACCGTCGGGTGACGGCAGTGGGCTGGACAGGTCCATTCAAGATCGGCGACCTCGACGCTCGCCTGCATGCCGATCGCGTCGACGGCCGCGCCCAGCGCCGCGTGCCGGCAAAGCTGGATGACTTGCCCGACGGTGCCATGGTCACTCTCGGGGACAACATCGCCTATCTGTGGCATGGCGGGGTTCTGCGCCCCTGGTCCATGGAGGGCTATGGCGGCGCCCGCACCGGCTCCTGCGAGCAGATGGTCGAAGTGCTTACCCCCGCCACCACCCTCGCCGTGCTGCATGCCGGGTATCGTCCCGCATTGCATCCCACGGCGGTGGCAGGCGCATCGACAGCATAAGCCGCGTAGGCCGGCCCCTATCGCGGCACTATCAGCCCGCCCTGTGCCTCGCGACGCCCCCAGACCGCCTAGCCCCCGTCTTCAAGAGATCGAAGCCCCTGTGCCTATGCACACGGGCCTTAGTGACGCCCCATGGCCCGGCGCCCATCTTCACGTCGTTTGCGGCAATGGAGGGCGTCATGTGCAATGCGTGGAACCACGCACCCGGGTGTACGTGCGGCTGGGGTGGTGACACGGGGGGAGGAGGCTGGCGCGACCAGCCGCCGTCGCCGGTGCGCTATCTCTCCGTCGCCGACGGGAAGCTCTGGCAGCGCGGTCAGGACCTCACGTTCGAATCGTTCTGCAATCCCAATGCTCGCTGCCCTGTGTGCGGCGCGAGCGTGTTCTTCGTGCAGACGATGTATGGCGGCCGGGTGTTCTTCGATGATCTCGGCCCGCCTTGGCCGAAGCACCCCTGCACGGACAACTATTTCCGCACCACCCGCGTCCCCATGGTGCTTTCCCCATCACAGAGCATACGTTCTGTGATGGCATGGAGGTCGAAGGGGTGGGAGCCACTGATCGATGTGAACGTCACCCTCCTCGCCAGGGGCGTTGTGGTGACTGCCATCGGAGCATCTGACGGCGTTACCTATCGCCTCGGCTTGCCGGCGGGTATCGCGCCCGAGTGTGACGGTCCGATGTTCTGTCGGCCGAGCAGGGACGGCTCAGGCCGTTACGAGTTGGCCTTCATTCGCGAGACGGCCGACAAGCATGAGATTCGCCCGCAGACGCGGATTTGCTATCCCGACGCGGTCACTGACGAACAGATCGATCGCTGGCAACGGTAGATCGGCGCGTGCTGGTGGGGCGTGCGCGCGATTTAACGGGCTGTAGCGGGTTTTGAGCGGGGGCGTCGCTACAGCCCTAGCTCGCAGGTCGTCGCGCGACTGTAGCCCCGTTCAAAACGCGGATTGTTGGTTGCGGGCGCCTGATGGCTCGTAATTGAACCGAATGTCGTCGGTTAGGTTGCTGAATTGGCTCAGAATGCACTGGGCAAAGCCAACCAGTCCCCCGGCGCCACGCCGAGCGCTAATAATAATGGCCATGTCCGCAATTTCGCCGAGAGACAGCTCCATTCCCTTACCCTTGGCCTCACTGATCCAGAGGCTATGAAGTCGGACGACTTGTTCGACCTGTAGCCCCGTTCCCGCCTTGAAACCTTTGCCAGCCGTGTTTCTCGACACCGTCGACCTGTCGATGCGAAACTCTGCTGCAAGCCTCTCTGGCCCAACGCCTTCCAGGAACAGTACGCGAAGACGAAGGCGCTCCATCACGGTCAGTTTTCTTGCCGTCTTCATGCTCTCTCCGCATCACGTCTGGTGGTGATGTGCAAATAATGGCCAATTGCGCAAACGGCGCAATTGTGCATGGCGCCTGTCCGTTGACGCAAATCGGAGATGAACGTGCGCCTATTAGCGTAAGTCTAACCGCATAAGCACAGCGTTTTTCATCGCTCCAGGCCCATCGATACGATCGAAGGTTACCCATCCCAAGCCTGCATATACTGCTTCTGAGTGCTGGGTCATGAGGTGGAGGCGCTTGATGCCCAGCCTCGCCGCCTCGGCGCGTATCTGGGCGAACAACAGCGTGCCGATCCCGCGACCACGATAACGTGGCGAGACATATAGGGATGCGGCCCAAGGCGTCAGGTCGGGGCGCAACGGGCAGTCGCTCTCCCATAGGCTGACCATCCCGGCGAGATCGTTCGCAGCCGTGCAGGCAATCAGCGTCATGGGCAGGGTGTCGCGGCGAGCGTCGGCATAGGCGGCGATGGCATGATCGAGCGATCTGCCGCCGGCCGCGCCCCATTCCGCATGTTCCCACTGGGCGCAGGCGAGAGTGTGGCCGGGGCGGTCGGCAAGATAATGCAGGGTGATGTCATGCATTGCGGGGTTATAGCGGAGTGATGGTCCGCGCGCATCTGATCCGGCTTCGCCCTGAGTACCCCGCTGCCCGAATGGTTGATGGACCCTAATCGCGCTTGGTGGGCTCATCACCCCTATCGCGCCCTCACCGCCCAACCGTTTTTCTTTTCCGCATCCATGAAGCACGACATGTCGCTGCGCCGCAACGCGTGTCGCGCCTTGAACGGAACGGGTTCGCCGGCTTCCATGCGTTAGTCCCGGCCCGAAGCGCATGCTTGAGCGGACATTCCAGTCTCGGGCGCGCCGTGTGAGACGCTGTGTTGCCAGGTTGCACGCGTCTGAGCCAACGCCCGCTCGATGCGCCCGAGATCGGTTTCAGCGACGCTGCGCAGGCGCGAGATCAGGTCGTCAACGCTGCCGCTCCCGTCGTATCCGCACAACCGGCTAAGATCGCTCAGCAGACGCCGGCCATGACGGCGCGCGAGCGTCTCAAGCCACAGTGCCAAGCTCGCGCTGTCGTGCAGATCGACCGGCAATGCTGCGTCTTCGTCACCCTCATTGCCGTCAGCCGACGATGCTTTGCCCGTATCGTCGCCGTCAACGTCACGCGCGCTTTCGCGTGGGGTGCGCCGCGCGCAAGCCTGGGCGTGCGCCGCAGCGGCCGTGAAGCCCGTGAGATCGCCCTCCCCGTTGTCTTCGTCCTCAACCCAGCCGGTCTGACTGAACTGCGTCTGCCGCTCGGCTTCAGTGCGGATCGCGTTCTCTTCCTCTTCGGTCATGACCTCGATCCGCAGGGTGGTGAGCTGCTCCGCCGCGTCGTTCGGGTCGGCGAAGAAGGCGATGCGGCCCAGGGTATTGGCCACCAGGTTGATCACCTCCATGTAGCGCTTGAGCGATTGCGGGCTGTTTTGACCGGAGGTACGCAGCATGCTGGTGTTGGTCTCCTGCAGCACCCGCAGGCTCGATTGCACGAGCAGGCGGTGGGCCGGCTCGCGCATGTCGCGATAGGGGTCGTGGATGCGCTCGACCTCCGCCGCCGGGTGACTGTCCGCCTCAAGCGGCAGGTCGGTCGGAGGCGTGGAGGCCGGCGCGGTAGGATGGGGAGCTGGTTGGTCAGTTGAGGGGCTGGGTGGACAGGGAGCCGGGGTGCGCCAGCCGGCCCGTTTCAGCGCAGCGTGCACGGCCTGCCGCGATACGCCGAACAGCGCCGCAATGCTCGCCTGCGTCTCGTCACCCGCCTCGTAGCGGCGGCGAAGCTCGTCGGTCAGTTCCAGCTTGCGCGCGGCGCCCATGGCTCATTCCCCGCTCCCGCTGCGCAGGGCTTTCTCGATGCGGGCGAGGCCACGGAAGGCGGCGTCGGCGCGGCGCTCGTTGAGCACGCGTCCGCGCCCGCCGACCACCCAATCCGCCAATCGCCCTTCGGGCGGGCAGTCGACTGCCGCCTGCACACGCTGCTGCTCCTCGGCCCGGCGCTCAGCCGCCATCTGCCGGATGAGCTGCTGTTCGGCCACGTACAGGGCATCCAGTTCATCGATTTCTTCGGCGTCGAGGCCGCAACTATCGCCGACGGGCGCGCGGGCGCGCTTGGCTTCCAGTTCAGCCAAGCGGCTCTGGACGTAGCCGAGACCGGCGTTGATCAGGTCTTCGTTCATCACTCCCCTCCTTCCCAGGCGATCAGGCACGCGCGCATGCGTTCCAGCGTTTCGCCGTCATGCCGCATGCGAGCCTCGACCTTGGCCATCTCCTGGCGCACGACATCCGCCGGCCACACCCGTTCGAGCCGGATCGAACGCTTGACCTGGCGCGCGATCTCGATGACCTCGGGGTCGTCGAGCCGCAGCAGAGACTGACGCACCTGCTCGCACAGCGCGCCCAGCTTGCCGATCAGCGCGCGGCGCTGGTCCTGCGTCGCGGAAAAGCGGTCGAAGGCCTGGGTGGCGGCCTTGCTCATCAGCGGGCTACGGCACTGCCCCACCAGCCGTGGCAGGGCGTCTGTGGCCGTCATCAGCGGCTCTTCGTCGTCAAGGGCAGTTCGGTGGAGGCTGGTGAGGGTCGCCAGGGCGCGCTGAATGCTGTCGCGCTCGTCGCCGATGATCGGACGGGCCGCGCGACGTTTGCAGTCGAGGGCGAGTGCCTCCCCCTCGCTGACGTAAGTCTGCAGACGTGGCAGGCGGCCGATGACGCACGCGTTGGCGCTGTTGATCAACTCGATCAGCTTCGCTTCTGCCGCCTTCTCATCCAGCACCTCCCAGCTGCGCGCGTGATAGTGCTCGACCTTGGCGAACGACTGGTCGCTCAGCGTCAGGCCGGCATAGACCGGGCAGCATAGATCATGGTGCAGTTCGACGGTATGGCAGGCAGTGGTGAATAAGTACGCCATGAGATCGCTCCCCCTTGCTGGATATTGGCGATTCTCATGTATATTTGTGTCGTAGGCGGGGCATCTTCCAGAATTAACAAGTGTTATCTGAATATGACATGAGTTTGTTATGGCGAATGAGTGAGCCTTCGCGGGCCTCTCGCAAGTTCTGGCGTCTCGTCGATGAGGTCATACACTTCGCTTTCAGGCATGCGTGCGAGCATGTGGATCAGTGCGCGGACGACGGTGCCTTGCGAGACCGGCGTGATTCGCTGCTTTCTCTCGCGGTGCATGCTGCGCACCGAATCAATGAAAGCGACCTCGTCTGGAAGTAGCGCGAAGGTCGGACGCACGGCGCGAACCTTAGGATGAGGCGGGGAATGGCGGTGAGCGGCTGCGGGTTCAGCCCTAGCAACCGCGGCGCTTGGGGGCACAACCTGTTCATCTTCGGCCCGCACCTGTTCGCTGTGTCCGGGCAAGGGCAGGGAAGATACGGCCATCAGGAAGGCGTCGTCACTCAGGCTCTGCAGCGCCGCCAAACCCGCCGCTGATATGTGGGTGGCATCGCAATTCTCCCCTGAGAGGCGGCGATACCGCCGAATGAGCGCTTCGGACAGAGTGTCGTTGTGCTCTGGCCACCTGATTCGGCGCACAGCTCGCCTTTTCCCCTCCGCAGCGCGTTCCGGCTCTACAATCTCTTTGTTGCGCTTCAAATCGTGTCCTCGGTTAACGACATCCGTCCTCGTCGCAGACTTCGTCGACAATTTCGAGTTGGCGTTCTTCGGGAAGGCTGGCGAAGGCCCTCAGTGCCGCCCGCATGACCGCTGTCTTGGTCACGTTCTGCTCCCGGCGACACAGTGCCGTCCGCATCAGACGGATGACAAACACTTCCTCCTCGCTAGTCGGTAGAAAGGAGAAGTGTGTTCCTGGCTTTTTCTGTTTCCGCCGCATCATGTTCTGCACGTCTGTGTGTGCAATGATCATGTCGTGATCGGAAGCAATATGGCAAGAATGCTAGCCTCAAATGTTGCCATCGTATCTTCATGTTATGAAGCTATGCCAATTTATTAGAGGTTCTGCGTGGGGCGCGGCCGGCAAATCTGAATGGGTTTCCCGCAGCTACATGCGCCATCTCCTTTCTTGACTCTCGGGGTGCTGGCTCCATATGTTCGCCCTATGTTCCGATGCGCTCCTCACTCCGTTTCCCTGCCGCAGACCTGCGTTGCCGCCGCAGACGGCGGCGTAGCGCTGCCGTTGCCGCTCTACGCCAATCACGTCCCGGCCGGCTTTCCCAGCCCTGCCGATGATCATCTGGAGGCGCGGCTCGACCCGGCCCAGCTGCTGGTCAAGCGGCCGGCAGCGACGTTCTTCTGCCGCGCCGATGGCGAGTCGATGGCGCCGGTCATTCACGACGGCGATCTGCTTGTCGTCGACCGCTCCATCCCGCCGCAAGCCGGCGACATCGTCGTGGCGACGCTGCAGGGCGGACTGACGGTGAAGCGGCTGGCGCACGGTGGGGACGGGTGGCTGCTGCAACCCCAGAACCCGTCATTCCCCAGCTTCCCCATCGACCCCGATGAGGGCGTGCAAATCTGGGGCGTCGTCACCTTCTCGATCTCGACCCATTGCCAACGCTGAGCCGGCCATGCCCACCTTCGCCCTGGTGGACTGCAACAACTTCTATGTGAGCTGCGAGCGTGTCTTCCACCCCGCGCTGGAGGGGCGGCCGGTGGTGGTGCTCAGCAACAACGACGGCTGCGCCATCGCCCGCTCCAACGAGGCCAAGGCGCTGGGGGTGGCGATGGGTGAACCGGCGTTCAAGCTGCGCTCGCTCGTCGATCAGCACGGCCTAGTCATGCTCAGCTCGAATTACGCGCTCTACGGCGACATCAGCGAGCGGGTGATGTCGCTGCTCGCCAGCTTCGCGCCGGCGGCCGAGGTCTACAGCATCGACGAATGCTTCCTCGACCTCGACCGCATGCCGATGGCCGATCTGACGGCGTATTGCCGGGACATGCGCGCGACGGTGCGGCGGTGGACCGGCATCCCGGTCTCTGTCGGTATCGGCCCAACCAAGACGCTGGCCAAGCTCGCCAATCGCCTGGCGAAGAAGTCGGCGCGGGCGGACGGGGTGCTGGACCTCGCCAACCACCCCGAATGGATCGAGCGCGCGCTACGGCGCACGGAGGTCGGCGACGTCTGGGGCATCGGCCGGCAATGGGCTGGGCTGTGCCACGTCAACGGGATGCATACGGCCTGGGATTTGGCGCAGGCCGAGGAGGGCTGGGGGCGCCAGCACATGGGGGCGGTCGGGCTGCGCACGGTGCTGGAGCTGCGCGGCCAGGCGGTACATACGCTCGACAGCGAACCGGCGCCACGGCAAACCTGCTGCTGTTCGCGCAGCTTCGGCGAGGCGACGCGGGAGTTGCACCATGTCCGCGACGCGCTGCTCACCTTCGCCAGCCGGGCGGCGGAGAAGATACGGGGCGAGGGCCTGGTCGCCGGCGCGGTGCAGGTCTTCATCCAGACCGACCGTTTCCGGCGCGACGAGCCGCAATACAGTAACGCAAGCAGCGCCCGCCTGCAGCCGCCGACGGCCGATACCCCGACCATCGTCGGCGCGGTGCTCAGGGGCCTTGAGACGATCTGGCGCGACGGATTCGCCATCCGCAAGGCCGGCGTGATCCTCCTCGATCTTGTCGTGGCCGGGGCGGTGGTGCGCGATCTTTTCACCCCGCCACCTGCCCAGCGCCCCCAACAGCTGATGGCAGCGCTGGATGCGATCAGCCAGCGCTACGGCCGAGGCGCGGCAGCGTTCGGGCTGGCCAGCCGGGATGCTCCCTGGCGCATGCGGCAGGAGCGCAAGTCGCCCAGCTACACCACGCGCTGGGATGGAGTGCCGGTGGTTCGGGCGTGACGGCGGCATTGACGTTGACGAAAATTCGCGGCCGGTGGCTGTGAGAAGCCATAGCGCGTCGACCCGTGGCAGGAATGCGGCTATGTCGGCCGCGCCACCCGGCTTGCCGGTGGGCGTTGGCGACGCCGCAGCCGGTGTGGGAGCGATGTTGGTGGCTGCTAGCCTCGGCTCAGTGGCAAGGATGCGTCGCACCGATATTCGATCCGAAGCGTGAGGGAGCGCAACCCGCGTTCCTCCCCGCCCGGCCAGCCAGTCCCTCAACTCCTCGTAGAGCCGCTCCGCTGCCCCCCTGGTCTCGCGGTCAGCGCCAAAATCCCGGTTGCCGAGCCAATTCCATGTTGCATGCCTGGCGAGGTATTGGCGCTCGGTAGCAAGGAGGTGCAGCTCCTTGGCCGCGTAATCGATGGCGCCGGTGGCATCGGAACGGCCCGTCGCGCTCGGGCCTTTGCGAAAGCACTTGGTTGGGCTGACCTCGGTGATGAAGGCGGCGCGGCCGCTGTTGCGGCGCCCAATATCGTCATCCGGGGTGTTGAAGTGGCGCCCGATGGTGTCGACAACCCTCTGGTACAGCTCATCGGGGATGGCGAGCAGCACGGTTGCATGCGCTTCCGGAGTGTTCTTGCGCCACCCTTGCCGGCTGCCTTGGTCATCTTCAGCGTAGTCGCGGTGCAGTTCGAGGACATAGACGTAGCGGAGCTTATGGCCTGCCCGGCGAAAGATCGGGGCGAGCACGCCGTTGAGGATGCGCGTGCCGAATGCCCGATCGACGCCTTCCCCTGCCAGTCCACCCTTCAAGAAGGCCCTGTTGCTCAGGGGATCGATGCGCAGGGTCAGGGCATGGGTGAAGGGGTGTCCATGCTCCTTGCAGGCTGCCGCGACCATCGCCAGCTTCACCTCGCTCTCGAGGTCCTTAAACCGGGGGAGGGAGATGTGATGGAGAAGAAGATAATCTCCCACTATAGCCCTTGCCTGCGCATCGTCTCCCAGCACCCTCGGAAGGGCGCGGGCAAGCTCTAGCAAAGCCATGCGTTGCGCGGCTTTGGGGGAATGCGGCGCGTACACCAGCGACACCGGCTTGCCGACCGACGTGTCGTAACTTGTCCGGTGACGGGTACGCGGGCGCGGTGGGATGGGGCAGCTTGCCGATGGGGGCGCGGGAATCGAGGAAGCGTTGGGCACGACGATCACCAGGACGGGGAAGCCATACCTCGAAATATGGCGACCTTACCCCGGAAAATCTCTCACTCAGCTGGTGTATGACTAGTTGACGGCGGCCACATTACTGTCCCACAATCGGCCTAAATACGACGCGGCGTTTAGTCGTAAGTATTTGTGGTGACTGCGTTTGTGAAGTTGGAACGCGAATCCTAGTCCCCCAGCCAACTTCTCCGGCATTATGTAGCAAGCTCACCTTCGCGCGGGGCGCCAACCCGATGGCGTGCCGCCAGAATGTGGGCATGGCCGAACCCCACGCAATCACCATCCTCCGCAAGAAACCGACCGCATCCGTGATACCATTGCGAAGTATGGGGCGCGGCTGAAAGAGGCCCAGGCCGACCTGGCGCAC
>JAFAAW010000139.1 GCA_023426365.1 Pseudomonadota bacterium
CGGCTTCACGATGGCGGTGCCGTGACCGGTCATGATGCCACCCTCGTTCCAGTTGCCAGCGGCGTCCGGAGCGGTGTTGTGGATCAGGTAGGTGCCGTTGTTCTTGGAACCGACGATGACCTTACCGAAGCCGCCGGCCAGCCACACGTAGGACTCGTCGATCACGTCGGCGTTGGTCTCGGTCTGACCTTCCAGCTGGATGTCGATACCGACCTGCAGGCCGTTGTCCAGGGTGGTCGAGCCACCGAAGTAGATCTCGCTGTCGCCCTTGACGTCGACGTTGTTGTAGTCGCCCTGGACGCCGGCCTGGTTGTTGTTGGCCTGGAAGGAATTGTCCTGCCACTGGCCGACGACCCACCACTTGGAGAAGCCGCCCAGGTTCAGCTTGATCTTTTCGGAAGCCGAAGCAGCGCCAGCCGAGAACACGGTCGCGGCGACCAGCGCGGTGCTGGCGATAAGAACCTTCTTCATGTTATCTCCTCTCTTTGGCACGGGGATGCGAGATCACATCCACTATCCAAATGAACGAACGGCCCTGATCTCGCCACGTCGGAAGTGGCAAGTCAAGCAACGGACGGGGAAGGATGTGTCGAAACCCCCGCACTGTGGCGAATGTGCAACAGACCAACACCGGGGCCGCGCGGCGCCGGGGTGAATTGGCGGCTTGCCCGGCGCGGGCGCTCGGGGCATTCTCAGCCCCATCGCGCCCCAGGCGAGCGGTGTGGCCGGCGGGCCTTCTATTAAGGTGTGAGAGCGATGAAGACGAATTTCGCGAAGGTAATGGTGCTGACGGCGCTGGCCGCCGTGGCGCTGTCGGCATGCGGTGAAAGCAAGGCGGTGTTCCCCACCCGCGACAAATATTCCACCGCCCCGCGCATGGGCAACGAGCCGCGCGAAACCGTCTTCGGCACCGAGGGCCTGTTCGGCGACAAGAAGAAGGGTCAGGGCGGCGACGCGGTCGGCATCGGCGTCAATTCGTTCCTGTGGCGCGCGTCGCTCGACACCATCGCCTTCATGCCCATCGCCAATGCCGACCCCTTCGGCGGCACCATCATCACCGATTGGTACCAGCTGCCGGAATCGCCGGCCGAACGTTTCAAGGTCAACGTCTTCATCATGGACCGCGCGCTGCGCGCCGACGGCGTCAAGGTGTCGCTGTTCAAGCAGGTGCGCGACGCCAGCGGCCAATGGGCGGATGTCAGGGTCGAGCCGCGCATGGTCACCGATCTGGAGAATTCCATCCTGACCCGCGCGCGCCAGCTGCGCATCGTCTCGACCGAATAGCTCCGGCCGGCCAAGCCGGCTCGATTTGATGTCATTGGCCAATGCCCGGACCCCGGTCCGGGCATGACGCATTAGGGATTGCAGGGATCGACATGTCGCGCACCGACGAGCGTTATAATTTCAAGGAAACCGAGGCCAAGTGGCAGCGCCGCTGGGAAGAGGGCGGCGCCTTCGTCGCCAAGGCCGACCCGTCGCGCCCCAAATATTACGTGATGGAGATGTTCCCCTATCCGTCGGGGCGCATCCACATGGGCCACGTGCGCAACTATACCCTGGGCGACGTGGTCGCGCGCCACAAGCGCGCCAAGGGCTTCAACGTGCTGCACCCCATGGGCTGGGACGCTTTCGGCCTGCCGGCCGAGAACGCCGCCATCGAGCGGGGCGTGCATCCGGCCAAGTGGACGCGCGAGAACATCGCCTCCATGCGCGAGCAGCTCAAATCCATGGGCCTGTCCTATGATTGGGGCCGCGAGATCGCCACCTGCGAGCCGGAATATTACCGCCACGAACAAAAGATGTTCCTGGACTTCCTCCAGGCCGGGCTGGTCTATCGCAAGGAATCCTGGGTCAACTGGGACCCGGTGGAAAACACCGTGCTGGCCAACGAACAGGTCATCGACGGCCGCGGCTGGCGCTCGGGCGCGCTGGTGGAAAAGCGCCTGCTGAGCCAGTGGTTCCTCAAGATCACCGCCTTTGCCGACGACCTGCTGTCGTCCCTGAAGACGCTGGACCGCTGGCCCGAGCGCGTGCGCATCATGCAGGAAAACTGGATCGGCCGGTCCGAGGGCGCCAAGCTGACCTGGGAGGTCGCGGGACGTCCCGACAAGCTCGAGATCTTCACCACCCGTCCCGACACCTTGTTCGGCGCCGCCTTCCTGGCCATCTCGCCCAACCACCCGCTGGCCGCCGAGCTGGCGCGGGGCAATGCCGAGCTGACCGAGTTCATCGCCGAATGCAACCGCATGGGCACCTCGGAAGCGGCGCTGGAAACCGCCGAGAAGAAGGGCTTGGACACCGGCCTGAAGGCCCGCCACCCGTTCGTGCCCGGCTGGGAGCTGCCCATCTACGTGGCCAATTTCGTGCTGATGGAATACGGCTCGGGCGCCATTTTCGGCTGCCCCGCCCATGACCAGCGCGACCTGGATTTCGCCCGCAAATACGGACTGCCGGTCAAGCCGGTGGTGCTGCCCGAGGGGGCCGACCCGGCCGCCTTTGCCGTCGGCGACGAGGCCTATGCGGGCGACGGCACCCTGTTCAATTCGGACTTCCTGAACGGGCTTGGCGTCGAGGCCGCCAAGGCCGCCGCCATCGACCGCATCGCGGCGCAAGGCCTGGGCGAACGCACCGTAAACTGGCGCCTGCGCGACTGGGGCGTGTCGCGCCAGCGCTATTGGGGCTGCCCCATCCCGATCATCCATTGCGAGTCCTGCGGCCCGGTGCCCGTGCCCGAGGCCGACCTGCCCGTGCGCCTGCCCGAGGACGTCACCTTCGACCGCCCGGGCAACCCGCTGGCCCATCACCCGACCTGGAAGCACGTGGCCTGTCCGTGCTGCGGCAAGCCGGCGCTGCGCGAAACCGATACCTTCGACACCTTCTTTGAATCGTCGTGGTATTTCGGCCGCTATTGCTCGCCGCACCTGGACAGCAAGGGTTTCGACAAGGCCGAGGCCGATTACTGGCTGCCGGTGGACCAGTATATCGGCGGCATCGAGCATGCCGTGCTGCACCTGCTGTATTCGCGCTTCTTCACCCGCGCGCTCAAGACCTGCGGCTATCTGGAGGTCAAGGAGCCGTTCGACGGCCTGCTGACCCAGGGCATGGTCTGCCACGAGACCTATAAGGACGAGAACGGCGCCTGGCTGTACCCGGACGAGGTGGTCAGAAAGGAGGCCGGGCTGGTCCACGCCGAGACCGGCAAGCCGGTGACGTTGGGCCGTTCCGAGAAGATGTCCAAGTCCAAGCGCAACACGGTGGACCCGGCCCACATCATCGACACCTATGGCGCCGATACCGCGCGCCTGTTCATGCTGTCGGACAGCCCGCCCGAGCGCGACCTGGAATGGACCGAAGCGGGCGTGGACGGCGCCTGGCGCTACGTCAACCGCCTGTGGCGTCTGGTCGGCCAGGTGGTCGATGCGCTGCCGCCCGTGGGCGCCGCCATGCCCGAACTGGGCGGCGACGCGCTGAAGCTGCGCCGCCAGGTCCACAAGGCCATCGCCGGCCTGTCGGACGACCTGGAGCGCTTCGCCTTCAACAAGGCGGTGGCCCGCCTGCGCGAGCTGACCAATGCCCTGGGCGAGGTCAAGCCGGCCACTCCCGACCTGGCCTGGGCGCTGCGCGAAGGTCTGGAAACCGCCATCCTTTTGGCTGCGCCCATGATGCCCCACCTGGCCGAGGAGCTGTGGAGCGAACTGGGCCATGCCGAGCCGGTGGTGAACACGCCGTGGCCGGTGGCCGATGGCGCCCTGCTGGTGGAAGACAGCGTCACCGTGGCCGTGCAGGTGAACGGCAAGCTGCGTGCCACCATCGAGCTGCCCAAGGACGCCGACCCCAAGCTGGCCGAGGACTTGGCCCTTGCGCAACCCCCCGTGGTCGCGGCAATGTCGGGGAAAGCGCCGCGCAAGGTGGTGGTCGTGCCGAATCGGATCGTCAATGTGGTGGTCTAGAGCAATCCTTG
>JAFAAW010000154.1 GCA_023426365.1 Pseudomonadota bacterium
CGCCAGGACCAAGGAAGAACTCTGGACTGCAATCGCTCACGGCATCGATCTTCTCACGGAGACAGACTGCCAGAACTATTTTGCTGCTGCCGGATATGACCGCGATTGAACGGAAAGTGCTCTAGGCGTTGCCCAAAGCAAAAACCCCCGCCGGTCTCCGGCGGGGGTTTTTCCTTGGCCTTCTTTCGGGCCGTTCTTTCGGGGCCTTCCTTGCCGGGCGAACCGCTCAGATGCCGCGGAACGCCGCCTGGTCCAAATCCTCCATGCCGGCCCCGGCCGAGATTTCGCGGATTTCCGCCCCCGACAGCGATTCCTTTTCCAGGAGCGCCTGGGCCACCGCCTCCAGTTCGGCGGAATGGGCCTTGAGGATGGCCAGCGCGCGGGCGCGGGCCTCGGCCACCATGGTGCGGATCTCGGCGTCGATCTCGCGGCTGGTGTGGTCGGCGCGCATGCCCTCCGACGTCATGGGATCGCCATGGGCGCCGC
Source organism: Pseudomonadota bacterium (assembly GCA_023426365.1). GTDB lineage: Bacteria > Pseudomonadota > Alphaproteobacteria > Rhodospirillales > Magnetospirillaceae > Magnetospirillum. The sequence continues at coordinate 487 of JAFAAW010000154.1, forward strand.
CGAAGGCCACCAGCCCCAGCCGGTCGCTCATGCCCCATTCGGTGACCATCTTGCGGGCGATGCGGCTGGCCATCTGGATGTCGCCGGCGGCGCCGGTCGAGATTTCGTCCTCGCCGAAGATCAGCTCCTCGGCGGCGCGGCCGCCCATGGCCACCGCCAAATCGGCCTTCAGCTTGGAGCGGCGCAGCGCCGGGCTGTCCTTTTCCGGCAGCCGCACCACCATGCCCAGCGCCTGGCCGCGCGGCACGATGGTCGCCTTGTGGATGGGGTCGGACGCCGGGCAATGCAGCGCCACCACGGCGTGCCCGGCCTCGTGATAGGCGGTCAGGCGGCGGTCTTCCTCGCCCATCAGGTTGGGGCGCTCGGTGCCCATCAGGATGCGGTCCTTGGCGGCCTCGAAATCGGCCATGGTCACCGCCTCGCGGCCGGCACGGGCGGCAACGATGGCGGCCTCGTTGACCAGATGCATCAACTGCGCGCCGGAGAAGCCCGGACAGCCGCGCGCCACCACATGCAGGTCGGTGGCCGGCGCCAGCGCCACCTTGGCGGCGTGCACGCCCAGGATGCGCTCGCGCCCGGCCAGATCGGGGGTCTGCAGCACGACATGGCGCGAGAACCGGCCCGGCCGCATCAGCGCCTCGTCCAGGATGTCGGGGCGGTTGGTGGCGGCGATCACCACCACGCCGGAATTGGGCGAGAACCCGTCCATCTCCACCAGCAACTGGTTCAGCGTCTGCTCGCGCTCCTCGTGGGCGGCGCGCGCATTGCCGCCCGAACGCTGGCGGCCGACCGCGTCGATCTCGTCGATGAACAGGATGCACGGCGCCTTCTTCTTGGCGTTGGCGAACATCTTGCGCACGCGGCCGGCGCCGACGCCCACGAACATCTCGACGAAGTCCGAACCCGAGATGGAGAAGAACGGCACCCCCGCCTCGCCGGCCACGGCGCGGGCCAGCATGGTCTTGCCGGTGCCGGGCGGGCCGCTCATCAGCACGCCGGTGGGCACGCGCGCCCCCAGCCGGGTGAAGCGGCGCGGGTCCTTGAGGAACTCGACCACCTCCATCAGCTCCAGCTTCTCGTTGTCGCAGCCGGCGACGTCGGCGAAGCGCACGCCGATGCTGGCGCCGTCCACCAGGGTGGCACGGCTGCCGCGTCCCGGCAGGCGCGGCATGCCGCCCCCGCGCAGGCCGAAATGCCACCAGGCGGCGGCCAGCGCGCCCCAGATCGCCAGATTGCCCAGGATCGCCAGGGCCAGGGCGCCGCCGCCGCCGGTGCCCGGGGCCTCGCGGTCGGCCAGGAAGTTGACCTCGGCGCCGGCGCGCGCCGCCTGTTCGGCCAGCGGGGGCGCCACCAGGGCGGGCACCTGGGCGCGGTGCAGCGCGCCTTCGGCGTCGGTGGCGATCACCACCGAGGCGCCGTAGAAATCCAGCTTGGCGGCGCCGCCCTGGTCGAGCAGGGTGCGCAACTGGGAATAGGACGTGTCGGCCACCGGCGGGGTGGCCGTGCCCTGGCCAAGGGCCAGGGGCAGGGAAGCCGCCACCGACAGCATCACGGCCAGGGCGGTCAGGGCGGTGATGAGGTATTTCCGTTTGCTCAACGTGGCTGCCTTCCGTCGTATCCAGCAAGGAGTAGGCCGTCACGTTAACGCTTTCCAAACCTTCTCTGGGCTGCGAAGAAGGGGTGGCGGGCCATTTTGCCCACGCTGCCGGCCCGGCTTGACACTCTGTAACTGATGCTGTTACGTTAGCGTCATGGCCAAGAACTGTCGCTTCGCCGTTGCCGTGCACATCGCCTCGGTCCTCGCCCTCAACGGCGAGGAGCCGGCCACCTCCGAATGGATCGCCGGCAGCGTGAACACCAATCCGGTGGTGATCCGCCGCCTGCTGTCGGCGCTGGCCAAGGCCGGGCTGGTGCGCTCGATCCGTGGCAGTGCGGGCGGCTCGGCGCTGGCGCGGCGGCCCGACCAGATCACCCTGCTCGACATCGCCCGTGCGGTAGAGGAGGACGACGCCCCCGCCTTGCACCACCAGCCGCCCAATCCGGCCTGTGTGGTGGGCCGCTCGATCCAGCCGGTGCTGCTGCGGGTCATCGAGCGGGCCGAGGCCGCGCGCGAGGCGGTGCTGGCCACCACCCTGCTGAGCGAGGTGGTGGGGCAAATCCGCGCCGAGTCGGGCAACGTTGCCTCCTGCCGGCCGTAATGTGCCTTTTTTTGACATCTAATGTAACGGTAACGAATACGATTACAAGGAGTTGCTCATGTCCACCATCGCCGTCGTTTATCATTCCGGCTACGGCCACACCGCCGTGCTGGCCCAGTCCGTCGCCCTGGGCGCCGCCCGCGTGGCCGGCACCGAGGTGCATCTGGTGCCGGTCGAGGAGGCCGAGGCCAAGACCGCCCTTCTCGACAATGCGGATGCCATCGTCTTCGGCTCGCCCACCTACATGGGGTCGGCGACCGCCAAGTTTCACGAATTCATGGAAGCCACCTCGAAGACTTGGTACGCGCGCGGCTGGAAGGACAAGCTGGCGGCCGGCTTCACCGTGTCGGCCAGCCAAAGCGGCGACAAGCTGAACACGCTATTGCAGATGGCGGTGTTCGCCGCCCAGCACGGCATGCTGTGGGTGGGCGGCGACCTGCTGCCGGGCAACAACAATTCCAAGGGCAGCGTCGAGGACCTGAACCGGCTGGGCAGTTTCCTGGGCGCCATGGCCCAGGCCAATGCGGATGAAGGCCCCGACGTGGCGCCGCCCCATTCCGACCGCAAGACCGCCGAGCGGCTGGGCGAGCGGGTGGCCGAGGCCACCCGGCGCTGGGTGCGCGGCAAGTAGGGCGGCCGCTGGGCGCCAATCCGCCCCTCCCCGCGCCGCGGGGAGGGGCTTTCGAGCGGCGAGCGCTCAACCTGGCGCACCGCCGCGATATGCCGCCATTGAGGCTCGGTCAGGCGCGCGCCTGGCGAGGGCCACACATAAAACGAGACCATCCAGCGTCATACTTGACGCTGGATGGTCTAGACGTATTCCGCGGTAGTCGGCCGTGCGCGCAGCCGCCGCCAGGCGAAGACGCCCAACGGCACCGCCACCGCGATGCCGGCGGCCACCAGGGCGGCGTT
>JAFAAW010000038.1 GCA_023426365.1 Pseudomonadota bacterium
GCACGTCCAGCGTGCCGGCCAGTGCATCCATCTGGGTCTGGACGGCGGCGGCGATGAAGGTGGTGCGCGCCTCGGACCGGCGCCAGCCCACTTCGTTTTCGGATTTCAGCGACAGCGCGAACAGCGCCAGCGCCAGACCGGCCACCGGCAGAAAGGCGGCCAGCACAAGCAGGGTCAGGTAGTGCCGGATGCGTGGTGTCCGCACTTTGCCCCTCCTTGCGCAGCGTTGCTGGTCAGTGAATGCTAAACCCAGCCGCGAAGGTGGTCAAAGGGCGGACACTTCAGGCGACGTGACGAATTGTGTCACTCGGCCGCTGCGGCCGGGTTCTGCTTGTGCAGCCCCAGCTCGTCCCACACCGACACGAACGCCTTGACCAGATGGTCCAGCATTTCGTCGGTGTGCAGCGGCGTGGGAGTGACGCGCAGGCGCTCGGTGCCCACCGGCACGGTGGGGTAGTTGATGGGCTGCACATAGATGTTGTGCTTGTTCAAGAGCAGGTCGGACGCCTTCTTGCACAAGGCGGCGTTGCCCACCATCACCGGCACGATGTGGCTGACCGACGGCATCACCGGAATGCCGGCCTCGCTCAGGCGGCGCTTGGTGGTGGCGGCGCGTTCCTGGTGGCGGTCGCGGATGCTTGGGTCCTTGCGCAGCGCCTTGATGGAGGCCAGGGCGGCGGCGGCCACCATGGGCGGCATGGAGGACGAGAAGATGAAGCCGGGGCCGAAGCTGCGCACGTAATCCACCAGCGCGGCCGAACCGGCGATGTAGCCGCCGACCACGCCGACGGCCTTGGCCAGGGTTCCCTGGATGATGGTGATGCGGTCGCGCACGCCGTCACGCTCGGCCACGCCCGAGCCGCCCTGGCCGTACATGCCGGCGGCGTGCACCTCGTCCAGATAGGTCATGGCGTTGTGCGCCTCGGCCACGTCGCAGATTTCGGCGATCGGGGCGATGTCGCCGTCCATGGAATAGACCGATTCGAAGGCGACCAGCTTGGGCGTTTCCTTCGGGTAGGCGCTCAGCAGCTCTTCCAGGCTTTCGGGGTCGTTGTGGCGCCAGATGTGCTTGGGCGCCTTCGAGTGGCGGATGCCCTCGATCATGGAATTGTGGTTCAGCTCGTCCGAGAACACCACGCAGCCCGGGATGGTCGAGGCCAGGGTGGACAGGGTGGTGTCGTTGGCCACATAGCCCGAGGTGAACAGCAGCGCCGATTCCTTGGCGTTCCAGCTCGCCAGTTCCTCTTCCAGCAGCACGTGGTAGTGGTTGGTGCCGGAAATGTTGCGGGTGCCGCCGGCGCCGGCGCCGCAGCGGTCCACCGCCTCCTTGGCGGCGGCCAGGACGTCCGGGTGCTGGCCCATGCCCAGATAGTCGTTGGAGCACCACACCGTCACTTCGTGCACCTGGCCGTCGCGGTAGTTGCGCGCGACGGGGAAGCGACCGCACTGGCGTTCAAGATCGGCGAAGACGCGATAGCGGCCTTCGCTTTTGAGGTCGGCGATACGCTTGGCGAAATAGTGCTGGTAATCCATCGGACCTTGCCTCCATCCGCGCTTTGAAGGGCCGCGCGGCTCAACAGCTTCGGCGACTGTAAAGGATAGGAAACCTGGGGCGCAACTTACATGGCATTAATCTCCGCACCCCGCGAGGGGTTACTGGGACACTGCGCCGGCCTCCACCAGCTCTCCATGAGCTTCGTCAAGTGCTCGGCGGAAGCGGCCCAGCATGTCGCGGATTTCGTCTTCGGAAATGATCAAGGGCGGGGCGAAGGCCACGGCGTCGCCCATGGCGCGCAGGATGACGCCCTGGGCCTGGGCCTTGGCGACCACGCGCGCACCGACGGCGAGCTTGGGATCGAACGCCGTCTTGGAATCCTTGTCGGCCACCAGTTCCACGGCGCCGATCAGCCCCAGGCCGCGCGCCTCGCCCACCAGCGGGTGCTGTTGCAGCGCGCGTAAGCCCTCCTGCAGCACCGGCGAGACGCGGCGCACATGGGCGACGATATCGCGCTCGGCATAGATTTTCAGCGTCTCCAACGCCACCGCCGCCGGCACCGGATGGCCGCCATAGGTCAGGCCATGGCCGAACACGCCGATCTCGCCCGACTGGGCCTTGATCGGCTCGTACACGTGGCCGGCGACGATCAGCGCGGAAATGGGCAGATAGCCCGACGACAGCCCCTTGGCCACCGTCATCATGTCGGGGCGGATGCCGAAGGTGTCGCAGCCGAACATGTTGCCGGTGCGGCCGAAACCGGTGATCACCTCGTCGGCGACCAGCAGCACGTCGTACTTTTTCAGGACGGCCTGGATCTTCTCGAAATAGCCCGCCGGCGGCACGATCACCCCGCCCGCGCCCATGACCGGTTCGGCGAAGAACGCAGCCACGGTGTCGGGGCCTTCGGCCAGGATCAGCGTCTCCAGCTCCTCGGCGCGGCGGCTGGCGAACTGTTCCTCGCTTTCGCCCGGCAGGCCATAGCGCCAGTGATGGGGGCAGCCGGTGTGCAGGATGCGGTCGATGGGCAGATCGAAGCCGCGCTGGTTGACCGGCAGGCCGGTCAGCGAGCCGGTGGCGACGGTCACGCCGTGATAGGCGCGCTCGCGGGCGATGATCTTCTTTTTTTCGGGCCGGCCCAGGGCGTTGTTGCGGTACCAGATCAGCTTGATGGCGGTGTCGTTGGCCTCCGACCCCGAGCAGGCCAGGAACACCTTGGCGTCGGGCACCGGCGCCAGCGCCTTCAGCGCCTCGGCCAGCCGCACGCCCGGCGCGTGCGCCTTGGAGCTGAACAGGTGATAGAACGGCAGCTCGCGCATCTGCGCCGCCGCCACCTCGGCCAGCCGTTCCTCGCCCCAGCCGAGCGCGGTGCACCACAAGCCGGCCAGGCCCTCGATATAGTCCTTGCCGGTCTCGTCATAGACCCGCACGCCCTGGCCGCGGGTGATGACCAGCGGCCCGGTCTCGGGGTGCCTGACCAGATTGGTGTAGGGGTGGAACAGGGCGGCGATATCCGCCTCGGCGACCGTGCTCATGACTCCTCCGCGATGGGGAGCCGGAGTTTAGGCCCTATTGGCCGCGCGGCACAATGCGCACCTGTGCATCCTCATACGCGCGTATGGCTCTTGATCTTGAAGGCGTAGACGTAGAGGTCGGCGTCGCGGCGCTCCTTGGCCCGGCCCCGGGTCTGGCGCGAGGTGCGGAAATACTCGACCACGTCATGGGCGTCGAGATCGTCGCGGGCCAGCCGCGAGATCCAGGCGTCGCCCGATTGCTTGACCCCGTGATGGGTGAACAGCGTGGCCCTGGGGCTGCCGGTGCAGCCCACGAACCACTCGCCGAAGCGGGCGCCGTTGCGGCCGATGAAATCCTCGATGTCGCCGATGATGTCGGACCGCGACTTGGCCGCCATGCTGATGTCCCCTGGAAAACCGTCCCCACGCACACCTTACGCGTGACTTGCCGGGCCAGCAATCGGCTTGGAACCGTATTACGCCTCACGTTGATGGGAACTGCTCAACGCCGCCCCCAAGCGCCGGGCGGGTTTCTTCGAAACCCTTGGCTGCCGCGGCATAAGCCGCGCGGTCCCTGGGGCCTGAGCAAATCCCGATACGTTCTCCTCGCCGGGATTTGGCATTATTCCACCCAGGTGCGCATCACCCCCTGGTCCAGGCGGTATTCCACGATGCGGTGGTTGTTGGTGTCGCTGACCAAGAGCCGGTGGGCGCCGTCGGCGACGATGCCGGCCGGTTCGGCCGGCGGCCGGCAGACGCGGTCGGCGCAGGCCAGCCCGTCCACGTCGCGGATCATGCCCTGGTCCAGGGTGATGACGCGGATGGCGGAATTGAAGCTGTCGGCCACGAACACCGCGCCGTTCGCCGCCGCCAGCCCCAGCGGGTGCTGCAGTTTGGCCTGGGGCAGGGGGCCGTTGGCATGGCCGAAATCGAACAGGCCCTGGCCGGCCAGGGTGTCCACCCGGCCCGAGCGCAGGCAAAGGCGGCGCACGGCCGAGGTTTCGCTGTCGGCGAAGTACAGCATGGCGCCGTCGGGGGCCAGCGCCAGCCCCGACGGCTGGGCCAGGGCGGCATGCTCGCCGGTGCCGTCCACGATGGCCTCGACCCCGCTGCCGGCCACGGGGCGCAGCACGCGGCTGTCCAGGTCCAGGGCGGCGATCTGGTGGCTGCCGGCATTGGCCACGTACAGGATGCCGTCCGCCACCTCCAGATCCCAGGGCGAGGCTAGCGCCGCGCCGCTTCCCGGTTCCGGCTGGCGCAGGATGCCGCCGCGACATCCCAGCCCGGCCAGCGTCTCGGTCATGCCGCTGGCGCGGTCGATGCGGCGGATGGCGTGGTTGCGGGTGTCGGCCACATAGATGAAGTCGGCGTCGCAGGCCAGACCCTCGGGACCGTTGAAGCTGGCCTCGACGCCGCCATCCGCCATGCCGGGGCGGCCGCTGCCATAGCGGACCAGCTCGGCCCCGTCATCGTCCAGCACCACGATCTGGTGGTGGCCGGTATCGGCCAGCGCCCACAGCTTTTCCCCCACCACCGACGGGCACGGCTTGATCTTGCCGGGAAAGCGCAGGCTGCCGCCGGGGTCGTGGATGGGGGCCAGGGCCAGCGGCTTGGGCTTCAGCTCGCCGCGCGCGAAGAACTGGCGCGCCATGTCGCCGATGCCCTGGACCAGCAGGTCGGGATGGGGTTCGCCCGACATCTGTCCGATCACCGTCCCGTCGGGCGAGATGAACACCAGCGTCGGCCACGCCCGCACGCAATATTCGTCCCACAGCAGCATGTCGGGGTCGTGCACCACCGGATGGGTGATGTCGTAGCGGGCGATGGCGTGGGCCAGCACCATGGGGTCGCGTTCGTGGTCGAATTTCGGCGAATGGACGCCGATCACCGTGACCTCGTCGGGGAAGCTTTCCTCGAGCCGCTTGAGGGTTGGGTGAACGTGAAAGCAGTTCACGCAGCAGAAAGTCCAGAAATCCAGAACCACCAGGCGGCCGTGCAGATCGGCGAGAGAAAGCGGCCCCGCGACGTTGAACCATGTCAGGCCGTCGCGGTTCAGGTCGGGGGCACGGGTGATGCCGAACATGAATGCCTCGCCGCAGTTCCATCGGTGGGGCGGTTCCGCCCTTTGGGGGGCTGGCCGGTTCTCATACATAAGGCGGCGCGGCCTTCGCTATACAAGGGTCGTGCCGCAAGACGGTGGATTTCCGGCGGAAGGGACTTATCTCTGCCTTTGGCGCAGCTCTCGCCTGGCCAGGTGGGGCAGGCGGCGCCATGATCTTGGCATCGTCACGACCGCGAAAGGGGCAGGCCATGGCGTTCAAGGACATTCTGGTTCACGTGGACAACAGCGAACAGGCAAGCGTGCGGCTGCGTCTGGCCGCGGGGCTGGCGCGGGTGGGCGACGGCCATCTGGTCGCGCTCAACGTGCGCACGCGGCCCAGCCTGCCGCCCTTCATCGCCGCCCAGTTCGGCCCCGAGATCGAAGCGGTGCGCAGGCGCTTCAACGACGAGGCGGCGCGCGAGGCGCGCGCCATCTTCGATGCCGAGGCGCCATGCCAGGGCATCACCACCGAATGGCGCGACGTGGGCGGCGGGCTGGCCGATACCGTGACCCTGCACGCCCGCTATGCCGACGTCACCGTGATCGGCCAGGACACCGCCGCCGATGACGAACGGCCGCTGGCCGACGCCCTGGTGCTGGAGGTGGGGCGGCCGGTGCTGGTGGTGCCCTCGGCCGGTACCTTCGAGGCGCCGCCCCAGCGCGTGGTGGTGGCGTGGAACGGCAGCCGCGAGGCCACGCGCGCCGTGCACGACGCGCTGCCGCTGCTGCAGGCGGCCAAGCGGGTGCAGGTCATCGCCATCAATCCCGATCACGGCATGGCCGGCCACGGCGACATTCCCGGCGCCGACATCTGCCTGCACCTGTCGCGCCACGGGGTGAACGCGGTGTGCGAGCATATCCGCTCGGACGATCTCAAGGTGGGCGAGATGCTGCTGTCGCGCGTCGCCGACGAGGATGCCGGCCTGCTGGTCATGGGCGCCTATGGCCGGTCGCGCCTGCGCACCCTGGTGCTGGGCGGGGCGACGCGGCACATCCTGCGCCACATGACGGTGCCGGTGCTGCTCAGCCATTGATGGGCGGCGCCGTTTCATGGCACAAGGGCATCCGTTCCGGGTGCCCGCCATGGCGGGAGAATCGGGAAGGCGGTGCAAATCCGCCACGTGCCCAACGCTGTGAAGGGGACCGCGCCGACACGTGCCACTGGCGATGAGCCGGGAAGGCGTCGGCGCGGGATGATCCTCAGTCAGAAGACCGGCCGGGAACGCCATTGGCCGCCGCCCTGGACAGGCGGGGGCCGGTTTTCGCATGACAGGGGAAACTCATGCCCGAATCCGCCATTCAGACCGATCCCGTCTTTTCCGACGAGGAGCGCGACGCCGTCTATCGCTGTATCCATACCCGTCGCGACGTGCGCGGCCAGTTCCTGCCCGATCCCATTCCCGACCAGGTTCTGGCCCGCCTGCTGCGTGCCGCCCACCATGCGCCCAGCGTCGGCTTCATGCAGCCGTGGGACTTCATCGTGGTGCGCGACCGCGCGGTAAAGGAGCGCGTGCACGCCGCCTTCGCCAAGGCCCATGCCGAGGCGGCCATGATGTTCGAGGGCGACCGCCGCCAGACCTATCAGCGCCTCAAGCTGGAGGGCATCCTGGAAAGCCCGGTCAACATCTGCATCACCTGCGACCGAAAGCGCACCGGCCCGGTGGTGATCGGGCGCACCCATTTGCCGGAAATGGACCTGTTCAGCTCGGTCTGCGCGGTGCAGAACCTGTGGCTGGCGGCGCGGGCCGAGAATATCGGCGTCGGCTGGGTCAGCATCGCGCACCGCAACGACCTGCGCGAGGCGCTGGGCATTCCCGCCGACATTCATCCCATCGCCTATCTGTGCCTGGGCTATGTGTCGCACTTCTACGACAAGCCCGAGCTGGAGGCCGCCGGGTGGCTGCCGCGCCTGCCCATGGAGCAGGTGACGTGGTTCGACCAATGGCACCACCAGCCCGAGGGCGAGGGCCTGCTGGACATGCTCAAGGGGAAATGATGGACGATCTTGTGCGCAAGGTGACGCCCATGATGGTGTTGCCCGACATCCGCCCGGTGCTGAAGCAGTACCTGGCGCTGGGGTTCGAGCCGGTGCCCACCGACGACCCCGGATGCGTGGGGCTGCGCGCGGGCAAAAGCCACCTGATGCTGGTCAGCGTGGACCTGATGCACAAGGATTTCAAGCGGACCACGGTGGCGCCCCTGGTGGGCGCCACCGTGCCGTACCTCCACGTCACCTCGCTGCACGAGGCCAAGGCGCGGCTGGAACCCTCGGCCATGGTGGTGGAGGAAGCCTATACCGGCGGCGGCACGCGCGAGGCGGTGGTGGTCCAGCACGGCCAGTTCCTGATCCTGGCCGAGATGCTGGAATAGGCCGGAAAAACGGCGCCGGGCAAGGAACACGGTCGCGGGGCCGGGGGTAGACGGGGCATGTTCCCGCCGCCCCGGAGGCTTCCATGCGCGCCCTTTGCTATCACGACAAGCACGACATCCGCTGCGACACCGTGCCCGACCCGGTGATCGAGGATGCGCGCGACGCCATCGTCAAGGTGACGTCGTGCGCCATCTGCGGCTCGGATTTGCACCTTTACGACGGCTTCATCCCCGGCATGAAGAACGGGGACATCATCGGCCACGAATTCATGGGCGAGGTGGTCGCGGTCGGCAATCCCGGCCATCGCCTGCGCGTCGGCGACCGCGTGGTGGTGCCCTTCACCATCTGTTGCGGCGAATGCGACCAGTGCCGGCGCGGCAACTTTTCCGTCTGCGAGCGCACCAACCGCAACAAGGATCTGGCGGACAAGGCGTTCGGCCACACCACCGCCGGCCTGTTCGGCTATACCCATCTGACCGGCGGCTATGCGGGCGGGCAGGCGGAATACGTGCGCGTTCCCTTTGCCGATGTGGCGCCGGTCAAGGTGCCCGACGGCCTGAGCGACGAACAGGTGCTGTTCCTGGGCGACATCCTGCCCACCGGCTGGCAGGCGGCGGTCAATTGCGAAATCCAGCCCAGCGACGTGGTCGCCGTCTGGGGGGCGGGGCCGGTGGGCCAGTTCTGCGTGCGCGCCGCCATGCTGTTGGGGGCGACCCAGGTGGTGGTGATCGACAACGTGCCGGAACGGCTGGTGATGGCGGCCCAGGCCGGCGCACTGGCCATCAATTTCGACGACGAAAGCGTGCTGGAGCGCCTGGGCGAGATCACCCGCGGCAAGGGGCCGGACAAATGCATCGACGCGGTGGGGCTGGAGGCCCATGCCGGGCGCTCGTTCGACTCGCTGTACGACCGCGCCAAACAGGCGGTGATGCTGGAAACCGACCGTCCCCATGTGCTGCGCGAGATGATCTATGTGTGCCGCCCGGCGGGCATCCTGTCGGTGCCGGGCGTCTATGGCGGCCTGGTGGACAAGATTCCCATGGGGGCGCTCATGAACAAGGGGCTGACGCTGCGCACCGGACAGACCCACGTCAACCGCTGGACCGACGATCTGCTGGCGCGCATCCAGGCCGGCCAGATCGATCCCCGCGTGGTCATCACCCATACCGTGCCGCTGGAGCGCGGCCCCGAAATGTACAAGACCTTCCGCGACAAGCGCGACGGCTGTGTCAAAGTGGTGTTGAAGCCCTGACACCTGCCAAGGTCGGATGGCCGGGCGGCCGGTCCGGGCCTATAGTGGCAGGGCCCGTTCCCATTCCGAGGCCGCCCGATGCTCCGTCCCGCGCTGCTTGTGCTTGCCGCCCTGGCATTCTCCACCCCCGCCAGCGCCGAACCGCCGGGCGGACGCCATGACGGCGGGCCGCCGCGGGGCGAGGCGCGCCAGCAGGCGAATCTGGGCGAAATCATCATCTCGGCGGCCGAGCGGGCGCTGATCCGCGAATATTACCAAGGCCACGGCGTGCCCGCCGACTCCCTGCCGCCCGGCATCCGCAAGAAGGTGGCACGCGGCAAGCCGCTGCCGCCCGGCATCGCCAAGCGCTTCCCCGGCGACCTGCGTGCCCGGCTGCCGGCGCGGCCCGGCTATGATTACCGCACCGTGGGCGCCGATGTGGTGCTGGTGGAAATCGCCACCGGCGTCATCGTGGACATGGTGCGCGACATCCTGCGCTGACGCCCGGAACCCCCACAAACCGGCCCCGCCACAAACCGGCCCCCCGCGGACCTGCACCCCATGGAACGCAAAGCTCGCAAGGGCGCCGCGCATCCCTAAAACTCGGCGTCGTCGCCGCGCGGGTCCAGGGCGCGTTGCAGGCCGTCGCCCACCAGATTGCAGGCCAGCACCGTCAGGAAGATGGCGAGGCCCGGCCACAGCGCCTGTTCGGGCGCGCTCCACACCACGTTCATGGCGCCCGTCAGCATGTTGCCCCAGGACGCCAGGGGCGGGCGGATGCCCAGGCCCAGGAAGCTGAGCGCGCTTTCGATCAGCACGATGTTGCCCACCGACAGCGTGGCCGCCACCACGATGGGCGAAGCGACGTTGGGCAGGATGTGGCGGCGCATGATGCGGCGCGGGCTGGCGCCGACGGCGGTGGCGGCGCGCACATAGTCGCGCGCCTTGATGGACAGCGCCTGTGCCCGCACCAGCCGGGCCACGGTCGTCCAGCCCACCGCGCCGATGATGACGACGATGCGCAGGATGGCGAAGCCTTCGCCGCCCAGGTATTCGGGGGCGATGCCCAGCTTGGCGGGGTCGATGGCCGCCAGCACGATCAGCAGCGGCAGCAGCGGCAGGGCCATCACCCCGTCGGTCAGCCGCATCAGTAAGGCGTCCAGCCGCCCGCCGTAATAGCCGGCCAACAGCCCCAGCGCGGTGCCGATGGCGGCGGCCAGCAGGGCGGTGGCGGCGGCCACCGCCAGCGAGATGCGGCCGCCATGGGCCAGCCGCGCCAGCACGTCGCGGCCCAATTCGTCGGTGCCCAGCCAGTGCTGGGCCGATGGCGGCGCGTACAGGGCGCTCAGGTCCATGGCCTCGGGGTCCTGGAACAGCCACGGCGCCAGCACGGCGCCCCCCACCAGCAGCACCAGCACGGCCAGCCCGGCCAAGGCGGGGCGGTCGCGGCGCAGGCGGCGCCAGGCGCGGGCGCGGATCGGGTTCATCGATAGCTGACCCGGCGGTCCAGCGCCGCATAGGCCAGGTCGGCCAGGATCGAGCCGGCCAGCGTCATGGCGGTGGCCAGCAGCAGCCCCGACAGCGCCAGATTGAAATCGTTGCCCATCACCGCCTCGAAGATCAGCCGGCCCATGCCGGGCCAGGCGAACACCGTCTCGGTGATCAGCGCGCCGGAAAACAGGCCGCCCACCTCGAGCGCCAGGATGGTGGTGACCGGGATCAGCGCATTGCGCAATTGATGGCGCAGCACGATGCGGCGCGGGCTGCACCCCTTGGCGCGCGCGGTGCGGACGTAATCGTGGTGGGCCTCGCCGATCATGGCGGCGCGCATGTGGCGCACGTACTGGCCCATGCCAGCCAGCGCCAGGGTCGCCACCGGCAGCGCCATGTGGGCCAAGCGGTCGGCCAGCCCGCCGCCGCCGGTCACGTCCTCCATGCCCGAGGCGGGCAGCCAGCCCAAATGCACGGCGAACACGACGATCAGCATCAACCCCAGCCAGAAGGTGGGCAGCGATACCGAGGCGAAGGCCAGCAGGTTGACCGCGTGGTCGAAGGGCGAGTTGGGCCGCAGCGACGCCGCAATGCCCAGCGGAATGGCAAGCAGCAGCGCGACCGCCAGCGCCGCCAGCATCAGCACCACGGTGTTGCCCAGCGCCGGCAGCAGTGCGTCCAGCACCGGCCGGGCATACAGGCGGGAATAGCCCAGCTCGCCCTGGGCGACCTGGGCCAGCCAGCGCAAGTATCGTTCGGTCCACGGCCGGTCCAGGCCATAGAGCGCCTTGAGCCGCAGGGCGTCGTCGGGCGTCAGGCGGGGATCGGCGGCGATCATCAGGTCGATGGGGTCGCCCGGCATCAGGCCCATCAGCCCATACACCACGAACGACATCACCAGCAGCACGGCCAGCGATTGCAGCCCGCGCGACAGCACGTGGCGGATCATGGCGGCGCCGCCCCGCGGCTCACGACCGTCCCTTGGGCTTGGCGGCGCCTTTCTTGCCGTCGGCCGGGGCCGGCCCGGCGGCGGCGTCGGGCGCCCAGCGCCACTGCTCGACCCACAGCGTGCTGGGGTCCTGGTGGCCGGTGGGCACCACACCCTTCAACGCCTTGGGCAGGATGAAGGCGTCGGCGCGGAAGAACAGCGGCAGCGCCGGCAGCTCGTCGGCGTAGAGCTGCTGCAACTCGCGCCACAGGGCCACGCGCTTGGGGCGGTCCAGCTCCACTTCGATGGCGTCGATCAGCTCGTCCATGCGCGGATTGCTGTAGCCGGGATAGTTCTGGCCCGCCCAATTGTTCTTTTCCGACGGGATCATGGTGGAATGCAGCGTGGTGCGCGGCACGTTCTCGGGCGCCGAATACCATGCGAACAGCGCCATGTGCGGGAATTTGCGCCGGGTCACGGTGTCGCCGAAGAACACGCGCGGCGGCTCGACCTTGAGGCGGACCTCCACGCCCACCCGGCGCCATTGCGCCTGCAGCACCTGGGCCACCAGTTCGCGCGAACGGTTGCCCGCGGTGGTGCCCAGTTCCAGCACCAGCGGCTGGCCCTCGGCGTTGCGGCGCACGCTGCCGCTCAGCTTCCAGCCGGCCTGTTCCAGCAGGGCGGCGGCGCGGGCGGGGTCGTGGCGGTATTTGGGCACGTCGTCGGCGTGGACGCCGTCCAGCGGGTTGACGGAACTTTGCGCCACCGGCTGGCGGCCGTCGAACAATTGCTTGTTCACCGCCTCGCGGTCCACGGCAAACATCAGGGCCTGGCGCACCCGCTTGTCGGCCAGGATCGGCGAATCCAGGTTGAGGTCGATGTGCTCGAACACCAAGCCGGGCTTGAAGATCACGTTATAGGCGCCGCTTGTGCGCTTTTCGAAGGCGATGGCCTGGTCCAGCGGCAGGCCCAGCTCCCCGGCGATCATGTCCACCCCGCCCGACAGCAGGTTGGCCTCCAGGGCTGCGGTGTTCTCGATGGTCTTGACCACGATGCGCTTGAAAGCCGGCTTCTGCCCCGACCAATGGGCGTTGGGTTCCAGCACGATATGGCTGCCCTGCACCACCTGGGTGATGCGATAGGGGCCGTTGTACAGGCCGGGATTGGTGGTGTCCTGGTCGAAGGCGGTGCGGTTGCGGTATTCCGCCGGCTTCTCGAAGCGCGGCCGCTCGATATGAGCGGGCACCAGCCGCAGATCGTTGATGGCGTTATAGTCGAAGGTCAGGCGTTCCATGTGCAGGACAAAGGTCTTCTTGTCCTTCACCTCGACCTTGAGGATGCGGCGGTACAGTTCGGAATTGGACACGCCCGACAGCGGGTGGCGGCCGGCATCCACGGTGAACAGCACGTCCTCGGTGGTGACCGGGGTGCCGTCGGCCCATTTGGCGTCGGCGCGGATGGTATAGGTCAGCGCCACGCCCTGGCCGTTCTTGTCGGGCTTGGCCAGCCCGTTTTCCAAGGTGGGCAGCGTTTCGCACAGCATGCACACCAGTTTCCATTCGGCGTCGAAGGCGGTGAACGGCCGCATCGCCATGTCCAGCACATAGGTCTTGGCCAGCATGGATTCGATGTTGGGATGGAAGGTGGCGGGAAATTGGGTGATGCCGATCACCAGATCGTCCTTGGCCCCGCCGTTGCCGGGCTGCGCGGCGGCCGGGGCGGCGGCGCCAAGGCAAAGGGCCAGAACGGCAAACAGGCGGAAGGGCGACGTCATCCCATACTCCGGCGGGCAGCGGAAAGCCGCTGATCCTAGCATCCCGTGCCGGGTTCGTCAGCGCTTGCCGAAGGCATGGGGCCAAAAGCGCCGCCCCCGGGGTGGGGCCGGGGGCGGCGGGGCGGGCTATTTCTGCGGGACGGCATTCCTCATCGGGCACCAGACGGGCAATTGGGCGGTGTCGATGGTGCCGTCGGCATTCAGCGGCGGGCCGCCCATGGCCCGCACGCCCATGCCCCATCCCATGCCGGCGCCGGGGCCGCGCTGGGCGGTCATGGACAGCGGGGCCTGGCCCTGGGCGCGGGCCTGCATCATCTGTTCGTGGCGCCAGCCGGGGCCATAGGCGGTGGCGGCGGTCTTGTCGGTGGCGGTGTCCTGGGCGGCGGCGGTGCAGCCGGCAACCAGCAGCAGGGCGGCCAGGACGGTGGCGATCTTCATCCGTTTCATGGTGGCCTCCTCTTCCCTGTCCTTGCCACCATTCAAGCACGCGCCTGTAACCGGCGGATGTCCCCCGGCCGGCGCGTGGGTAACATCATGTAACGGGGGCTATTCGGCGAAGGCGACCACGCGGTCGCGGCCCATGCGCTTGCCGTCGTACAGCGCCTTGTCGGCACGCTCGATGGCGTCCTCGACCGAGATGTCCGCGTCCACTTCCGCCAGCCCGAAGGTGGCGGTCACCCGGATGGCGCCCCCCTTGTCGTCGGTCAGGTCAAGGGCGGCCACCGCCTGGCGGATGCGTTCCAGCGCCTGGGCGCCGGTTTCGGCGTTGGTGCCGGGCAGGCAGATCAGGAATTCCTCGCCGCCATAGCGGTAGACCACGTCATAGGGGCGCACGGTGCCGCGCAGCACGGCCGCCACCGCGCGCAGGACATCGTCGCCCTGGGCGTGGCCGTAGGTGTCGTTGATCTTCTTGAAATGGTCGATGTCGGCCAGCGCCAGGCACAGGGGCAGGCGCTGGCGGATGGCGCGGTCGCGTTCGCCCACCAACTGGGTGCGCATGGTCTGGCGGTTGGCCAGCCCGGTCAGCGGGTCCACGGTGGCAAGCGCCTTCCACACCTCGCGCTCCAGCGCCTGGGCGGCGGAACCGAACGACAGCACCAGCCCCATCAGCGTCTCGTAGTCGGATGTGGTGACGGTCTGGCCGGCGGCGGCGCGCTCGGAAATCTGCGCCGCCTTGGCATGCACGGCCTCGTGTTCCTCGGCCAGGGGCGCGAAGCCGGGAAAGTTGGCCAGCGGGCCGTCGGCCGCCGTGGCGTGCCAGCGGGAAAACTGGCAGGCGGCGGCATCGGGCGAGGGGATGGGAACGCCCTCGCTGCGGTGCAGAACGGCCTGATACCATTTCTGCAGCCACTCCACGTGGCCGGCCAGGGCATGCTGGAATCCGGTCAGGCTGGCGAACGCGTCCTCGGCCTTCATGCTTTTCCCCCTTCCCCGTACAACGGCGCGCCTCAGGGCGTGCCGGAACGTTCCCGTTCGACCATGGCCTGGAACGATCCCACCAGACGGCGGAGCCGGTCGGCCAGTTCATGCGATTTCAGTCCCGGCAGCGGCCGGTCCAGGCTGTGCACCAGCCAGCGGTCCTCGGGCGCGAGATCGGCGAAATCCACCAGCCCCATGGACCAGTCGGCGAAGTGGCGCTCGCCGATCGTCTCGTCCAGCAGCACCCGCACCTCGCGATGGCGCCGGTCGTGGCGCAACGTTTCCAGCAGCCCGTCCAGTTGGGCCGCCTCGCCCTCAAGCACCTGCAGGAACAGCCCGTCGTAATACATCAGCACGCCGGTGATGCCGCGCGCGGCGTTCCTGCTGCGCGACCCGCGCAGGATGTCCACGATCTCCTCGCGGCGCAGGCGGCGGGTTTCCATGCTGATGTAGACGATGCATCTCATGGTGCGAACCTAGCAGCACGGAGCGAACGGCCTTGGCGTTGACTGTGAATGCCTCGTAAACCGCCGGTCAATGGGGAATTGAACCGGCGCGCGGCGCGGTTTAGGGTTCGGCATGCGCTTCCCGGCTGCCGCCTTGGCTGTGTTCTTGCTGTGCCCGTCCGCCCATGCCGGCGGGCCGGCGGTGTTCCGCGATTGCCCCGATTGTCCCGACATGGTGCGCCTGCCGGCTTTCGCGCTGGGCCGCACCGAGGTGACGGTGGCCCAATACGGCGCCTGCGTTGCCGCCGGTGCCTGCGCCCCCCGCCAGATCCGCTGGACCGACGGGCACATGCCCATGACCGGGGTGGAGGCCCGCGACGCCGAGGCTTATGTGGAGTGGCTGGCGGCCCGCACCGGCCAGCGCTATCGCCTGCCGAGCGAGGCCGAATGGGAAACCGCCGCCCGCGCCGGCACCGCCACCGCCTATTCCTGGGGCGACAGCATGGAGCCGGGCCGCGCCGTCTGCCAGCGCTGCGACCCGCGCTTCGACCATCGCCCGGCGCCGGTCGCCACCATGGCGGCCAACCCTTGGGGCCTGTACGACATGAACGGCAACGTGTGGGAATGGACCCGCGATTGCTGGGCCGGCGATTGCACGCGGCGGGTCATTCGCGGCGGGTCGTGGTATTTCGTGCCGCGCCAGTCGCGGACCGAGTCCCGCGCCCCCCAAAACGTGCGTGAACCCAGCTATGACGTGGGCTTTCGGGTGCTGCGCGAGCCTTAGAGCGGCGAGCGCTAACCTTGGCGCACCGCCGCGCGCCCGGCGAGGGCCAAGCATAAAACCGGACCCTCGTGCGTCATAGTCGACGCTCGATGGTCCAGGCGGCCCTATCCTTTCCATCCCACCTCGGCGGCCGCCTCGCGGCTTTCCTTTTCCAGCACCTGGACGCGCACCCGCGCGGTTCCCTTGTCCTTGAACCGCAGCAGATGGGCGGCGCGGCCGGAAACGTCCAGGATGCGGCCGCGCACGAACGGGCCGCGATCGTTGACCCGCAGCACCAGCGTGCGCCCGTTGTCCAGGTTGGTCACGCGCACGATGCTGGGCAGCGGCAGGGTCTGGTGGGCGGCGGTCAGCTCGTGCTGGTCGAAGATTTCGCCGTTGGCGGTCAGGCGGCCGTGGAACCGCGGCCCATACCACGATGCGCGCCCGGTGCGGTCGTAGTTCCAGTCCAGCCGGGGGACATAGCGCACGCCGTTGATCTGATAGGGAGCGCCCAGGCGGAAATACCCCAGCTTCCTGGCCTTGGGCGGCGGCGGTGGGGGCGGCTCGGGCGCGGGCGGCGGCGTCGCCAGTTCGCCGGTGGTGCAGGCCGCGATCAGCAGCGTCAGGGCCACGGCCAGTCCGTGGCGTGGGCGCAGGCGTTGGGTCATCGCATCCTCGTCGAAAGATGCGATCAGCCTATGTCGAAGGTGATAGTCGTGGGGTGGGGCAAACAAGGGGCGGCGACGCGCCCCTTTTGCCGCTTGCTATTCGGCGGCTTCGCCCTTGATGCGCTCGATCTGCGCGCCGCAGGCGGCCAGCTTTTCCTCGACCCGTTCATAGCCGCGGTCCAGGTGATAGACGCGGTTGACGATGGTTTCGCCCTCGGCGGCCAGACCGGCCAGGATCAGCGACGACGACGCGCGCAGGTCGGTGGCCATCACCTGGGCGCCCGACAGCTTGGGCACGCCGCGCACGATGGCGCTGGACCCGTGCACGTTGATGCGGGCACCCATGCGCATCAGTTCGGGCACGTGCATGTAACGGTTCTCGAAAATGGTCTCGGTGATCATGCTGGCGCCGGTGGCGGTGGTCATCAGCGCCATCAACTGGGCCTGCATGTCGGTGGGAAAGCCGGGGAACGGCTCGGTCATGATGTCTGTGCCGTTGATGCCGTTCAGCGCCGCCACGCGCATGCCGCGCGGGGTTTCCTCGACGGTCACGCCGCATTCGCGCAGGATCTTGACCACCGAGTCCATCAAATCCATGCGGGTGCCGACCAGTTCCACGTCGCCGCGGGTGATGGCGGCGGCGACCGCATAGGTGCCGGTCTCGATGCGGTCGGGCACCACCGAATATTCGGCGCCGTGCAGGCGGTCCACGCCCTGGATGCGCAGCGTGCCGGTGCCGATGCCGTCGATCTTGGCGCCCATGGCGACCAGGCAATGGGCCAGGTCCGACACCTCAGGCTCGCGCGCGGCGTTGGCCAGCACGGTTTCGCCCTCGGCCAGGGTGGCGGCCATCAGCAGGTTCTCGGTGCCGCCCACGGTCACCTGCGGGAAGATGATATGCGCACCCTGCAGGCGGCCGTTGACATGGGCCGAGATATAGCCGCCCTCAAGCTCGATCTTGGCGCCCATCTGCTCCAGCGCCTTGAGATGCAGGTCCACCGGGCGGGTGCCGATGGCGCAGCCGCCGGGCAACGACACCCGCGCCTGGCCGCAGCGGGCCAGCAGCGGACCCAGCACCAGCACCGAGGCGCGCATGCGGCGCACCAGGTCGTAGGGCGCGGTGGTGTTGGTGATGGTGTTGGCGGTCAGCTCCAGCACCCGGCCGGTATGCCCGCCATTGCGCGAATCGCCGTTCAGCGCCATCAGCACGCCGTGCTGGGCCAGCAGGTTGGCCATGGTGGTGATGTCCACCAGATGGGGCAGGTTGGACAGCGTCAAGGTTCCGTCGGTCAGCAGGCTTGCCGGCATCAGGGCCAGGGCGGCGTTCTTGGCGCCGCCGATCGGGATGATTCCCTTAAGCGGCGTCCCGCCGATGATGCGGATCCTGTCCATGCTGACCTCTTGACCTGTAAAAAAGCGTTGTCGGGTGTCGTCGCCGCAGGGGATTAACCGCCGATCATGGCGGCGGCGTGGCATTACCACGTCGTCGCGGCCCCTTCGCCCGAACGAAGCGCCCCGTTTAGCGCGGCGGCGTTTCCGGGTCAAGCCGCGCGAAAACGAAACGGGCGTGGCCGGATTGTCCGGCCACGCCCGTCCAACGGCTGGGCAGGGAACCTACAGGCGGGGCAGGGTGACGCCCTTCTGGCCCTGATACTTGCCGGCGCGGTCGCGGTACGAGGTCTCGCAGGCGGAATGGCCGTGCAGGAAGATGAACTGGCAGGCGCCCTCGTTGGCGTAGATCTTGGCCGGCAGCGGGGTGGTGTTGGAGAATTCCAGCGTCACGTGGCCTTCCCATTCCGGTTCCAGCGGGGTCACGTTGACGATGATGCCGCAGCGGGCATAGGTGGACTTGCCCAGGCAGATCACCAGGGTGTCGCGGGGAATGCGGAAATATTCCACCGTGCGGGCCAGCGCGAACGAATTGGGCGGGATCACGCAGACGTCGGTCTCGCGGTCCACGAAGCTCTTGTCCGAAAAGCCCTTGGGATCGACCACGGCCGAATCCACATTGGTGAAGATCTTGAATTCCGGGGCCACCCGCGCGTCATAGCCATAGGACGACAGGCCGTAGGAGATGACGCCCTCGCGCTGAAGCTTCTCGGTGAACGGCTCGATCATGCCGTGCTTCAGGGCCATCTCGCGAATCCAGGTGTCGGGCATGACGGACATAGCAGGTGCTCCAATAGGTCTTGGCACCTTGTAACGTGCGGACATCCTGGGTGCAAGCCTGGGTGCAAGCGGCAGGCGCGCGTCAGTCGGCGGCGGTGCCGCCACCCCCGCCGTCGCCCCCGCCCGGGGCGGGCGGCTGGTCCTCGGCGCGGCCGCGCGCCTGGGTCTTGCGCCGGGCCAGATTGGCCCTCAGCGCCTCGGCCTGGCGTTGGCGGCGCAGTTCGGCCTCGCTCTGGCCTTTGTCGCTGATCTGGGGCTGGGTCTTGCGGTCGCTCATGGCAGGCATTTTGGCCGGAATCCCGGTGCCGTCAAGAATGTGCGCGCATGGTGAAAAAAGTTGGTTGACGGGGCTGATTTCCTTTGGCATAAAGCGCGCCTCGCCACGGGGCGCCACGCTTCGGAACGAGTTTGCTGCCGTAGCTCAGTCGGTAGAGCATACCCTTGGTAAGGGTAAGGTCGATGGTTCGATTCCATTCGGCAGCACCATATTGAAGCCTGTGTTATCAGGCACTTAAGGCCCGGCATCGCGACCGGGCCTTTTGTTTTCCGGCCCAACACCCCCCAATCGCCCACCACGCCATGGGATTCCGCCCGCTCGGGGCCGGAAGGCCTTGGTGCCGTCGCCCGCTTGGGCGTGCACCGGCATGGCCCCGCGCAATCCCATCATCGGACAGCCTGTCCGCGCCGGGGGCGGGGGGGACCTAGGGCGTTCGGAAAGGAAGACCATCGGATGAATTGAGGTGGCGCGCCGAGCCACAAGATTTGGAGGGACGTGCCCCCAGACCGCGTGGAAACCCATGAGCCATCCCTGCCGCACCCTGTTGGACGCCCTGGCGGTTGCTGCCCAAGGCCAGGCGCGCATCACCGTTCGGGGGGCGGGCGGGGTGGTGGCCGCGGCGTCGGACTGGGCGGCGCTGGCCGGGGAAGCGGCCGATGTGGCCCGGCGCCTGCTGTCCATCGGCCTGCCCGCCGGCGCCCGGGTGGGTCTGGTGGCCGAGACCGACCTCGGTTTCGTCCGCCTTTTCCTCGGCTGTCAGCTTGCCGGGCTGATCCCGGTGCCGTTGCCGCTGGCTGGCGCGTTCGGCGACCGTGACGCCCATGCCGACAAGCTGGCCCGGCTTTTGGCGGCCTGCGACGCCCGCGTGGCGGTGGCGCCGCCCGCACTTGTGCCGCTGCTGCCCACGGCGTCGGCCCTGGTCGCGACGCCCGCCGACATCGAGGCCCTGCCCAAGGCGTCCTGCCCCTTGCCCGACATCGGCGAGGACCACGTGGCCTTCCTTCAATTCTCCTCGGGCAGCACGCGCTTTCCCAAGGGGGTGGTGGTGCGCCATCGCAACCTGATGGCCAACACCCGCGCCATCACCAAGGCCTTGCAGGCGGGGCGCGGCGATGTCTGCGTGTCGTGGCTGCCGCTCTATCACGACATGGGATTGGTGGGCTGCCTGCTGACCGCGCTGGTGGCGGGCACCGACCTTCACCTGCTGCCCACCCGTGAGTTCATCCGCAACCCGCTGCTGTGGCCGCGGCTGATGGCCGAGACCGGCGGCACCATCACCTACAGCCCCGCCTTCGGCTACGAACTGGCGGCGCGCCGTGGCGGCGACGCCGCGCGCGCCCTCGACCTGGGTCGCTGGCGGGTGGCCGGGCTGGGCGGCGACATGATCCGCCCCGACGTGCTGGCCCGCTTCGCCGAGGTGTTCGCGCCGGCCGGCTTTCGCCCGTCGGCCTTCCTCGGCTCCTACGGCCTGGCCGAGGCGACGCTGGCGGTTTCCATGGGACGCCCGGGAACGGGCCTGGCGGTGAGCGACCTGGACCTGGACGCGCTGGAGCGCCACGGCCGCGCGTGCCCGGCCGGCGGCGGGCGGCGGCGCGCCTTCGCCCGCTGCGGCGTGCCCATTCCCGGCATCCAGGTGGAGGTGCGCGACGCCGCCGGACAGGCCCTGCCCGAGGGCCGGGTGGGCCGCATCCACGTGCGCGGCCCCTCGGTCATGGCCGGCTACTATCGCGAAGCGGCCGAAACCGCCCGCGTGCTGTCGCCCGACGGCTGGCTCGACACCGGCGATTTGGGTGCGCTGGAGGGCGGCGAATTGCTGATCACCGGCCGGGCCAAGGACCTGATCATCGTCAACGGGCGCAATGTCTGGCCCCACGACCTGGAATGGGCGGCCGAGCGGGTCGAGCCGCTGCGCGCCGGCGACGTGGCGGCGGTGGGGGCCGAGGGCGAGGACGGCGCCGAGCAGGCGGTGCTGCTGGTGCAGTGCCGCACCGCCGACCCGGCCGCGCGCGCCCGCCTTGCCGATCAGGTGGCGGCCGCCACGGTGGCGGCTGCCGGGGTGGTGTGCAAGGTGGTGCTGGTGCCCCCCCATTCGCTGCCGCGCACCTCGTCGGGCAAGCTGGCGCGGGCACATGCCCGCCGCCTGCTGGCGGAAGGGGCGTTCCGGTGACCGACCGGCGCCCCATGGCGGCGGTGACGGGCGGCACCGGGTTCCTGGGCCGCTCGGTGGTGGCCAAGCTGCGGGCGGCGGGCTGGCGGGTGCGCCTGCTGGTGCGCAACCCGTCCGCCCAGGCCGGCGGCGAGGCGGTGGCCGGCTCGCTTGAGGACGAGGCGGCGCTGGCCGCCCTGGTGGCGGGCGCCGACGTGGTGGTGCACTGCGCCGGCCTGACCAAGGCGCGCCGCGCCGCCGATTTCCATGCCGTCAATGTGGACGGCGCCGGGCGGCTGGGGCGCGCCATTCGCAATGCGGCGCCCGGCGCCCGGGTGGTCGCGGTGTCGTCGCTGGCCGCGCGGGCGCCGGCATTGTCGCCCTATGCCGCCAGCAAGGCGGCGGGCGAGCAGGCCCTGTTGGAACGATCGGGCGCCGCCCAATGGATGGTGCTGCGGCCATGCGCCCTTTACGGTCCGGGCGATCCGGCCACCCTGCCGGTGTTCCGCGCCGCCCAACTGCCGCTGGTTCCCATCCCGCGCCAGCCGGCGGCGCGGCTGGCGCTGCTGCATGTGGACGACGCCGCCGCCGCCGTGGCGGCCGCCGTTGCCGCCCCGGTCGGCGGCCAGGTGTGGGAGGTGGGCGACGGCAATCTCGGCTGGGAGGCCATCCTGCGCGCCGCCGCCCGTGCGCTGGGGCGCGATGTGGCCTTGCTGCCGGTGCCGCATTGGGTTCTGGCCGGCGTGACCGGGCTGATGCGCCGCCTGGGCGCCGTGTCGCCCCTGTCGTCGCCCGGCAAGCTGGCCGAATTGCTGCACGCCGACTGGACATGCGCCCCCCACCGATTGCCCCCCGCCGACCTGTGGGGTCCGACCATCGGCCTGGGCGAGGGGTTCGCCGCCACTGTCGCATGGTACCGGGTTCACAAATGGCTGTGATCGCAGCGTGCCCGAAAGAGCGCCGGGCGCGCCCCTTCGTCCAATTGGGAGGTCCGGCGATGCGTGCCATGATTCGTCATCTGCCTGTCACGGAGGACCAAGATGACCGATGAAACCGATGACGTCGCCGCCGGCATCGCCGGGCTGGTGGCCGAACGGGTTCCCCAACGCGGGCCGGTCACCGGGGAAACGCGCATCCGCGAACTCGGCCTGGATTCGGTGGCCGTGATGGATCTGGTGATGGCCATCGAGGACCGATACGACCTGCTGTTCCCGCTCGAACGTCTGTCCGAGATGGAAACCGTGGACGATCTCGCCCGCGAGGTTCGCAGCCTGATGCAAGACCGGATGGCCCAGCCATGACCCTGCTCTCCCACCTCGCTCCGCTCCGCCACGCCTATGACCGCCTGACCCAGGCCGGCGGCGATCCCTTCGACGTGCGCTTCGACGCCATCGCCTCGCCCACCGAAGGGGTGCTGCGGGGGCGGCGCGTGCTGCTGCTGGGCACCAACAATTACCTGGGCCTGACCTTCGACCGGTCCTGCGTCGCCGCCGCCACCCAGGCGCTGGAACAGCAGGG
Source organism: Pseudomonadota bacterium (assembly GCA_023426365.1). Taxonomy (GTDB): domain Bacteria; phylum Pseudomonadota; class Alphaproteobacteria; order Rhodospirillales; family Magnetospirillaceae; genus Magnetospirillum. The sequence goes on from JAFAAW010000038.1 coordinate 22,312, forward strand.
GACCGGCACCACCGGCTCGCGCATCGCCAACGGCACCTATGGCGGCCACCGCGCGCTGGAGGAGCGGCTTGCCCGCTTCTACGGGCGCCGCGCGGCCTTGGTGTTCACCACCGGCTACCAGGCGAATCTGGGCATGCTTTCGGCGCTGGTCGGCCCCGACGACCACATCATGATCGACGCCGACAGCCATGCCAGCATCTATGACGGCGTCCGGCTGTCCCAGGCCACCGCCACCCGCTTTCGCCACAACGACCCCGAGGATCTGGCCCGCCGGCTCAGCCGGTTGCCGGCCGGCGGCAACACGCTGATCGTGGTCGAAGGCATCTATTCCATGCTGGGCGACACCGCGCCGCTGGCCGAGATCGCCGCGCTGAAACGGGAACACGGCGCCTACCTGCTGGTGGACGAGGCCCATTCCATGGGCGTGCTGGGCGAGACCGGGCGCGGCCTGGCCGAAGAGGCGGGGGTCGAGGCGGACGTGGATTTCGTCGTCGGCACCTTCTCGAAAAGCCTGGGCGCGGTCGGCGGCTTCTGCGTCTCGGACCTGCCCGATTTCGAATTGCTGCGGCTGGCGTCGCGCCCTTACATGTTCACCGCGTCGTTGCCGCCGGCTGTCATCGCCTCGGTCGCCGCCGCGCTGGACCGGATGCAGCGCGACCCCGGCCTGCGGCGCCTGTTGCGGGACAACGCGCGCCACCTGCACGGCGCGCTGTCGGCGGCCGGCTTCGTGGTCGGGCCGGAACCCACCCCCATCATCTCGATCCAGTTGCCCAGCCCTGAAATGGCGATCGCCTTCTGGAACCGGCTGCTCGACGAGGGGATTTACATCAACCTGGCCCTGCCGCCCGCCACGCCGCGCGGCATCGCGCTGTTGCGGTCGTCGGTGTCGGCCGCCCACACCCGTGAGCAATTGGACCGCGTGGTGGCCGCCGTCGCCGCCATCGGGGCCGATCTGGGCGTGATCGCGCCCAGCCGCCGCGCCGTCAGCGGATGATGCCGGCGCGGCGCAGCCGTACCAGCAGCGGCAGCGCCGCCAGCAGCGGATGGCGCCGCTGCCACGGCGTCAGCGCCAGCCGATGGCCGGTGTGGCGCTCGATCTTCCAGGCCAGATAGGCGGCGCCGCCCTCGAAGGTGAAGGCGGCCTTGATCAGCCGGAGGGCGGCCAGCGGCTTGCCCAGCCGTCGCCGCAACGCCCAGGCGCGGGCGGCGGCGGCCCGCTCGGCCGGGCCGGGGGCGGTGAAGCCATCCTTCGCCAGACGGCGCCAATGGTCGGGGGCGGCCTCGACCAGCCGGCGCGGACGGTCGTCGCGCTCGGCCCGCAATTCGGCCCCGTAGGTGTGGCAAAATAGGATTTCGAACGCCGTTTCCGCCTCGCTCCCCGCGGGAGCCAGCCGCTCCGCCCACCAGGCGGCGGTGCGGCCGGCCTTGCCCAACGCGGTGTCCACCGCGCGGGCGGCGGCCGTGTCGCGCGTCCACACCACCGCCACCGGCTGGCAGAAGCGCGCCCACAGATGGGTCGCCAGCGCGCGGCGGTCCATGGCGCGGGTGAAGGCGGCAAGCGGCATCACCGCCACCTTGGCCGTGACGCCGTCGCCTTCGCGGAAATGCACCGTGGGCGCCAGCACCCGGTCGGCCGGGCCGCGCGGCGTTTGCGTCAGCACGTAAAGGTCGGCGATGCCGCCCGCCCGGGGGCCGCCCGCCCGGGACTCGCGCAGGCACGAGCCGTAGAACAGCACCGCCACGGCGCCCGGGACCTCGCGCGCCAGGGTGCGGGCGAAATCCTCGATCATGGCTGCAGGAACTCCATCTCGGGTCCAAGCGACAGGATCAGCCGGCCATCCGTGCCCGCGAAGAACGGCTCTCCGTCCAGGATGACCGGCCCGGACGGGTCGATCTCGACCCGCAGGGCGTGGGCGCTGCGATAGCCGGCCGCTTCCATCCACGGCCGCGGCCGGCCCCGAACCAGCGACGGCAGCGCCGCCCACAGCCGCCGGGGCGGCGCCGCCACGTCCAGCAGGCGCAGGCCCGCCTTGCCGCCACCATCGTCCCAGAACGGCCACAGTCCCAGCATCAGTCGGTCCAGCGTGGTCGCCAGCAGCAGGAGACGGTTGCCGGCGACGGCCTCGCCGTGGTCGAGGCGCAGCCGCATGGGTTCGCCGGCCGCGAACCGCCCGCCGGTGGACGCCCGCGCCAACGACGCCATCAGTGCCGTCGCCACCGCCGCCCGGCTGACCAGCCCGTGCGGGTGCAGGTGGCGGTTGGCCATCTCCCATGCCAGGCGGAAGCCCGCGCCCCCCAGCAGCATGCCGAAGGTGGCGCCGCCGGCATGGTCGAGACGCAGCAGGCGCCGGCGCCGGACCTGGACCTGTCCGCCCGCCAGCCGCGCCAGATGGTCGGCGCGCGGCCGGGCAAAGCCCACGTCGCGGGCGATCAGGTTGACCTTGCCGGACGGCAGGATGACCAGACGCGGACGCCAGTCCAGCGCCACCAGGGCGGTCACCACCTCGCGCACGGTGCCGTCGCCGCCATCCACGGCGATCACCTGGGCGCCGTCGGCGCGGAAATCGGCCAGGGACCGGCGCAACTGGGCAAGGTCGCGCGGCTCGGCGGTGGGAAGCCGGGGGGCCGGGCGCCGCCGTGCCAGATTGGCCCGGGACTGGGGGTTGCGGATCAGGCCGATGCGCATCACTGCTCCAACCAAGGGGGCGGCCGGGGGATCAGACGTCCTCGACGGATACACGCGCCCGGGGGCGGGGGCGACGGTTCAATGGGTGCGCCGCCCTGTCCTTCAGGGGTAGCGCATCCGGATGGTCTGGCGGCTGCCGTCCGCGCCGGTGGTGAACGCGACCTGGGCGAAGGTGGGCACCCCGTACGAGCGGGGCGGGTTGGTGGAAAAGCCCCAGCCCTCGCTGGGCAGACCGATCCAGTTGCGGCCGAACTTACCGTCGCCGTCGGCATCGTGATAGACCGCCACCGCATAGGTGCCCGGGCGCGGCAGGCCCAGGCACGCCTGCGCCGATCCGGCGGCGATGGGCAGCCGCACCTTGAACAGCCGGCCGCCGCGCTTCAGGAAGGTGCCGGGCTTGTCGTAGACCACCACGGTGACGTTCCCCTGATCCGACGCGACGTCGGTGACCACGAGGTCCAGCCGAACCTCGCCCGGCGTTCCCTGGCACAGGGGCGCGGGCGCGGCGGCGGCCACCAGCAACACGGCGGGAAGGGCGGACGTAAGGGGCAGAACCATTGGCCTAGGCTCGCTGACGGTGCTGTGGCGGTTCCGTGGGCGGACCATATGTGGTCCATGTCCACCCCGGTGTTCAATCTCCTGGACCGTTATCTCCTGGCGGCCGCGTTGCGGCCGCTGGCCTCCGCTTTGGCGGTCAGCCTTCTGATCCTGCTGATGGAACGGCTGCTTCGTCTGGTCCGGCTGGTGGCCAGCGGCGGCGGGTCGTTCGATCTGGTGATGTGGATGGCGCTGAACCTGGTGCCCCATTATCTGGGGCTGGCCATGCCCGCCGCCCTGTTCTTCGCGGTGCATGTGGTGATGACGCGCCTGGACGCCGACAGCGAACTGGACGCCATCCGCGGCGCCGGCGTCGCGCTCAGCCGGGCCTGCCGCGCCTTCTTCCTGCTGGCCCTCCTGCTGGCCGGGCTGGCGCTGGCGGTGGTGGGCTGGCTGCAGCCGTTGGGGCGCTACGAATACCGCGCCATGGTTCACGCCATCAGCCAGCGGGTCTGGAACGGCGAATTGCCCGCCGCCACCCTGGTGCAGGCGGCCGATGGGCTGCTGATCTCGGCGGAAAAGGTCGAGGCCGGGGGGCGGCGGCTGGAAGGGGTGTTCATCCGCCAGTCGTCCAAGGACGGTGCGCAGAGCGTCACCACCGCGCGCGCCGGCCGCATGCTGCTGTCGGCCGACCAAACGCATATGAGCATCCAACTGGAGGATGGCGAAAAACTGCGGCTGACGCGGGGCGGCGCCACCCAGGTGCTGGCCTTCACCGGGCTGACCGACATGGTCACCGTGCGGGTGACGCCCGAGCCGTTCCGCCCGCGCGGCGCCGAGGTGCGCGAGCTGACCCTTCCCGAGCTGGCCGACATCCTGGCCGGCCGCATCCCGTCCGACATTCCCCCGCGGCTGCTGACGGCCGAGTTCCATGCGCGCCTGGTGCGGGCGGCGTCGCTGCCCTTCGTCCCCATGCTGGCGGCCGGGCTGGGGATCGGCGCCAAGCGGGCGCCGCGCGGGATGGGGCTGGTGGCGGGCGGGCTGGTCCTGTTCCTCTACCACCACGCCCTGCTGACCGGCGAAAGCCTGGCCGAGTCCGGCCATGCCCAGCCGGTGCCCGCGCTGTGGGGCGCCTTCGCGCTGTTCGCGGTCTTCAATCTGCTCTTGTACCTCGTGCTCGATCGCCATCCGGTGCCGGGGCTGGCATGGAGGCGGCGTTGACCTTCGCGCGCTATCTCAGCCGGCTGTTCCTGCTGCGCCAGGCGGCGGCGACGCTGGCGCTGGCCGGCCTGCTGCAACTGGTCGATCTGATGGACAAGGCCGACGACATCCTGGCGCGCGGCCTGGGCGTGGCCGGCATGGTGCGCTTCACGCTGTACCGCCTGCCCCTGGTGCTGGGGCCGGTGCAGCCGGTCGCGGTGCTGGTCGCGGCGCTGATGACCTGGGGCGCCCTGGCCCGCCGGGGGGAAATCGCCGCCCTGCGGGCTGCCGGCGTTTCCGTGGCCGGGCTGGTGGGCTGGCTGCTGCCCGCCGGGCTGGTGGTGTCGGCGCTGGCCTTCCTTCTGGCCGATCGGGTCGCGCCGGCCGCCGATGCCGCCTTTGCCCGCTGGTGGCAGGCCAGCGGCCCGGCGGAGGCGGCGCCGGCCGGGCGGCTGTGGTTCCGGGACGGGATGGACGTGGTGGCGGTGGACCGGATCGAGGCGGGCGGGCACCTGCTGCGGGGCGTCGAGCTGGTGCACCGCACCCCGGACGGCCGCTTGGCGCGCTGGATCCTGTCGGAGCGGGCGGAATGGCGGGACGGCGGCGGCTGGGCCTTGGTCGCCGGCAGCGAGCGCGGCCCCGACGGTGTGACGCGCCGGTTCGATCGCGCGCCGTGGGGCACGGGCGTGGCGCCCGCCAATCTGCTGGAACTGACGCGGCCGGCCCCCCTGCTGTCCAGCGGGCGGCTATGGGCGGCGCTGCACGGGCGCTGGATCAGCCTTGACTCGCCCCAGACGGTGGAGACGCGCCTGCTGCGGGCGCTGGCCGCGCCGCTCGCGCCGCTGCTGATGATCGTTCTGGCTACGCCGGTTGCCGGGGGCACCCCTCGCAGCGGGGGAATCCCTGGCGGAACGGCATTGGGCCTTGCGGCCGGCTTGTCCTATCTGCTGCTCGACGGGATTCTTGGGGTGCTGGGCGAGTCGGGCACCCTGCCGCCGGTCTTGGCCGCATGGCTGCCCCATGCCGCCTTCGCCTGCATCGGCGGGGCCATGCTGCTGTATGTCGAGGGATAGGAGGACCAGGTGCCCATCCAGGTGACCCCCGCCGAGACTTGGACCGACCGCAGGCAGTTCATGCGCCTGCCCGACCACCTGCACGCCGCCGATCCGTTGTACGTGCCGCCGCTTTTCATGCAGCGGCGGGAATTGCTGGACCGCCGCCGCAATCCCTATTTCCGCCATGCCGAGGTCGCGCTGTTCGTGGCGCGGCGCAACGGCCGGCCGGTGGGCCGCATCAGCGCCCAGGTGGACCATCACGCCGTGGACATTCACGGCCCCATCGGCCATTTCGGCCTGCTGGCCGCCGAGGATGCGGAGGTGGTGGCGGCGCTGATGGCCGAGGCGGAAAAATACCTGTCGGCGCAGGGCATGGCGGGTGTGCGCGGCCCCTTCAACCTGTCCATCAACCACGAGGCCGGCCTGCTGGTGGGCGGGCGCGACACGCCGCCGGCCATGCTGACGCCCTTCGACCTGCCCCATCTGGGGCCGGCGCTGGAGGCGTTGGGCTATCGCAAGGCGCGCGACCTCCTGGCCTATGTGGCCCCGGTGACGCACGAGCCGCCCAGGCTGACCCGCCGCCTGGCCGCCGGATTGTCCGACCGGGTGCGCCTGCGTCCGTTCCACCTGGGGCAACTGACCCGCGAGGTGGCCAGCGCGCTCGATGTTTTCAACGACGCCTGGCAGGACAATTGGGGGTTCGTGCCGCTCACGCGCGACGAGATGCGCAGCCTGGCGGATTCGCTGGGGCCGCTGCTGGACGAGCGGTTGACCTGCCTTGCCGAGGTGGACGGCGAGCCGGCGGGCATGCTGATCGGCCTGCCCGACCTGAACGAGGCCATCCGCGGCCTGGGTGGCCGGCTGGCGCCGTTCGGCTGGGCCAGCCTGCTGTGGCGGCTCAAGGTGCGGGGCGTCAAGGGCGCCCGCGTGCCGCTGATGGGCGTGCGCCGCACCCTGGCCAGCGCGGCGCTCAAGGCGGCCCTGCCGTTCGCCATGGTGGAATCGATCCGGCCGCATCTGGTCGCGCGCGGCTATCGGCGGGTGGAGATGTCGTGGATCCTGGAGGACAACCTGCCCATGCGCCGCCTGGCCGAGGCATTCGGCGGCACCGTCACCAAGCGTTGGCGCATCTACGAGCGGGCACTGCCATGAGCGGCCTGACGGCGTTGGTCCTGGCCGGCAGCCGGGCGGGCGGCGATCCGCTGGCGCGCGCCTATGGGCTGCCCCACAAGGCGGCGCTGACGCTGGCCGGGCGGCCCATGGGCGCCTGGGTGGTGGACGCGCTGCGCGCCAGCCCGGCCATCGGCCGGGTGGTGGTGGTGGGCGAAGAGGGGCACGCCTATGGCGCCGAGCGCATGGCGGCCCAGGCCACCATCGGCGCGACCATCGAGGCGGCGTTGGACGCCCTGGGGACGCCGCTGCTGGTCACCACCATCGACCATCCGCTGCTGACCCCGGCCATGGTCGCCGAGTTTCTGGGCAAGGTTCCGCCCGACGCCGATTGCGCGGTGGCGGTGGCGCGGGCCGAGACCGTGCTGGGCGCCTATCCCGAGGCGCGGCGCACCTGGCTGCGCTTTCGCCGCGCCCGGGTGACCGGCTGCAACCTGTTTCTGCTGGCCCGCCCGCCGGCCCGACAGGTGGTGCGGTACTGGACGCGCATGGACGCCCGCCGCAAGAGCCTGGCCGCCATGGTGCGGGCGGCCGGGCCGCTGACGCTGGCGCTGTGGGGCCTGGGCCTGCTGACGATGGAGGGGGCGGCGCGGCGGCTGTCGCGGCGGCTGGGCGCGAAGGCGGCCGTGGTCGAGCTGAGCGCCGCCGAGGCCGCCATCGACGTGGACAAGCCCGAGGACGCCCGGCTGGCCGAGGCCATCCTGGCGCGCCGGGCCGCCTATTGAGCGATGCGGCTGCCGTGGTCGGCCTCGGCGACGGCCCAGCCCCCGGCCAGCATCTCGGCGCGGGGCAGATCGGCGGGATAGTCCACCTCGGTCCAACCCAGGCCGGCGATGGAGACCACGCCCACCACCTGGCGCGCCGCCAGATTGTCCACCGCCGACAGATACCAGCGCGACACCCCGCCGGGCTGGCGCACCAGCGTCTCGACCGCGTTGGCGAACAGCCGCGCCCCCAGGCCGCGCAGGTACAGCAGGCCGATGGATTCGGCGTCACTGTGTTCGGGGGGCAGCGTCTTGCCGATATGCACCATCTGGTCGCCGGCCAGTTGCACCTTCATGTCGTCGGCGTCATAGGCGTCCTTGACGTCCACGGTGATGTTGAGCGGGTATTTGGCCCCCTCGCGGACGCGTGCCAGCACCTTGGGTTCGAACAGGGTGTCGCCGTTGATCACCGCCACGTCGCCGCTCATATGCTCGCGCGCCAGCCAGCAACTGACGATATTGTCGGCCAGCCCGAAGAACGGGTTGTACACGGCGGTGATGTCCATCCGCGGCGGCGCGGCGCGGCGGATTTCGCGTTCGACCTCGTCGGCAAGGAAGCCGGTGACGACCACCGCCTGTTCGACCCCGTTTTCGGCCAGGGCGGCCAGTTGCCACGCCAGCAGCGAACGGCCGGCGAAGGGCAGCAGGCATTTGGGCAGGTCGCGGGTCCAAGGCAGCAGACGGCGCCCCTGGCCGGCGGCGAGGATGATGGCTTTCATGCGAAACCCCAAACGAAGGTGTTCCCTGCATCTGGGACGCCGCACTGGTCGCGAAAATAGGCCGGTAAGGGGAAGGCGTCCGGGCGAACGCACTAGGACGGCCGGCGACGGCGCAGCCGCGATCCGAACGCCAGGTCCCACAGCGGCGTGCCCACACCGTAATTGCCGTTGGCGCCCACGTAATGGTGGCGCAGGTGATGGCGTTTGAGCCACCGCCCCAGCGGCCCGGCCATGCGCGCCTGGTGGCACGCCCAGTGGGTCAGGTCGTAATGCAGATAGCCGATCAGGAGGCCGGCGAAGGCGGCGTCGCGCGCCGCACCCGACAGCACCAGCGCCGCCACGCCGTAGCACGCCAGCGCCACGGGCAGCGAGGCGACGGGCGGCATCACCGCCCGAAGCGGGTCGTCGGGGTCGGCGTGGTGGCAGCCATGCATCAAAAACACCAGCCGCCGCCCCCATGCCGAGCGCGCCGGCCAATGGAACACCACCCGGTGCAGGCCGTATTCCAGCAGGGTCCAGACCGCCATGCCCGGCAGCACCCATGCCGCCGCCGCCCATCCCAGCGCAGGGGCGGCGCCGGCCAGCAGCAGGACGATCACGGGGGCGTAGATCGCCACCACGGTGGCCGGCCGCGCCTTGGTCAGGCGTTCCAGCACGGGGCTGTCGAACAGGCGGATGGATTGGCGCATGGCGGTAATCAGGGGATCGCGGCGCGGCCGGTCAACCTGCCCTCAGGATGGGGCGGCGGTTGAACATTCGGGTGGCAATCTATGCCGGAATGGTGCGCTTCCGGGTATGGCGATTGGCAGGACCCGCGCCCGCACCAATCTTAGGGCGACATCAAGCCAGGAGGATTTGATCCATGGTCGAGGTGATACGCCTGCCCGTCATTGTCGGCGGACTGCTTGTGGGTCTGACGGCGTGCGCGTCCGGCCCGGAGATGCCGAGCGGCATGCAATCGGCCAATCAGCCCATGACCGAGGCCCCCAACGTGCCGGGAACCCTGGTCTGGAAGAAGCCGGGCCTCAACGCGGCGCAATACACCAGCTTCATCCTCGACCCGGTGGACATCTACCGGGGCAGCGACGCCAAGTTCGGCGGCGCCACCGAAGAGGACAAGAAGGCCATGGCCAATTACATGGGTCGGGAATACGTGCGGGTGCTGAGCGAGCGCTATGCGGTCAACAGCCTGCCCACCCGGGGCACCGCGCGGCTGAAGCTGACCCTGGTCGGCATGTCCGACAACGTGCCGGTCGCCGCCACCGCGTCGCGCATCGTGCCGGTGGGCATCCTGGCCAACATCGCCAATTCGGCCTCGGGCGGCACTCCCACCTTCACCGGCACGGTGACCATTCAGGGCCAGTTCTTCGATGCGGTCTCGGGCGAGCCGATCGCCACCTTCGTCAGCACGCGGGCGCCCAGCGCGATGGATCTGGGGGCGACGCTGACCAGCCAGGACGCGCAGCAGGCGGCGATCACCGGGGCGGCGGAGGACTTGCGCGAAGCCCTGGAAAAGAACCAGACCGCCGCCCTTCCCGCCGGTTGAGCAGGAGACGCACCATGGGCATCGTTCGCACCGCCGCGGCCTGGCATCTGGTCTGCGCGATGGCGGCCATGGCGGCGCTGCCGCCGTCGGACGCGTCGGCGGCGGCCGAGACCGATTTCCACGTCAGGACCACGCGCGACCTGATCGCGTTGTGCTCGACGCCGCCCGGCGATCCAATGCACACCGCCGCCGTTCACTTCTGCGAAGGCTTCCTGGTGGGAGCCTATCAGTATCACACGCTGTCGGCCCAGACGGAGGGGCGTGCGCCGCTGGTCTGTCCGCCCAATCCGCCGCCCAGCCGCGACGAAAGCGTCGTCCGGTTCATTCAATGGAGCAAGGAGCATGCAACCGCATTGGACGCGCCTCCGGTGGCGGGAATGTTCGAATTCCTCGCCCAAGCCTTTCCGTGCCGCAGTTGATGCCCGCCACCGCCTGCTGGCGGCCGTGGCGGTGGCGCCCATGCTGATCGGGTGCGCGGGCATGTCGGACACCCAGCAACGCGCCCTGACCGGCACCGCCGGCGGCGCGGCGGGTGGCGCGGTGATCGGCGCCATCGCCGGCAATACCGGGCTGGGCGCCGTCATCGGTGCCGGCACCGGTCTGGCCGGCGGGCTGTTGTACGACTACCACAAGCGCAGCGAGCAGCGCGCCTATGACGCCGGGCGGCAATCGGTCCGTTAGGGCGCGATGGCCTATTGGTCGAACCGGCCGAAATGGTCGGCCGTCCGCAACGCCAGGGCGGCGATGGTCAGGGTGGGGTTGGCCCAGCCGCCGGTGGGGAAGGTCGAGCTTCCGACCACGTGCAGGTTGGCGAGGCCATGGACGCGGCCGTGGGCGTCGACCACCCCGCGGGCGGGGTCATCCGCCATGCGGGTGGTCCCCATGTGGTGATAGCCGCCGATGTGCTGGGCACTAATGTTCGGATCGCTGCGCCACGGCACGTCGGGGTCGTCGAGCCACCCGGCCTTCACCGCCTTGCCCAATCCGGCCGTGCGGAGGGCCGCGTCGAAGCACGCCAGCAGGCAGGCCACGCTGTGCTTGTCCTGTGCTCCCAGCCGCCAGTCGAGCCGGATGCGGCGCAGGCCGACCGCATCCGTGTCGCGGTCGAGCAGGATGCGGCTGTCCGGGTTGGGCGCCTGTTCGGCGCGCAGGACGATGGCAACCTCTCCGTGGCCGGTGCGCACGGACCACCACGGCCGCAGCGGGAAGACCAGCCGGTCCAGACGCCGCACGGTGTCCTTCGCCACCCGCCACAGCGCACGGTTGCGGGTGTTCGAATCAAGCTCGTGCTTGAGCTTGCGGAACGTTCCGATCACCCATGCCTGCCGCGCCAGTTCGGGCCGGCGCAAGCCCAGCGTGAGGGCGCTGTTGAGCGCGCCCAGGCGTTCCTGCGCGCTTTCCGACAGGCGCATCAGGGGGGCGTGGGTGGTGCCGTTCACCATGCGGCGACGGCCAAGCGCGTCCAGCAATCGCATGATCCCCGGCCCGACGATCTTGCCGCCGCGCGCATGGGGATGCTCCATGAAATAGCGGCCGACCTGGTCGCGGTCGTTGCCGATCCCGTTGGCCGCCACGTCGTTCGACGCCAGCAAAAGCCGCGCGTTCTCGATGCCGCCAAGGGCAAGCACCACATGCCCGGCCGCCACCGTGGCGCGCCTGCCGTAAACGTCGCGCAGATCGACCCGGCTGATCGACCGGCCGTCGGCGGCAAGCGCCAGATGGGTGGCGGTGGCATGGATCAGCACCCGGCATTTGGGGTGGTTCAGCAGGTCCCCCAGGCGCGGCGCCGCAAAGCGGTCGGCGGCGGTGTCCATGCTCCAGAACCCCAGCGCCAGATCGTTGCCCTCGACCGCGCGGAGCGCCGGATGGCGCTTCTGCCATTCGGCGCGGGCCTGGTCCGGCGCCGCCACCTGAAACAGGGCGAGCGCTTCGCGGTAATAGGATTGCAGTGCCTCGTGGCCGAACGGCCAGCCGCTATGGGGAACCCAGGACCGCCCCCGGAAGTCGATGGGGTCCAATTGCGCGCATCGCCCGCCCCAGATGGCGGTGGTGCCGCCCAGCATGCGCAGGTTGACCGAATCAAGGTCGTAATACGGCCATCCCACCACCCGGCCCTCGGCCAGCGCCTGGACGGGGGCCTCGTAATCCAGGCCGCCGCTTTCCACCAGCAGCACCGGCCAGCCCCGGTCAAGTAGCCGCCGCGCCAGCGTCAGCCCCGCGGCGCCGGCCCCAAGGATGCACAGGGGCGTCTGGAAATGGGTGGCGTCGTCGAGGGTGCGAAGATCGAGCAGCATGCAGGCGCCCTGCGGATTCCCGAGAGAGGCGGACGATAACACGGTGGCCCGTCGCGCCCGGCCGGGCCACTGGTGGTAGGGACAAACGCCCAGGCGGGGTGCCCGCCCGACCGCGCGGCCACCCGCCGAGGTCAGCGCGTCCCCACCAAACAGGCCAGCTTGCGGGGCTTTGGACGCTCCACATCTGTCACCCATGTCAGAGGTGCACGACCGGGAACCCCCATGCCGGTGATCACGAAGGCGATCCGTTCCGCGCCGCCATCCCCGCAGGCGGCCTAGGGCGTGGGCGAAGAAACATGGACAACGCCCCCGCCTATCGACCGCCCACCGCCGCCGGGGGGATGCGCCGCGTGCTGGCCAACAGCGGATTGCTGATCGGCGGCAAGTCGGTCAGCGGCCTGCTGGGGCTTGGCTATCTGGCGCTGGCGGTGCGGACCTTGGGGGTGGAAACCTTCGGCAGCCTGATCATCATCCATACCGTGATCGAAACCGCCCAGGCGCTGGTCAAGTTCCAGAGCTGGCAGCCGATCCTGCACTATGGCACCGCCGCCCTGCATGACGGGCGGCTGGACGATCTGCGCCGGCTGGTGGCTTTCACCGCCCGCCTGGACGCGGGCAGCGCCGTGGCGGGGGCGGCGGGGGCGGCGGCGACGCTGTGGTTCTTCGGCGCAGGGCTTGGCCTGCCGGCCGAGGTGCTGCCGGCCGCCACGCTTTACGCCGGCTCCCTGCTGTTCATGATCACCTCGACCCCGGCGGGTTTGCTGCGCCTGTTCGACCGCTTCAATCTGGCGGTGCTGGAAGACAACGTGGAGGCGGCGGTCAGGCTGCTGGGCGGCGTGGCGCTGTACCTGACCGGCGGCGGGCTGGGCGCCTTTCTGGTGCTGTGGGCGGTGTCGGCGGCGGCCGGGGCCTTGACCAGCGTCGGTCTGGCCTGGCGCGAGGCGCGGCGCTGCGGCCTCGGGTGGCGGCGCTCCGACAAGCGGCCGCTGACCGACGGGTTCGACGGCATCTGGCGTTTCGTCCTCAGTACCAACGCCAATTCCTCGCTGGCGCTTCTGACCAACCAACTGGCGACGCTGACGGTGGGGATGCTGATCGGGCCGGCCCAGGCGGCGTTGTTCCGCATCGCCCGCCAAGTGGCCGAGGCGGTGTCCAAGCCCGTCAAGCTGATGGCGACGGCCATCTATCCCGAGTTCGCCCGCCTCGTCGCCCGCGACCTGATGGACGCCATGCGGGACTTCCTGTGGCGGGCGGTGCGGCTGTCGGCGGTGGGGGCGGGCATCTGCGCCCTGGCTCTCTATCTGGCCGGCCCATGGCTGCTGGCCCTGATCGGGGGCGCGCAGGTGGAGCCGGCGTTTCCCGCCATGCTGCTGTTGGGGGCGGCGGCGCAGATCGGCGTCGGCACCTTCGCCCTCGAGCCGGCGCTGATTTCCATCGGGCGGGCGGCGCTGGCGTTGCGCATCCGCCTGATCGCCGCCGTGCTCTACCTTCCGGCCCTGGTGGTCCTGGTGTCCATGGCCGGCATCAAGGGGGCGGGCATCGCCGCCGTCGGCGCCGCCGCCGCCATCGCCCTCATGCAGTCGTTGTCGGTGCTGGCGTGCTTTCGCACGCCTCCGCCCCCTGGCATTGGAGATTGAAATGTCCCTGGCCTTCGGACCCAGCATTCTCAAACAGGCCGCGTCGCGGGCACGGCCGCCCAGGGCGGAGGCGCCGCCCTCCGGCCTGGTGGTGGGCGATTGCACGGTGACGCTGTGGGGGCTGAGCGGCGCCGAGCGGGCGCGCCGGACCCTGGCGAAGGCCGGCGCCCGCGTGAGCACCAGCGAACGGGCGGCGGCCGAGGCGCCGTCCTGCCTGATGATGCGCGCCGACTGGGTGGTCGATCCGGCCCTGATAGGCCTGCTGGCGAAGGAGGTGGGAACCGTTCTGGCCGTGCGGGTGCAGGGGAGGGCGGTGGCGCTGGCGGCCCATGTCGCCGCCGCCGATATCGCCGCCACCGCGCAAAGCCTGGGTGCCCCGGCGGCGGCGCCGCAGCCCTGGCCGGACCATTTGCGGGTGATCGAGCACGATCCGGCGGCGCCGTTCCTTTATCTCGCCCTGCTGCGCAAGCGCCTCAAGCCGGTGGTGATGAGGCTTGCCGAGGACAGTGTGGCGGCGGCCGAGCGGGCCACTTTCGCCGGCGCCTACAAGGGCGTCACCGACGTGGTCACCAAATATGTGTGGCCGGTCCCTGCGCGGTGGGCGACCCGCTGGTGCGCGCGGCAAGGGCTGACGCCCAACGCCGTCACCCTGGCCAGTCTGGTGCTGGTCTTCGTCGCCATGGGGCTGTTCGCGCAAGGCCACTTCCTGGCCGGACTGGTGGCCGCGTGGATCATGACCTTCCTGGACACGGTGGACGGCAAGCTGGCGCGGGTGACGCTGACCTCGACCCGGTTCGGCAACGCGTTCGACCACGGCATCGACCTGATCCATCCGCCGTTCTGGTGGCTGGCCTGGCATTGGGGGTGCGTGGGGGCGGGCGTGACCTATCCCGATCCCGACCTGACCGTGGCGGTGACCTGTGGCGGCTATGTGGTGCTGCGCCTGCAGGAGGGCGCCTTCGTGCTGCGCCACGGCTTCCAGGTGCATGTCTGGCGGCGTTTCGACAGCCTGTTCCGGCTGGTGGTGGCGCGGCGCAATCCCAACCTGATCGTGCTAACCGCCTTCGCCCTGGCCGGCCAGCCGGGCTGGGGGCTGGTGGTGGTGGCGGTCTGGACCGTCCTGTCCATCGCCGTGCATGGGGTGCAGATCGCCCAGGCCGAGCTTTCGGTGCGGCGCGGCGGGGCGCTGGTCTCGTGGCTGGCGGGACCATGATTTGGTGTTCGGCCCTTCCGCTGCCATGATGGCGCACGACCTGATCGCGGTGGCGCGTGACATCGGCCTCGCCCGGCCCCACATGCCGGATCAGCGGGGTGCCGGAGACATCCCGGCCCAGTCCCCGTCGCCGATCCCGTCGCACAAGGGAGACACCATGACGATCAAAGCCTATGGCGCCACCGCCGCCGACAAGAAGCTGGAACCCATGACCATCGAACGCCGCCAGCCCGGCCCGAACGATGTGCAAATCGAGATCGCCTATTGCGGCATCTGCCATTCCGACCTGCACACCGTGCGCTCGGAATGGCCGGGCACGCTGTACCCCTGCGTCCCGGGCCACGAGATCGTCGGCCATGTCAGCGCGGTGGGCGCCGAGGTGAGCCGGTTCAAGGTGGGCGACATCGTCGGCGTCGGCTGTCTGGTGGAGTCCTGCCGCCAATGCCCGTCCTGCGCCGAGGGGCTGGAGCAGTTCTGCGAGAACGGCTGGACCGCCACCTACAATTCGCCCACCAAGGACAAGCCGGGCCATACCCTGGGCGGCTATTCCCAGCGCATCGTGGTCAGCGACCGCTTCGTGCTGAAGATCAACCACCCCAAGGAGCAACTGGCGGCGGTGGCGCCGCTGCTGTGCGCGGGCATCACCACCTATTCGCCGCTGCGCCACTGGCAGGCCGGGCCGGGCAAGAAGGTGGGCATCGTCGGCATCGGCGGCCTGGGCCACATGGGCATCAAGCTGGCCCACGCCATGGGCGCCCACACCGTGGCCTTCACCACGTCCCAGTCGAAGCGCGAGGATGCGCTGAAGCTGGGCGCGGACGAGGTGGTGATCTCGAAGGATGCCGACGACATGGCCAAGCATGCCGGCAGCTTCCACTTCATCCTCGACACGGTCGGCGCCAGCCACCGGCTGGACGATTACATCGCCCTGCTCAGGCGCGACGGCACCTTGTGTCTGGTCGGCGCGCCCGAGCACACCCACCCCGCACCCCAGGTGTTCCCGCTGATCTTCGGCCGCAAATCCATTGCCGGCTCGCTGATCGGCGGTCTGCCGGAAACCCAGGAAATGCTGGATTTCTGCGCCCAGCACGGCATCGTCGCCGATATCGAGATGATCCGCGCCGGGCAGATCGACGACGCCTATGACCGTATGCTGAAAAGCGACGTTAAGTACCGCTTCGTCATGGACATCGCCACGGTGGGCGCGTTCTGAGCGTTGCGCTAACCGCCTGGAAACATCCGGCCGCTAAGGTGGCCGGCGAGGGCAACCCTCGAACGCCAGACTTGCCCCGCACCAGGTGGTGCGGGGCCTCTTTCGTCTATTGACCGTCCAGCGCCTGGGCGAGGTCGGCGTACAGGTCCGTGGTCGCCTCCAGCCCCACCGACAGGCGCAACAGGTCGCGCGGCACCGGCGAGCCGGGGCCTTCGATGCTGGCGCGGTGCTCGATCAGGCTTTCCACGCCACCCAGCGAGGTGGCGCGCTTCCACAGCCGCACGCGGGCGGCGACCGCAATGGCGGCTTCCTCGCCCCCCCGGACCCGCACCGACAGCATGCCGCCGAAGCCGCCCTGCATCTGCCGCGCCGCCAGCCCATGGCCGGGGAACGAGGGCAGGCCGGGATACAGCACGTCGGCCACGCCCGGATGGGCTGACAGGCTTTCGGCAAGGGCAAGCGCCGACTCCGACTGCCAGCGCACGCGGGCGAACAGGGTGCGCAGGCCCCGTTGCAGCAGCCATGCCTCGAACGGCCCCAGGATGCCGCCGCTTTGCACCTGCACCATCTTGACCCGGCCCCAAAAGGTATCCTCGGCGGCGCAGGTGAGCGTGCCGGCCACCACGTCGGAATGGCCGTTCAGGTATTTGGTGGCCGAATGCATGACGATGTCGGCACCCAGCGAGAGCGGCCGGGTCAGCGCCGGGGTGGCGACGGTGGAATCCACCGCCAGCCGTGCGCCGACGCCGTGGGCCAGTTGGGCGATGGCGGCGATGTCGGACACCGACCACAGCGGGTTGGCCGGGCTTTCCAGCCACACCAGCTTGGTCTTGCCGGGCCGCAGCGCGGCCCGCACCGCCTCCAGGTCGGCGGTGTCCACCGTCTCGACCTCAAGGCCCCAGCGGGTGGCGAACCCCAGCAGCCAGGCGCGCAACGCCCAGTACATGACGCGCGGCACCACCACGTGGTCGCCGGGTTCCAGCGCCAGGAAGACGGCGTTGGCCGCCGCCATGCCCGAGGCGAACAGCAGCGTGTGGGCGCCGCCTTCCAACGCCGTCAGGGTGTCGGCGGCGGCGTCGTAGGTGGGGTTGTCGGCGCGGGAGTAGCACCGGCCCCGGCTGTAGCCCAGGTCGGCGTCGCGTTCATAGGTCGTGGAGGGATGAAGCGGCGGGATGATCGCCCCCGTCGCTTCGTCCACGCGGCCCAAAGCATGGGCGGCCAGGGTTTCCGGCCGCAAGCCTTGGTTTTCAGCCATGGCTCTTGACCGTCAATTGCAGCACCGGCGGCTTGGCCAGGGTCTGGTAGACCACGCAATAGCGCTCGGTCAGCTTGGTCAATTGGTCGATGCGTTCCTGCGGCTCGCTGGTTTCCAGCGCGAAGGTGACGCGGATGTCGCGGAAGCCCACGGGGGCGTCCTTGGCCACGCCCAGGGTGCCGCGGAAGTCCAGGTCGCCCTCGGCCGACACGCTGCCGCCCTTGAGGTCGAAGCCGATGGCGGTGGCGACCGCCTTGAGCGTGACGCCGGCGCACGCCACCAGGGCGTCCAGCAGCATGTTGCCCGAACAGGCGAAAGCGCCGGTGCCGCCGGTGGCCGGGTGCAGGCCGGCCTCGACCAGCGCCTTGCCGGTCTCGACGCGACAGACCACGTTGTCGGCATCCAGCTCGCCGGTGGAGGAGAGCGTGATGACCGCCTTGTCCGGATCGGTCTTGTAGGAATCCTTGAGCGGCGCCTGGATGCTGCGCAATTCGTCGGCGTTCATGCCTTCTCCTGTCGGTTTGCGATGTTGGCCTTGCGGCGTTCCACAATGTCGTCCACCACGGACGGATCGGCAACGGTCGAGGTGTCGCCGAAATTGGTGAAATCGTTGGCCGCCACCTTGGTCAGGATGCGGCGCAGGATTTTGCCCGCCCGGTTCTTGGGCAGATGCGGCGCCCATTGGATGACGTCGGGGCTGGCGATGGGCCCGATGCGGTTGCGCACGTGGGCGACGATCTCGCGCTTCAAATCCTCGCTTTCCGCCACGTCCTCCTTGAGGGTGACATAGGCGAACACGCCCTGGCCCTTGACCTCGTGCGGATAGCCGACCACCGCCGATTCCGCCACCGCCGGATGGGACGAGATGGCGCTTTCCAGCTCGACCGTGCCCAGGCGGTGGCCGGACACGTTGATCACGTCGTCCACGCGGCCGCTGATGCGATAATAGCCGTCGGCGTCGCGGCTGACGCCGTCGCCGGTGAAGAAGCGGCCGGGATAGGGCGCGAAGTAGGTGTTAATGAAGCGCTCGCGGTCATGCAGGATGGTGCGCGCCTGTCCGGGCCAGGAACCGCGGAAGCACATGTTGCCGGTGGCCTCGCCGGCCAGGGTGGCGCCGTTCGCGTCCACCACCTCGGGCACCACGCCGAAATAGGGCTTGCCGGCCATGCCGGGGCGGTTGGGCACGGCACCCGGCAGCGGCACCAGCAGCACGGCGCCGGTTTCGGTCTGCCAATAGGTATCGACGATGGGGCAGCGGCCGCCGCCGATGGTGGCGTGAAACCACTTCCATGCCTCGGGGTTGATCGGCTCGCCCACCGACCCCAGCACCCGAAGGCTGGACAGGTCGTGCTTTCTCACCGGGCCGTCGCCTTCGCGCATCAGCGAGCGCAGCGCGGTGGGCGCGGTATAGAAGATGTTGACCTTGTGGCGCTCGATGATCGACCACCAGCGGCTGGAATCGGGCCAGGTGGGCACGCCCTCGAACATCACGCTGGTGGCGCCGTTCAGCAGCGGGCCGTAAATCTTGTAGGTGTGGGCGGTGACCCAGCCCACGTCGGCGGTGCACCAGAACACATCGCCACGACCGCCATTGGAATTGGCCTGCCAGTCGAAGATGTTGCGCCACGACGTTCCGGCATGGACCAGATAGCCGCCGGTGGTGTGCTGCAACCCCTTGGGCTTGCCGGTCGAGCCGGAGGTGTAGAGGATGAACAGCGGGTGTTCGGCGCCCACCGGCACCGGCTCGGCCCACGGCGCGGCCTCGGCCACCGCCTCGTCGTACCAGAGGTCGCGGCCGGCGGTGAAGGGGACGTCGCCGCCGGTGCGGCGGACCACCACCACATGCCGGATGCTGGGCTGGCCCGCCACCGCCGCGTCGGCGTTCTTCTTGAGCGGCACCACGCGGCCGCCGCGATGGGCTTCGTCGGCGGTGATCAGCACCTTGGCGCCCGAATCCTCGATGCGGTTGGCGAGCGATTCGGACGAAAAGCCCGAGAACACCACCGTGTGCACGGCGCCGATGCGCACCGTCGCCATCATGGCGACCATAACTTCGGGGATGACCGGCAGATAGATGGCGACCACGTCGCCCTTGCCCACGCCCAGGCCCGTCAGCACGTTGGCCAGCCGGTTGACCTTGTCCGACAGCTCGCCCCAGGTGACGACGCGGGATTCGCCCGCGCCATCGCCTTCCCACAGGATGGCGGGCACGTCGGCCTTGGCCGGCAGGTGGCGATCGACACAGTTGACCGAAGCGTTCAGTTCGCCATCGGCGAACCAGCGGATGCGCAGGTCGGCGGGGTCGAAATTGGTGTCCTTCACCTGCGTGAACGGCTTGCTCCAGTTCAGGAACCGGGCCTCCTGGCGCCAGAAGCCCTCGGGGTCGGCGACGGAGGCGGCGTAACGGGTCTCGTACTCGGCGGCGGTGACGTTGGCACGGTCCGCCCAGGTGGGGAGAGAAAACGTCTCAGACATCTCTGTTCTCTTTCATATCTTTTCTTTGCCCCTCAGGCGGCGGGCGGGCCACCTCCGTGGCCCTTGGCTCCCGCGCCAGGGGGCGCGCGGCCGCACTTGCGGCCGTGCCCGGTTCCGGGGAAGCGGGCTCAGATGGCGGCGGCGGGGAAGGTCTCGTCGCCGGTGGGACGGCGGCTGGCATGGTCGAGGGCGGCCAGCAGCTTGTTCTTCCATTCCAGGAATTCCGGGTCCAGGCGGTCGCGCGGACGGGCCAGATGGGGCGTCGCCTCGATGCGGATGCGGCCGGGATTGGGCTGCATCACCACCACGCGGTCGGCCAGGAACAGCGCCTCCTCGATGTCGTGGGTGACCAGGATCATGGTCGGGCGGTCATAGGCCCACAGGTCGAGCAGGTGTTCCTGAAGGTCGGCGCGGGTCAGCGCGTCCAGCGCCGAGAACGGCTCGTCCAGCAGCAGGACCTTGGGGCGGCCGACCAGGGCGCGGGCCAGCGCCACGCGCTGGGCCTGTCCGCCCGACAGCTCGCGCGGCCATGCCTTGGCGTGGCTGGCAAGGCCGACGCGGGCCAGCGCCTCGGCCACGCGGCTCTGGCGTTCGGCCTTGGGCAGGTGGCGGATGCCGAAGGCCACGTTGTCCTCGATCCTCAGCCACGGCATCAGGCGGGGTTCCTGGAACACCATGCCGATTTCCTCGCGCGGGCCGGCGACCGGGGTGCCGTCCAGGCCGACGCTGCCGTGGGTGGCGGTGTCGAGGCCGGAAATCAGGCGCAGAAGCGTGCTCTTGCCGCAGCCCGAGCCGCCGACGATGGCGAGAATCTCGCCCTCGGCCACGTGCAGGTCCAGGGCGGCCAGCGCCAGCAGGCCGTTGGGATAGCGCTTGTCCACGCCGGTGATGTCGAGCATGGCTGTTACTCCGCCGCCTTGAAGGAATCTTGCCAGGTGAGGAAGCGCGCCGAGACGGCGGCCAAAATCCAGTCGGTCAGCTTGCCGAGGATGGCGAAGGCGGTGATCGAGGCCAGGATGACCGCCGGGCGGCCGGTCTGCTGGCCGTCCACCAGCAGGAAGCCCAGGCCCTGCTCGGCGCCCATGAACTCGGCGGCGACCACGAACATCCAGCCCAGGCCCAGGCCGGCGCGCAGCGAGATGATGTAGGCGGGCAGGGTGGCCGGCAGCAGCACGCGGGTGATCATCTCGCGGTGGCTGAAGCGGAAGATGCGGCCCACCTCGACCAGCTTGCGGTCCACCCCCATGATGGCGCCGGTCAGGGCCAGGTAGATGGGGAAGAACACGCCCACCGCGATCAGGATCACCTTCGAGGTCTCGAAGATGCCGAACCACAGGATGAACATGGGCACCCAGGCGATGGACGGGATGTTGCGCAGCGCCTGCAGCGTGGGGTCGATCACCCGGCGCACCGGGGTCCAATAACCGCTGACGGCGCCGATCACGGTGCCGGCGCCGACGCCGAACACGAAACCCAGGCCGACGCGCTGCAAGGTGGCGAGCACGTGATCCAGCAATTCGCCGGTCTTGGCCAGGCCCACCAGGGTCAGGATCACCTTGGACGGGGTCGGCAGCAACCGGCCGTCCGCCAGCTTGAACGCCACCGCCAGCTCCCACCCCAGCGCCAGCACCAGCGGCAGGGCGAAGCCGACCAGCCAGCGGGCGGCGGCGACGGGCTTGCGGGCGGCCGCCCCCTTTTGGGGGGCGGCGTTGACGGTCGAGGTGGAAGCGGAAACGGTGGCGGTCATGCTCTTACTTCACGCCCAGCTTGGTGACGAAGGCGGCATCCACCAGCGACGCGGCGGCGGCGGACACGTTGACGTCGGCGGGAATGACCCCGGCCTGCTGCAGGGCGATGCCGGCGCCTTCGATGGCCTTTTGCTGACGCGGGCCGATGGCGGCGGTGGACAGGTCGGTGCGCTCGAGCTGGCGGGCGGCGACGGCGTCGTTCAGCTTGGCCTGCTCGGTGATGATGCGCTTGAGCTCGCCCGGATTGGCGATGGCGAAGGCGCGGGCCTTTTCATAGACCTGCAGCACCTTGGCGACCAGTTCGGGATGATCGGCGGCGAAATCCTCGCGGGTGTTCAGCACGCCCCAGGTGTTGATCTCGGCGTTGCGGTAGAAGATGCGCGCGCCATCGTCCAGCTCGGCCTGCGCCATCAGCGGGTCAAGGCCGGCCCAGGCGTCCACGTCGCCCTTGGACAGCGCCAGGCGGCCGTCCTGGTGCTGCAACAGCACCACCTTGACGTCCTTTTCGGTCAGGCCGTTTTCCGCCAGGGTGCGGATCAGGAAGATGTGCGGGTCGGTGCCGCGGGTGGCGGCGATGCGCTTGCCCTTGAGGTCGGTGACCTTCTGGATGGCCGAGCCGTTCTGGGTGACCAGCGCGGTCCATTCCGGCTTGGAATAGATATAGATCGACTTGACCGGGTTGCCGTTGATGCGGGCCAGAAGCGCGGCGGCACCGGCGGACGAGCCGAAATCCAGGCCCTTGGCGTTCAGGAATTCCAGCGCCTTGTTGGACCCCAGGCTGTGGACCCAGCGGACCTTGATGCCGTCCTTCTTCAGTTCCTCTTCCAGCCAACCCTTGTCCTTCAGCACCAGGCTGACCGGGTTGTAATAGGCGAAGTCGATCTTGACCTCGTCGATCTTGTCGGCGGCCAGGGCCGGCGCGGCGGTGGACAGGCCCAGGGCGACCACGGCGGCGCCGAGGCGCTTGAGCAGGGTGGTGAAGGACATGCGGCATCTCCCCTAAGTATTACGGCCACGCGATGTGTAATGTCTATATTTCACACTGCACGACGGCGCCTACAGATGTCAATGGTGTTATATTCCACTAATTTTATGTGCAAAATTGATGGGGGAATAGCCGTCACTCCCTCTGGCCCAAGGGTGGTGGATGCGCCGACGCGCGCCTGCGGTCTTTTTGGGGCATCGCGGATTGGCAGGACCCCGCCGGCTTGTCATGGCCCGGCATGACGTGAATGGCTGGGGCACGTCCTCCCCGGCCAATCCAGGATGACCCATTTTAGCGGGCGCCTGACGGGCGCGGGGCAGGGGGAAAGCGGCGCGCAAACGAAAACCGCCCCGGGGATGGCCCCGGGGCGGTCGTCGTGTCCAGGCTCAGCCCAGGGCGGCCTTGATCTGGGCGATCGCGGTCCGGTCGTAGAAGCTGCACACGCCGCGCTTGGCCGCCGGCTCCAGCGCCAGCTCCTTGATCGCCTTTTTCACCTTGGCGTCCGACACGCCCAGTTCCTTGGCGATGTTGCCGGCGCTGATCAGGTTCTCGGTCATGATACCCCCTTGGTTGCTGTGAATTACGCGACGTAGCGGCCGCCGCGCAGGATCTTGATGTAGTTGACGCGGTCGAAGGCGGTCTGGTCGGCCACCCTGTCGCGGCTCATGCGGCCGCGGATGTCGGCCACCGACTGGGCCTCGCGCAGGCGCAGGTCGGCCACCAGCCCGTCATGCAATTCCTTCATGTAATCGACGCCGTGGCGCAGCAGGGCGCTGGCGGTCATCACCACGTCGGCGCCGGCGAACAGGTACTTGACCACCTCGGCCGCGCTCTGCACCCCCGAGGTGGCGGCGATCGATCCCCCGACCTTGCCGTGCAGGGCGGCGATCCACAGCAGCGGCAGGCGGAGCTCGCCGCGATGGCTGAGCCGCAGGTCGCGCTGAAGGGTCAGTTCCTCAAGGTCGATGTCGGGCTGGTAGAAGCGGTTGAACAGCACGAAGCCGTCCGCCCCGGCCTCGTCGAGGGCGCGGACCATGGCGCCGGGCGAGCTGAAATAGGGGCTGAGCTTGATGGCGACCGGAATGGATACCGCCTGCTTGACCGCCCTCAGGATGTCCAGGTGGCGCGCCTCGACCTCGGGGCCGGTCAGCGCCAGGTCGGTGGGCAGGAAGAACACGTTGAGTTCGATGGCGCTGGCGCCGGCCTCTTCCATCTGCCGGGCATAGTCGATCCAGCCGGCCCGGCTGGTGCCGTTCAGGCTGGCGATGATGGGGATGTCCACCGCCGCGCGCGCCTTGCGGATCAGGTTCAGGTAGTTCCGGGGGCCGGCGTTCTCGGCCAGATGGGTGGGGAAATAGGACAGCGCCTCGGAATCGGCCAGCGAGGCGAGATGCTCGATCTCCTCGATCTCGTTCTCGATGTCCTCCTGGAAGATGGACGGCAGGACCACGGCGCCCGCGCCGGCCCTGGCGGCCTTTTCTATGTTGGCGACGTCCAGGCCCAGCGGGCAGGCCGACATCACCAGCGGGGATTTCAGCGTGAGGCCGAGATAACGGGTGCTCAGGTCCATGGGGGCGCTCCTGCTGCTTGGCCCAAGGCGAAACGGCACGAGACTAGACCCCTGGCGGCGTGGGGACAAGGGGCGGGCGGCGGCGCCGCGCTATGGCGCGAGGGCGCGTCCCAGGAAGTCGGCCAGCAGGGCGCCCAGCCGGTCGTAGCAGGGCGGGCCTTCGTGTCCGGCGCCTTCCAGCAGCACCAGCGTTGCCCGTCCGCCGGCGGCGGCGGCGATGGCGCGCGCGGCCTGGGGCGGCACCAGCGCGTCCTCGGCGCCGTGGCCGATCAGCACCGGGCACGCCACCCGCGCCACCGTGGCCAGCGGGGCGATGACGTCGAAGCGGTGCCCGATCACCCGCTCCACATAGCGGCAGACCAGCCAGCCGAACGGCACGAACGGCACCCGGGCGCGGGCCAGGGTGGCGCGCATCACCCGCTCGGGGTGGTCGAAGGCGGACAGGCTGATGACGGCGTCGATGTCCGGTCGCCGCGAGGCGCACAGCAAGGCGGCGGCCCCGCCCACCGAATGGCCCAGCAAGGCCACCGGCGCGGGGGCGGCCGTCATCTGGCCGCGCAGCCAGTCCACCATGGCGTCCAGATCCTCGGCGAAGCGGGGCATGGAGGAAAAGCTGTCGGCGTCGCTGCGGCCATGGTTGCGGGCATCGGCCAAAAGCACGGCGAAGCCCCGGCGATGCAGCGCCGCCGCCAGCGGCAGCAAGGTGGCGGCATTGGCGCCCCAGCCGTGCATGGCGACCACCACCGGCGCGCCCGCCGCCGCCGGGATCAGCCAGCCGGCCAGCGTCTTGCCGTTGGCGGTGGCGATGCGGATGTCGCCATAGGCCAGCCCCACATCGGCGGGCGAGGCATCGCCGTTCATGCGCGGTGCGCGAAAGCCCCGCCACACCGCCCAGCGCAGCCCGGCCAGGACGGCGGCGCCGCCCGCCGTCGCCGCCAATGCCATCGTCAGGCCCATGCGTCGCCCATGCTCCGTGCCGGCCGCCTGGCGTCCCGCCACAAGGGTGCCGCCCCCGTCCCCGGCGTTCCAGCCGCTCCACCGCGCGGCGGTGGCGCCCCGGGCTTCCGCATGGCCGGGGCAGATGGTCTGGGACCGGGGAACGGGGACGGCGGCTGGCGGCATTGGCCGCCGCCAGCGATGACACCCGCCGCCGCCATCGTCGCCGCCGTCCGTGCGGCCGTGGACAGGGCGGTGAAGCTGGCGGTGGGGAACGTCATGCGATGGCCTCGTCGGCAAGGACCTGGGGACAGGGTGGCGGCGCGCGATTCTTTGCGCCATGACAATTCGCACGGCCCTTGGTCGCACGGCCCCTGGCGGTCATGATTGATTTAATTTCAAGGGACTGTGATGTTGCTTGGAAGTGCAATAAAATCGGGCATGATGGGGTGTTGCTCTATATTAGGGGTTTCTGATGAGCTGTGCGATCCGTTTCGCCGCCCCCGTCGCGGTTTTTTGCGCCCTGGCCGCTGCCACCCCCGCGGTGGGCGCCGATCTTGAGGTGACGGTGCGCGGCGTTGCCCATGGCAAGGGGGCGGTCAAGGCGGCGCTGTATGGCGACCCCGCCACCTTCCGCAAGGAGGAAATGGCGCAATCCCGCCAAAGCCGGCACGCCCAGGCGGGCGACGCCGTCTTCGTCTTTTCCGGCCTGGCGGACGGACGCTATGCGGTCATCGTCTATCACGATGAAAACGACAACGGGCAGATGGACCGTTTCCTGGGCATGATCCCCACCGAAGGCTACGGCCTGTCCAACAACCCCGAGGTGTCCGGGCCGCCCCAGTTCGACCCCAGCGCCATCGCGGTGGCGGGCGACCAGCCCGTGCGCACCGCCATCGAGCTGAGATACTGACCATTGAAAATCTCAATGCTGTCCATGAACAGCATTGTGTTTCATCATGATCGTGCCGCCGCTAGCATCCGCCCAACCAATCACCCAAGGGGCGCGGTCATGGCACTCGATCCGGTCATCCTGTTTTTCGTCCTCGGCGTGGGTGCCGGGCTGCTGCGCTCCGAGCTGCGGCTGCCCGGCCCGGTCTATGAATTCCTCAGCATGGTCCTGCTGGTGGCCATCGGCCTCAAGGGCGGGGTGGAACTGGCCAAGCAATCGGCGCTGGCGCTGGCGCCCCAGATCGTGGCGGTGGCGCTGATGGGCGTGGTGCTGACCCTGCTGGCCTATCCCATGCTGCGCTGGCTGGGCCGGTTCGGCCGCGCCGATGCCGCCGCCATCGCCGCCCATTACGGCTCGGTCAGCGTCGGCACCTTCGCGGTGGCGGTCGCCTATCTGAGCTATCGCCAGATCGGCTTCGAGGAATACATGCCGCTGTTCGTCGTGGTGCTGGAAATCCCGGCCATCATCGTCGGCGTGCTGCTGGTGCGGGGGCTGTCGGGCGACGGCCGCTGGGGGCGGATGGCGCACGAGGTCCTGTGCGGCAAGAGCATCGTGCTGCTGGTGGGCGGCCTGCTGATCGGCTGGCTGGCCGGCGAGGAGGGAGTGCAGCCTATCAAGTTCCTGTTCTTCGATCTGTTCAAGGGCGTGCTGGCGCTGTTCCTGCTGGAAATGGGCCTGATCGCCGCCAGCCACCTGGGCAGCCTGCGGCGGCACGGATTGTTCCTGGTCGGCTTCGGCATCGCCATGCCGCTGATGGGGGCGGCGGTGGGCGGCGGGCTGGCGCTGGCGCTGGGGCTGTCGGTGGGCGGCACCGTGCTGATGGCGACGCTGGCGGCCAGCGCCTCGTACATCGCGGTGCCGGCGGCCTTCCGCCTGATCGTGCCCGAAGCCAACCCCACCTTCTCGCTGACCGCGGCGCTGGGGGTCACCTTTCCCTTCAACATCCTGGCGGGCATCCCGCTCTACCACAAGCTGGCGGGCAGCCTGCATCTGGCCCGGGGGGTGTTGTGATGACGACGCACAAGCTGGTCACGGTGGTCACCGAAGCGGCCATCGAAAGCGCCTTGCTGCGCGAGCTTGACGGGGCCGGTGTCGTCGGCTGGACGGTGTCGGACGCGCGTGGGCGCGGCCGGCGCGGGCGCCGCAGCGGGGCGTGGGACGCCTCGGGTAACATCCGGGTGGAAATGGTTTGCGACGAGGCCCTGGCCTCCACCATCATCGAGCGGATCAGGGGGCGCTTCGGGCGCGACTATGCCCTGTTCATCTTCGTCGCCGACGTGACCGTGCCCTAGGACCACCCCATGCCCACGCCCATCCCGCCCTTCGACCTCGATATCCTGCGCACCTTTGTCGCCGTGGTGGAAAGCGGCGGCTTCACCCGGGCGGCGGGGCGGCTGGGGCTGACGCAATCCACCGTCAGCATCCATGTGCGGCGGCTCGAGGACGGGCTGGGACAGCGGGTGTTCGCGCGCGAGCGCCGCGAACCCGACCTGACGGCGGCGGGCGAGACGCTGCTGGCCTATGCCCGCCGCATCCTGGCGCTGGCCGACGAGGCCCGCGTGCGCCTGCTGGAGCCGGATGTGGGCGGCGTGGTGCGGCTGGGCACGCCCGAGGATTTCGCCACCCTGCATCTGGCCGACGTGCTGTCGCGCTTCACCCGCGCCCATCCCCAGGTGGCGCTGGAGGTCAATTGCGACTTCACCGCCAACCTGCTGGATGGCTTTTCCAAGGGGCTTTACGACCTTGTGCTGTGCAAGCGCGAACCCCAGGGCGGCGCCGACGGCACCAAGGTGTGGCGCGAGCCGCTGGTATGGGCGGGGTCGGAGCGGCTGCGGCTGATGCCGGACCAGCCGGTGCCCCTGGTCCTGGCCCCCAATCCCGACATCTATCGCCGCCGGGCGCTGTCGGCACTGGACGAGGCCATGCGTCCCTGGCGCATCGTCTATACCAGCCCCAGTCTGGCCGGGGTGCAGGCGGCGGTGCGCGCCGGGCTGGGACTGGCGGTGCTGCCCAAGGAAATGGTGGCGCCCGGCCTGGTCATGGCCGGCGCCGATGCCGGTCTGCCCGACCTGCCCGATACCGAACTGGCGCTTTATCGCGCGCCCGGCACCCAGTCCAAGGCGGCGGACATGCTGGCCGAACACATCGTCCGCTCGCTCGAGGCGTCGCCGGGTTGAGCCGCCGGCTCAGCCGGCGCGGCGGAACTGGAACGGGATCTCGAAGGTGAGTTCACTTTCCGACAATCCGGGCGGTGCCGGAAACGGCGCGGCGCGGCGCACCGCGTCCAGGGCGGCGCGGTCCAGCAGGCCGCTGCCGCTGCTTTCCGCGATCTCCACCGCCGTCAGGCTGCCGTCGGCACCTAAGGTGAAGCGCAGCCGGGCCAGACCGGCGAACGGCACCCGCTCGGGCCGGAAGCGCATGATGCGCGCCCACACCATGCGCAGATAATCGTCGCGTTCGGCGCCGCGCGCCGCCGGCGCCGGTACCGGCACCGAAGCCGCCGGGGCGGCGCTGTCGGTGGTGGCGGTGGTGGCGGGAGGGCTTTCGGCCGCCCCCTCGGTCATCACCGGCTGCGCCGGGGCGGGCTGGGCGGCAGGGGTTGCCGGGGCCGGCCGGGGCGGCGCCTTGGCGGGCGGGCTTGCCTTGGGCGGTTCCGGTTTTGCCAGTTGGGGCTTCGCCAGCTCGGGCTTGGGAGGTTCGGGCTTGGGAGGTTCGGGCTTTGGCGCTTCGGGCTTTGGTGATTCGGGTGGGGGCTGTTGCGGTTCGGGCGGCGGCGGCGCCGCCACCAGCTCGATGGTGAAGGCGCCCTTGCCCAAGTCGCGGGGCGGCAGGGCGGGAAACCACAGGATGGCCATGGCCGTGGCCAGGTGCAGTCCGGCCGACAGCGCCACGGCGTGGCGCCGCCAGGCGGGCACCGTGGGGACCAGGGGGGAGAGGGCGGCGTCGGCGCTCATGCGGCCATCCGGGCAATGGGGGGGCCCGGCGCCGGGGCGCCGGGACCGGTCGCGGTCAGAACTTCACGGTGACGCCGGCCAGATAGGTCCGGCCCATGCCATAGACGTTGCTGCCCAACGTCTTGGTGCGGCTCGCCATGTCGTTGCCGCCCAGCGGTTCGTGATAGCGCTTGTCGAACAGGTTATCGACGCCGGCGCTCAGGATCAGGTTGTCCCATTCATAGCCGGTGCGCAGGTTGAACAGGGCATAGCCGGGGGTGGAGTTTTCCCGCCGGCTGCCCGACACCACGTCCTTGCTGTCCACCACCTGCATCTCGGCGCCGTTGAACCAGCCGCCCAACTGGTGTTCGAGGGCGACGCGGGCGTTCAGCGGCATGATGTTGTACAGATTGTCGCCGGTATCCAGGTTCTTGCCCTTGACCCAGCCCAGGCTGGCCTTGAGCACGCCGCGGCCGTAGCTCAGATCGTCCCACAGCTCGCGATTGCCGGAGATGTCGATGCCGTACAATTGGGCATCGTGGTTGGCGAAGCGGAACTTGCGGAAGCCGCCGCTGGTCGGGCCGATGTCGTCGGCGTCGATGTAGTCCTGGACATAGGTGTAATAGGGGGTGACCTTCAGCCCCCAGGTCTTCCTGGCCGGATCGTGCCAGTCGCCGCCGATGCTGACGGTGTGGGCGATCTCGGGGTCCAGTTCGGTGTTGCCCACATAGCCGTTGCCGTCGCCGAACCAGTTGTTCATGCCGGCGGCCATGTTGCCGGTGGACCAGGTATAGCGCTCGTACAGGTTGGGCGAGCGGCTCTTGCGGGCGTAGCCGGCTTCATAGGACGCGCTCTTGTCGTGCTCGTAGCGCACCAGGGCGGTCAGGTCGAAATTGACGTCCGTCCGGCTGCGGTCCTTGGCGTTGAACGCCGCCGCATCACTTAGGTAATTCACCGCCATGCCGTTGATGATGTCGGTGTTGCGATAGCCGACCACGTCGCTGGTATCCATCCAGACGGTGTCGTTGCGGATGCCCAGCAGCGACGACCATTGATTGGTCCATTTGGTGTCCAGCTCGGCATAGGTGCCGATGCGGTTGCGCTCGCCGTCGCGGATGTTCCAGAAGGTGTCGGGTGCCATGCCCGTCCCGGCCACCGGCGGCCACCAATCGTCCAGCGTATAGCGCTGCAACTCGTTGCCGACGCGCAGCACGTTGGCTTGGTTCAGCGGGATTTCCGCCTTGACCGCATAGCCCATTTCCTCGGATTCGGTGTCCATGGGCATGGTGCCGGCGCTTTTGACCTTGCCCAGGAAATCCATCTGGTGGTTGACGTGCCGATAATACAGGTTGGCGTCAAGCTTGCCCCAACTGAACTGCCCCTTGTAGCGCGCGCTGCCGAACTTGCTTTCGTTCTCGGTCATGTCCATGCGCTGGTTGGGGAACCCTTCGTAGGGCGAGAAGTGGAAGCCCGCCTTCACCTCGAACAGGTCGCCGTCCTTGCGCGCCGCCAGGGCGAGCGCGTGGTCCTCGATCTGGTACAGGCTGGTCTGCTGCGGGGCGCCGTCGCCGCCGCGATGATAGTCGCCGGCCCGCGCCCACGACCCGGAATAGGTGGCGCTGACGTTGCCGGTGGCGGCGGTGAGAATGCCGCCGGTGGAAATGGCGTGGGCGTTGCTGCTGTAATTCACCGACAGCCGGCCGGTGGTCAGCAGGTCCTGGCCGGGGGCGGCGAATTCGGGGTCGGGGCTTTCCACCTTGATGGTGCCGCCGATGCTGTCGCCGCCCTGGCTGACCGGGGTGACGCCCGGCAGCACCTCGATGCGGCCCACCTGATCAGGCGCGATATAGGACAGCGGCGGATTCATGTGGTTGGGGCAGGACGAGGTGATGGGCACGCCGTCCACCAGCACGTTCAGGCGGTCGTCGGCCAGGCCGCGGATCACCGGCAGGCTGGCGGCGCCGCCGCCCGAATACAGGCTGACGCCGGGCACGTCCTTGAGCAGGCCGGCGGTGTCGCCCGACGCCGTGCGCTTGCTGGTCAGTTCGGCGCCGTCGATGACGACGCGCCCCTGCGGCTGGGTGGCGGTGTCCTCGCCCGCCGCCTCGACGGTGACGGCCGGCAGCTCGATGGCGGCTTGCGCCAGGGCGGCGGCGGGCAGGGCGAGAATCAGGCTGACGGCGCAGCAGGTGGTGCGCAGGCCACGCGGCCCGCGGTAATGCAGATCGGACATGTGATAATCCCCCCGTACCGGGGCATGGCCCGGTCGGAATCCAGACGGTGGCCGCCACGGGCGGCCGGTTCACGATTGCGGTCCGGTCAGACGGCGGGGGGTGCGCGGGGATTGGCCAGCCGCAGCGGGCGTTCCACCAGCGCCGGTTCGGCGTCGGCGAGGGGCGCGCGGGGCAGCGGCTGGACGATGGGCTGCGGCGTGGTGGCCGCGGCCGGGGCCAGCACGGCACCGTGGACGAACGGCAGGCAGGCGCCGCAAAAACCGTTCTGTCCCACATGGTCGGGGGTGACCGGAGTGCCGTTGCGGTCGATGACCGCCATGCCGCCGGCGGTACAGATGACGATGTGGCTGTCATCGGTGACGGCGGGCATGGCCTGGGCCGGCAGCACGCCGCCGGCCACCAGGTTGAACAGCAGCACGAACAGCCCGGCCCATGCCGACAGGGCACGGCGCGCCCGTCCCAGCGACGGGTCGGCGGCGGTATGGTACCGCTTGCGGGGCTGGCTGCTGCTCATGGCGCAAAGAGTGCGGCCAACACCCCTTTGTGTCAATTGACTTAGGGCAAGCGGCTTGCCGTTACAGCAAGCCCAGCCGGCGCAATTCCTCGGCCATTTCCGGCGGCGGCTCGTCCTCGCCCGTGCGGCGGTCGGGCGGCGCGTCCTTGGCCTCCAGGTAACGCCAGCCCTGGAAGGCGCGCATGGGGTGGTTGTGCACCTCGACCACCTCGGGGTCCAGGATCAGGCGGCAGCGCGCCCGCCCGTCCTCGTCCTGGTCGGCCGCGACCTGGAGGATGCGCTGGCGGGCGGCGATCTGGCCCTTGACCACCCAATAGATCGAGCCGCCGTCGCACAAGTCCTCGGCCCGCTTGGGCATCATGCGGGTGAGATGGAAAACCTGGCCGAAGACGCGCAGCCGTTCGGCCTGAAACGCCCTGAGCATGTCGATGCCGTCGCAGCCGGCGGCCAGCTTGATCAGATGAATCATGGTGGCCCCACCCTAACGTCTTGCTTTGCGCAAGGGGAAGTCCGATATCCTTCGGCTATGACTGACCAGCCCCGAAACCTGTTCTCCTATCCGCGCCACCGCGATCTGCGGCCGGCGCCCTTCCTGCCGACCTCGCGCGCGGAAATGGACGCGCTGGGGTGGGAGACGTGCGACGTGGTGCTGGTCACCGGCGACGCCTATATCGACCATCCCAGTTTCGGCATGGCCATCATCGGCCGCCTGCTCGAGGCCCAGGGCTTCCGTGTCGGCATCATCGCCCAGCCCGACTGGATGGGGCCGGAGCCGTTCCGCGCGCTCGGCCGGCCCAACCTGTTCTGGGGCGTGACGGCGGGCAACATGGATTCCATGGTCAACCGCTACACCTCCGACCGCCGCATCCGCTCGGACGACGCCTATACGCCGGGCGGCGAGGGCGGGAGGCGGCCCGACCGCGCGCTTCTGGTCTATGCCCAGCGCTGCCGCGAGGCGTTCAAGGACGTGCCCGTGGTGCTGGGCGGCATCGAGGGCAGCCTGCGCCGCATCGCCCATTACGATTACTGGTCGGACAAGGTGCGCCGCTCGGTCCTGGTGGACGCCAAGGCCGACATCCTGCTGTACGGCAATGCCGAGCGCGCGCTGGTGGAGATGGCGCACCGCATCGCCGCCGGGGAAAACCCGCGCACCTTCTTCGACATTCGCGGGG
>JAFAAW010000025.1 GCA_023426365.1 Pseudomonadota bacterium
CGGTCGCGGGTGGCGGGCGCTTCGTCCTCCATGGCCATGGGCAGGGTGCAGACGAAGCAGGTGCCGCCATCGGGCAGCGCCTCGGCGCGGATATGGCCGCCATGGCGCTCGACGATGCGGCGGCAGATGGCCAGGCCGATGCCGCGGCCGGAATATTGCGGCGAGTTGTGCAGGCGGCGGAAGATCATGAAGATTTCGTCGGCCTTGGCGGGGTCGATGCCGATACCGTTGTCGCTGATGCGGAATTCGGCCATGCCGTCCACCTGGGCGCATTCGACCCGGACATGCGGCGCCTGATCGGGGCGGCGGAACTTGATGGCGTTGCTGAAGATGTTTTGGAACAAAAGCATCAACTGGATGTCGTCGCCGTGAATGGCCGGCAGCGGCCCCACCTCGATCTCGGCCCCCGACTGGCGAATGGCGTCGCCCAGGTTGTCGAGCGCGGCATGGACCACCGCGCCCATCTCCACGTTCTTGAAAGCCTGCCCCTTGGCGTCGATGCGGGAAAAATCCAGCAGCCCCTGGATTTGCAGCGACATGCGCTTGCCGCCCTCGACGATGAATTCGATGAACTGGTCGGCATCGGCATCCAACCGGCCCTTGTAGCGCTTTTCCAGCAATTGGGCGAAGCCCACCACCGTGCGCAGCGGTTCCTGCAGATCGTGCGAGGCGATATAGGCGAAGCGTTCCAAATCGGTGTTGGAGGCGGCCAATTGGTTGATGGTGTGCCGCAACTCGTCCTCGCGCCGCCAGATGGTTTCGGCCATGGCGACGAAGGCTTGCTCGACGCGGGCGATCTCGCGCGCGGGCTGGTCCAGCGACCGGATCTCGCGCCGCCCCTTGCGCAACTGGTCCACCGCCTCGCCCAGTTGCAGGAAATCGGCGGTCAGCCGGCGGGAAATCCACAGGGCGCACACGGTGCCGACCACGATGGCGCTGACGATGTAGAAGATGCCCTCCACCAGGGTGGAGTGGATGTTCGCGATTTCCTCCTGCTGGTCCAGCGCCACCCGCGCCCATCCGATCACCCGGTTCTGCACCATCACCGGGGTCGCCACCTCGACCATGCGCGAGGTTTCCACCATGGTGCGCAAGGCGGGCGGCCCGTTGAGGATGTCCATGCTGAGGGGATCGGAGACGTAAAAGCCGATGCGATCGCGGTCGGTATGGGCCAGCACCTGGCCGCGCGGGTCCACCACCATGGCGTACATCAGGTGGGGGTGGCTGCGCAGCGAGCGCACCACCTCGGACAGGCCGCGCACGTCGTCGGCCAGCACCCAGGACACGCTGTTGACCGCGATCACCCGTGCCAGACCTTCGGCGCGGGTGTGGCTTTGCCCCTTGAGGAACACCAATTGCCGGTGGATCAGGTCGGCGACGAACAGGGTCATCAGCACGGCATGCACCACGGCGATGCTGACCACCAGCCGGCGGCGGATGGACCCGGCCAGCAAATCCCGCGTCTTGGCGCGCAAGTTCGACCACCAGCTCATGGCAGCGCCACCTCGCGGACCGTCTGGTTGAAATGGCGCAGGAACGCCTGCACCGGCTCGTAGGTCTTGTCGTCGGCAGCCTCGAACCCGGCGACCATGATGTGCTCCAGCACCTTGCGCCCCTCGGCGTCGCCGCCCATGCCGGCCAGGATGTCGCGCACCTTGGCGACCAGCTCGGCCGGCACGTCGTCGCGCGCGACCCAGCCGTTGCTGGGCAGGGTGTCGGTTTCCCACCGCACCATCAATTGCGCGGCCTTGGCCGGCTCGTCGCGCTGGAACCGCGCCCACGCCAGCGGCCAGGTGGTGCCGGCCGCCGCATTGCCCAGAAAGACGTTGAGGATGGCCGATTCCTCGGACCCCACATAGCGGTTGTCCAGATCGGCCTTCACGTCCAGGCCTTGGCTGTGGAAGAACGCCTGCGGCAGCATGGTCGAGGCCAGCGCGCTGTTGGCGGGATAGCTGATGGCCTTGCCCCTGAGGTCGCCCACCTCGGCCACCCGGCTGTCGCGCCGCACCAGCACGAGGCCGCGGAACTGGCTGTCGTCGCTCATCTTGGCGAAGATGCGATAGCCGTTGGGAACCGCCATCACCACCTGGTACGGATTGGCCAGGGCGAAGTCCAGATTGCGGTAATAAAGCTTCTGCTCGAAGGATTCGTAGTCGCGCGACGCCTCAAGCTTGAGCTTGGGTCCCCCCAGCCGCGCATTCAGGTAATCGACCAGCGGCTGGTAGACCGAAAAAAGGGTCTCGGGCGTGGAAAACGGGCAGCTGACCCGATAGCTCTGTTCGGTGGCGGCGGACTTGATGGTGTAGGTGGGCTGATAGTCGGCGGCGGTGTTCTCGTCGCATGCCGAAAGCGGCAAAGCCACAAGGATTGCCGCAACGAAACACCGGACAGCGCCCCCGACACCAGCCATTTCGCGTCTCCCTTGCGGGGATTTTTCCCGTTTCAGCAGAAGAGCGCAACCACTTATCGCTATCACTGGCGGTAATCCGTCCTGCACCGCCTGCACATCTTGGCCGCTCTCGCGGCCGGCGCGCCGCCCGCCGCGGCCGCCGGCATGGGCCATGGGCCATGGGCGCCCCCATCACCGCGCTGCAACCGGAGGCCCCACATCAATTATTGTGCGAAACCCCGTGGCGCCGCCGGCGATTTTTGCGCAAAATGCCAAGCATAAATATTAAATGCGTCCCAAAGGGGCGCTTGGGGGGAGGTGAAGAATGAGGCGTCTCGTCACCGCGATCCTGATCACGGCCGGACTGGGCGTGGCGTTGCCCATGCCAACGGACACGGCGGCGGCCCAGGAACACCGCCCCGCTCACGACCAGCGCGTCACCGAGGAACAGGTCCTCGCCTTCGTGGACCGGATGCTGGCCCATATCGAGGCGGTGGGCGAAGAACAGGCCTTCGCCGATTTCAGCGACACCAAAGGCCCCTGGATCCAGGGCGAGCTGTACCCGTTCTGCCACAACCTGGCCGGCATCAACGTCGCCCATGGCGGCAATCCCAACATGGTGGGCAAGGGCGGCGTGCTGGACATCCGCGACCCCGACGGCCGCTACGTCAACCGCCTGATCTTCGAGAAGGTGCTGAAGGACGGCAAGGGGTGGGTCGAATACAAGTGGCCCAACTCGATCACCAAGAAGATCGAGATGAAGGACGTCTATTCCGTCCTGGTGCACGGCAAATATATCTGTGGGTCGGGGCGTTATAAGTAACCGCCCCCGCCCTTTGCCCAGCCCCCCGAAAAAAGGCCAGTGAAAAGCGCCCTCGCTTGCATTATCGTTTGCATTCGTGCCCGGCTTCACAACCGGGCGCCCGCGATCACCAGGGGGAGAATCCCAGACCATGCGCCGTCTGATGACTGTGGCTGCCGCCGCGATGCTTCTTAGTGCCTGCCAGACCGTCCAGAACACGGCCGGCACGCCGACCACCTATACCGATCCCACCACGTTGGGGCCGGTCAAGGGTGTCGGCATCGAAAGCCAGGACATCATCAGCATGACCGACCAGATGATGCGCGACATGCTGACCGAGCCGCGCTTGGCCAATGCCGCCAGGACGCCCAACGTGATCATCGACGCGGAATACTTCGTCAACGAAAGCTCGTCGCGGCTGAACCGCAACACCATCACCGACCGCCTGCGCGTCGGCCTGCAGCGCGCCGCCCAGGGCCGTATGCAGTTCGTCGGCCGCCATTACGCCAACATGGTCGAGGCCGAGCGCAAGCTGAAGCGCCAGGGTGTGGTGGACCAGGGCCGGAACCCCACCGCCCAGGCCCAGAAGGGCGGCGATTATCGGCTGGGCGGCCGCATCACCTCGCTGGATGCCCGCGACGCCCGGTCGGGCATGACCAGCCGCTATACCCAGATCGTGTTCGAGATGGCCGACCTGGAGACCGGCGAGATCGTGTGGAGCGGTATTTACGAGTTCGCCAAGGCCGCGGCCGACGACGTGATCTACCGCTAGCGCCCGGAGCCGCGCATGCCCCACCCCCACAAGCTGGCCCGGCTGGCCGGCGCGACCGCGCTGGCCGCCGCGCTGGCCGCCTGCCAGACCACCCGCGAACAGGAAGCCCAGGTCAAGCCCGAGCTGGCCCACGCCTATCTCGAGGACAAGCCGGCCGAGCTGAAGCGCCATTTCATGGTCACGCTGGCCCAGGGCAAGCGCAACCAGGTGCTGAACCACATGCGCCTGGGGTTGGCCAGCATGGAGATGGGGCATGACGCCCTGGCCGAACAATTGCTCGACGACGCCTTGGCCGCCATCGAAACCATTTACGCCGACAATCCCGACGCGGCCAGCGCCCGCGCGCTGTTCACCAAGGAAGCGGTGAAGGACTTCAAGGGCGAGCCGTACGAGCGCGCCATGGCCTATTACTATCGCGGCCTGCTTTATCTGCGCGCCGGCGATTACGACAATGCCCGCGCCAGCTTCAAGGCCGGCTTCCTCCAGGATTCCTTCGCCGAGGAAGACCAGAACCGCGCCGATTTCGCCCTGCTGCAGTACCTGCAGGGCTGGGCGTCGCGCTGCCGCGGCAACAGCACCACCGCCGACGACGATTTCCGCGAGTTCCACGCCATCAACGCGGATTTCCCGCTGCCGGGGGCGGCCGACAACGTGCTGGTGCTGGCCGAGACCGGCACCGCGCCGGTCAAGTACAGCCAGGCCGATGCCAGTTCATCGACGCCCAAATACCTGAAGGTCCGCCGCTCGGGCGTCACCGAGACGGTGCGCCTGAGCTTTCGCGAGACCGTCGCCCCGCCCCGGCCGAAGAAGGGCGAAAAGGCGGCGCCGGCCGGCGAGGTGACCCGCACGCTGCCGCTGAACCAGTTGGAGGACGTCTATTTCCAGGCCTCCACCCGTGGCGGCCGCCCGTTCGACAGCATCCTGGACGGCAAGGCGCAGTTCAAGGGCGCCACCGACACCATCGGCGACGTCGCCCTGATGGGGGCGATGGTGGCCGCCAGCATGGCCAACCACAACGACAACAGGGGCCGGCAGCAGGATGCGGCCGCCGCGGCCGGCGCGCTGCTGCTGGTGGGACTGATCGCCAAGGGCGTGTCCCAGGCCACCGAGGCCGAGGCCGATATCCGCTATTGGGACAACCTTCCCGACCGCGTCCACGCCACCACCCTGGCGCTGCCGCCGTCGGTGACCAGGCTGTCGGTGGATTTCCTGGCGCCGGACGGCGCGCTGCTGCGCACGCGCGAGGCCCAGGTGACCCGTGCCGGGAACTGCGGCATCGCCTGGGTGCGCGGCGAGAGCGCGCGGCCCGCCAACCCGCGCGCGCCCTACAGCGCGCCGCGCGAAACCATGTACGAACCGGTGGTGATCCCGCCCAAGCCGTCTGATGGCGGCGGCGCCCAGCCCGGCGACAAGCCGGCCGGCGCCGCGCCGCCGGCCGAGGCCAAGCCCGATTCCACACCCACAAGCTGACGCAGACAGAGGGGACGTGACCATGAAGACCCTTACCGCCACCCTGGCCGGCATCGCCGCCATCGCCACCCTGGCCGGCTGTGCCCAGGTGCAGGAGCCGGCGCCCATCTGCAACATGGCGGGCATCGCCGCCCAGCGCCAACTGGTGGCGCTGCCGGCGGCCGCCCCGGGCGAGCCGTCGCCGTTGCTGGAGATGCCGCTCAACTCGGTCTCCATCACCGACTTCACCGTGATCAACAAGCTGTTCGTGCGCCAGGTCAACGCCCAGCGCACCCCCACCGGCACCGTCAAGGTGGTCAGCCAGATCGTCAACTGCACCGACTATCCGCTGAACGTCGAAGCGCGCACCCAGTTCTACGACCAGGCGCAAAGCCCGTCCGAGCCGGTCAGCGCGTGGAAG
This sequence comes from Pseudomonadota bacterium, assembly GCA_023426365.1. Taxonomy (GTDB): domain Bacteria; phylum Pseudomonadota; class Alphaproteobacteria; order Rhodospirillales; family Magnetospirillaceae; genus Magnetospirillum. Next base: position 5,834 of record JAFAAW010000025.1, read on the forward strand.
CGCCTTAATCTTGCCCCACGCACGTTCAATACTTACAGCGAGTCGTCCATCGGCACCCGCAACGTGCAGTACTACATGGTGGAACTCAAGGAGACCCGCTGATGTCCATCCGCCGCCTTGTGCTTGCGGCCGTGGCCGCCGGAACCCTGTTGCCCGCCGCCGCCGCGGCGCAAGGCGCGGGCGGCGTGCCGCCCTATGAACCGCCCGCCCCGGTGGCACCGCCGGAACGCGACGGCCAGGTGATGACCAGGACCCGCCCGACGGGCGAAGGCGGCGGCGCCTTCGCCGCCCAGCCGGCCACCGTGGCGGGCTTCGCCGACGCCTATGGCCGCAACGGCAAGCCCCGGCTGGCGCTGTACTGGAACCGCCAACTGTCCGAGGCGCTGTCCGACTGGTATTCGGAAACCCGCGTGGTCAACGCCACCCAGGGCAGCTCGTCCATGTCGGGCGACTTCAACCTGCAGCAATCCGAGAACCGCCAGAACACGCTGGAAATCCAGCGGCGGGTGCACGACCAGCGCCGCGCCGTGGTCAGCGAGGGCTTCGAATGGGAATTCCAGGAGGCTTTCCTGGCCCCGTTCCTCGAAGCCGGCGCCATCATCGTCGATCGCGGCGCCATGATGCGCTTCACCGCCGCCGAGGACCCCAGCGCCGGCGAAAAGACCGTCGAGGTGCGCGGCCTGCAGGGCAAGGCGGATTACCTGCTGGAAATCCTGGTGGCCCCCAACTGGAAATCCTCCACCGGCTACGAACTGCGCACCCGCATCCTGGACGTGAAGACGGGCGCCATCGTCGCCATGGTCAATTCCAAGAACCTGAGGGAATGGAACCCGGAAAAGGGCCTGCTGGCCACCGACCGGGGCTTCGTCGACCCCTCGGATGCCGACGAGGACGACGACAGCTTCGGCCCCCAGGGCGAGGACAAGTACCGCGCCACCGCCACCGGCTTCGAACAGCGGCGCAGGCCGCCCAAGCTGTCCAAGATCGCCCAGAACCTGGCCTACAACACCATGAACGGCCTGATGCGCCAGTGGAAGTGAGGCACCTGCCATGACCAAGTCGCTGCTTATCGCCCTTGCCCTGCCGCTGGCGCTGGCGGCCTGCGCCGACCAGCGCCTGGCCCCCGCCCCGGGCGAGCATCCCGGCTGGCCGCAGCCCAGCCCGCCGCGCCCCAGCCACGCGCCGCTGCCGTTCACCGACAATTACGCCCCCCATTCCGGCAGCGTGGTGGGCAGCCCGCCGGCCAACCCCGACGGATCGATCCCCTATGCGGTGCGCGGTCAGACCCAGGCCCTGCCCGTCTGGAGCGAACCCAAGCCGGCCAACCCGCCGGCCGAATCCCATCCGGGCACGCAATAACTCCCCCTCGCCGCTGCGCCGGCCCGGGGGAGGGAGAGGGTTTCCTTGGCGCCCGCCCCCTGCTATCGTCCGCCCTCGCATTGAGTTGCAGGTGTAAGCGGAGGGTTAGAGATGTCCGAAGTGCGCGTCGCCATCCTGGGGGCCAGCGGCTATACCGGCGCCGAACTGGTGCGCATGCTGGCCGGGCACCCCCGTTTCCGCATCACCGTACTGACCGGCGACCGCAAGGCCGGCCAGCCGCTCGCCTCGGTGTTCCCGCATCTGGCCAAGCTGCCGCTGCCCGATCTGGTCGCCATCGGCGACGTGGATTTCTTCCAGGTGGACGCGGTGTTCTGCTGCCTGCCGCACGGCACCACGCAAGAGGTGATCGCCGCCCTGCCCGCCAATTTGCGGGTGGTGGACCTGTCGGCGGATTTCCGCCTGACCTCGCTGGATGCCTAT
>JAFAAW010000063.1 GCA_023426365.1 Pseudomonadota bacterium
CGGTCCGCCACCAGACCTACCGCAAGCGCGACGGCCATTGGGCGATGTGCGCCTGAAGGGCGGCGATCCTGGAGATGGCTCCCCCTGCCGGGGCCGCTCAGGCGCCGCGCGGGCTGGTCGCATTTCCTGCCATGACTGCGTCAGAGCAGAAAATACTCTAGTCGAAGAATTCCTCGGGCGGACGCGCGACCCCGTCGCCGTCGCCGCCCAGGCGGCGCGCGGTGGCCATTGCGTCCTCGTGATCGGCAAGCCATGCCCGAAGCGCCGCCAGCGCGCATTGCTCGGGCGTCTTGCCCAGCGCGCGGGCGACGCGATGCAGGCGCTGATCCAGGTCCGGGTCGGTGGGAATATTGAGCATCTTTCCTCTTGCCGGGGCGCAGGCGGAGCGGGGCCGTCAATTTTCTTGATTTTATAGCCGATCCGGGGAAAAACCGCCGCCATGACCTCGCTCGCAAACGAACTGGCGCTTCGGCGCACCTTCGCCATCATCTCCCACCCCGACGCCGGCAAGACCACGCTGACGGAAAAGCTGCTGATGTTCGGCGGCGCCATCCAGATGGCGGGCGCCGTGCGCGCGCGCGGCGAGCAGCGCCGCACCCGGTCGGACTGGATGGCCATCGAGAAGGAGCGCGGCATCTCGGTGTCGGCCTCGGTGATGACGTTCGAGCACGAGGGGCTGACCTACAACCTGCTGGACACGCCCGGCCACGAGGATTTCTCGGAGGACACCTACCGCACCCTGACCGCGGTGGACTCGGCGATCATGGTGCTCGACGTCGCCAAGGGCATCGAGACCCAGACCTTGAAGCTGTTCGAGGTCTGCCGCATGCGCGACATGCCCATCATCACCTTCATCAACAAGGTGGACCGCGAGGGCCGCGAACCCATCGACCTGCTGGACGAGGTGGAAAAGACCCTGGCGCTGGACGTCTGCCCGGTCACCTGGCCCATCGGCATGGGCCGCGACCTCAAGGGCGTCTATGACCTGGTCAACGACCGCGTCATCATGTTCGACCCCGGCCGCGGCGACCACATCGCCGCGGCGGCGGTGGACGCGCCGCTGGACAGCCCCAAGTTGGACGAGGCGGTGGGCGCCGCCGCCGCCGAGCGCCTGCGCGAGGAAGTGGAGCTGGTGCGCGGCGGCTATCCCGAGTTCGACCTCGAAAGCTTCCGCGCCGGCCACCTGACCCCGGTGTTCTTCGGCTCGGCGCTCAAGACCTTCGGCGTGGCCGAGCTGCTGCGCGGCGTCGGCCGGCTGGCGCCCAGCCCGCTGGCCCGCAAGACCAACACCCGCGAGGTCCAGCCCACCGAGGACAAGGTCACCGGCTTCGTGTTCAAGGTCCAGGCCAACATGGACCCCAACCACCGCGACCGCATCGCCTTCTTCCGCCTGTGCTCGGGCAGGTTCAAGCGCGGCATGAAGCTCAAGCACGTGCGTTCGGGCAAGGTGATGGCGCTGGTCAACCCGGTGTTCTTCCTGGCGCGCGAGCGCGAGTTGGCCGAGGAAGCCTATGCCGGCGACATCATGGGCATTCCCAACCACGGCCAGTTGCGCATCGGCGACACGCTGAGCGAATCCGAGGATTTCCACTTCCTGGGCATTCCCACCTTCGCCCCGGAAGTGCTGCGCCGCGCCCGCCTGGACGACCCCATGAAGGCCAAGCAACTGAAAAAGGCGCTGGACGATCTGGCCGAGGAGGGCGTCAGCCAGGTGTTCAAGCCGGTGGACGGCTCGGCCTGGATCGTCGGTGTGGTCGGCCCGCTGCAGTTCGACGTGCTCACCACCCGTATCGAGAGCGAATACAACATCAAGGCCGGGTTCGAGGATGGCGGCTTCGTCACCGCCCGCTGGGTGGCCGCCGACGACGCCAAGGAGCTGGAGCGCTTCGTCAACGCCCACAAGTCCAACATGGCCGAGGACCGCGACGGCAGCCCGGTCTATCTGGCGCGCAATTCCTGGCAGTTGGGCCGCGCCCAGCAGGACTTCCCCAACGTGAAGTTCACCGCCACGCGCGAGCAGCATTAAGGCCGGCACACCCATTGCATCTCATGGTTGCCCACCCCAACGGAGGACAGCCATGAGAAGCGTGCTCGCCGATAGCATCGGCCAATTCACCAAGCTGGCCGCGCCCACCGCCCCCAAGGCCCAAAGTCATCTGTCGGCAGCCTTCCCCGGCCTGCTGGGCGGCACCAAGACCAAGAGTGCCGCCACCGACAAGCCCGCCATCGCCGGCAGCGATTACGGCATGTACGCCAACGTGGTGGTCAACGGCAAGGTGGTCGCCAGCCTGTCCAATAGCGGCTGCTGCATCATCGCCGACGGCTATGGCGGCCCCGGCTTGCCCGAGGATCTCAACTTGCCGGGCGACGGCCCCAAGCTGGCCAAACAGCGCGCGGAGATCATCGCCAAGGCCCTGGGCGGCACGGTGGAGACACTGTCCACCGCCCAGACGCCCGAGCAATGGGCCAAGGGCGGCAAGCGGGTCGGCATGATTGATTTGTGGGGCCTGAACGGCAACGAGCCGGCGGGCTATCGCCCGACCCCGCCCCCGGATGGGTTGGACATCCTGCTGAAACAGCAGGAAGCCGACGCGTAAGCCGGGAAGATATTGCCGCCGGGCAGCTTTTTCCGGGCAGTTCCTGCCCACGCCCGGCGGCGCCCTGCCCCGAAGGCGGCGGACCCATTGGCGGGTTGCGATTTGTCCCCGCATCGGATACCCCTTACCGTCCACGGTTTTAGGGATAAATCCGCCTTGTCACCCATGCGCCTGATCCGTCATTGCGGCGAACTGCCCCCCGACCTGAAGGGGTGCGTGGTGGCGCTCGGCAATTTCGACGGCGTGCACAAGGGCCATCAGGCGGTCATCCTGACCGCGCGGCGCATCGCCGCCGAATTGGGCGCGCCGCTGGCGGTGATGAGCTTCGAGCCGCATCCACGCAGCTTCTTCAGGCCCGACCAGCCGCCGTTCCGGCTGACGCCGTTCCGCGTCAAGGCCCGCCTGATCGAGTCGCTGGGCGCCGACCTGCTGGTCATGCAGCATTTCGACGCCGCCTTCGCCGGCCTGACGGCCGAGGATTTCGTCAACACCGTCCTGGTGACCGGCCTGGGCGCGCGGCACGTGGTGGTGGGCTACGATTACGTGTTCGGCAAGGGCCGCCAGGGCACCGGCGCGCTATTGCAGAAGATGGCCGATGCCGGCCGTTTCGGCTTCACCAGCGTGCCGCCCGAGATCGCGCCCGACGGCGACGTCTATTCCTCGACCCGGGTGCGCGAGTTCCTGGTGGCCGGCAAGCCGGGCGAGGCCGCCAAGCTGCTGGGCCATTACTGGGAGGTGGAGGGGCGCGTCGAGCACGGCGATGCCCGCGGCCGCACCATCGGCTTTCCCACCGCCAATTTCGCCCTGGGCGAATATCAGCGCCCGGCCGTCGGCGTCTATGCGGTGCGCGCGGGCGTGGACCTGGGCGGCGCCACCCAATGGCACAACGGCGTCGCCAATTTCGGCCGCCGCCCCACCTTCGACAAGACCGACGAGGTGCTGGAGGTCCATCTTCTGGATGCCAGCCTCGACCTCTACGGCAAGCATCTGCGGGTGGCGCTGATCGACTTCCTGCGCCCCGAGATGAAGTTTTCCGGCCTTGCCGCGCTGAAGGCGCAGATCGAGGCCGACGCCCAGGCCGCCCGCGACCTGCTGGCCGCCCGCAATTTTCCTGACAGCCCCGGCCCCCTGGTGCCGCTGGGCGACAACTAAAAGAGCGTCCGATGAGCGTGGACTACAAAACGACCGTTTTCCTGCCCAAGACCGATTTCCCCATGAAGGGCGGATTGCCCGAGCTGGAGCCGCGCCTGCTGGCGCGCTGGAACCAGATCGACCTGTTCGGGCGCATGCGCGAAATCGCCAAGGGCCGGGAAAAGTTCATGCTGCATGACGGCCCGCCCTATGCGAACGGCCACCTGCACATCGGCCACGCGCTCAACAAGATCCTCAAGGACGTGATCAACCGCACCCAGTTCATGCTGGGGCATGATGTGCACTACATCCCCGGCTGGGATTGCCACGGCCTGCCCATCGAATGGAAGATCGAGGAAAAGTACCGCGAGGCCGGCCAGGACAAGGACCAGGTGCCGGTGGTGCAATTCCGCCAGGAATGCCGCGAGTTCGCCGCCAAGTGGATCGACGTCCAGCGCGAGGAATTCAAGCGCCTGGGCGTGACCGGCGATTGGGACCATCCCTATACCACCATGACCTTCAAGGCCGAGGCGACCATCGCCCGCGAGCTGGGCAAGTTCCTGCTGGACGGCTCGCTCTACAAGGGCGCCAAGCCGGTGATGTGGTCGGTGGTGGAGAAGACCGCCCTGGCCGAGGCCGAGGTGGAGTATCACGACCACACCAGCATCACCATTTGGGTCAAGTTCCCGGTGGTGAAGGCCAGCCGGCCCGAGCTGGAGGGCGCGGCGGTGGTGATCTGGACCACCACGCCGTGGACCATGCCGGGCAACCGCGCGGTCGCCTTCGGCCCCGAATTCGACTACGTGGTGGTGGAAGTGGCCGAAGCGGCCGAAGGCAGCCTGGCGCGTGTCGGCGACCGGCTGGTGGTGGTCAAGGACCAGGCCGAGCAGGTCGCCAAGGACGCCAAGGTCACCTTCACGGTGCGGCACACCCTGAAGGGCGCCGAACTGGCCGGCACCGTCTGCCACCATCCGCTCAAGTTCCACGCGGCGGCCAATGGCGGCTATGATTTCGACGTGCCGCTGCTGGCCGGCGATTTCGTCACCACCGACACCGGCACCGGTTTCGTCCACATCGCCCCCGGCCATGGCGAGGACGACTGGCATCTGGGCAAGGCCAACGGCATCGCCGTGCCCGACACCGTGCAGCCCGACGGCACCTATTATCCGCATGTCGCCATCTTCGCCGGCCAGAGCGTGCTGGCCCAGGGCAAGAACGGCAAGTATTACAGCCCGGTGGCCAAGCCGGTGATCGAGGCCATGACCAGCGTGGGCAACCTGCTGGCCCACGGCAAGGTCGAGCACTCCTACCCCCATTCGTGGCGCTCCAAGGCGCCGCTGATCTTCCGCAACACGGCGCAGTGGTTCATCTCGATGGAAACCACCGGCCTGCGCGACAAGGCGCTGGCCGCCATCGCCGCCACCCGCTTCGTGCCCGACCAGGGCCGCAACCGCATCGGCTCGATGGTCGAGGGCCGTCCCGATTGGTGCGTGTCGCGCCAGCGCGCCTGGGGCGTGCCGATCACCGTGTTCGTGGACAAGAAGACCGGCCAGCCGCTGCGCGACGCCGCCGTGATGGAGCGCGTGGTCGCTGCCTTCGAGCAGGAAGGCGCCGACGCCTGGTACACCCGCGCGCCGTCCGAATTCCTGGGCGAGGGCCGCGATCCGGCCGATTACGATCAGATCTTCGACGTGCTCGACGTTTGGTTCGATTCGGGCTGCACCCACGCCTTCGTGCTGGACGGCGACGAGTGGGACGACGTCAAGTGGCCGGCCAGCCTGTACCTGGAGGGGTCGGACCAGCATCGCGGCTGGTTCCAGTCGTCGCTGCTGGAAGGCTGCGGCACCCGCGGCCGCGCGCCCTATGACGCCGTGCTGACCCACGGCTTCGTGCTGGACGAGACCGGCCGCAAGATGTCGAAGTCCTTGGGCAACGTGGTGTCGCCCCAGGACGTGGTGGGCACGCAGGGCGCGGACATCCTGCGCCTGTGGGTGGTGGGGTCGGACTATTCCGACGATCTGCGCATCGGCCCGGAAATCCTCAAGACCCAGGTGGACATCTATCGCCGCCTGCGCAACACCCTGCGCTATCTGCTGGGCGCGCTGGACGGCTTCGACGCCGCCGAAAGGGTGTCGCCCGCCCAGATGCCCGAGCTGGAGCGCTGGGTGCTGCACCGTCTGACCGAGCTGGACGCGGGCCTCAAGGCCGCCTGCGACGCGTTCGAGTTCCACGGCTGGTTCAACGAACTGCACAATTTCTGCGCCGTGGACCTGTCGGCGTTCTATTTCGACATCCGCAAGGACGCGCTGTACTGCGACAGTGCCGCGTCGCCGCGCCGCCGCGCCGCCCGCACGGTGATGGACATCCTGCTGGACTGCCTGTGCAAGTGGCTGGCGCCGTTCGCCAGCTTCACCGCCGAGGAGGCGTGGCTGGCCCGCCATCCGTCCGCGGACGGCTCGGTCCATCTGGAAACCTTCCCCGCCATCCCGGCGGAGTGGAAGGACGAGGCGCTGGCCGCCAAATGGGCCACCGTGCGCGCCGTGCGCCGCGTGGTCACCGGCGCGCTGGAGGGCGAGCGCGTCGCCAAGCGCATCGGCTCCAGCCTGCAGGCCAGCCCGGCGCTGTACGTCGAGGACGGTGCCGTCCGCGCCGCGCTGGAGGGCCTGGACCTCGCCGAGATCTGCATCACCTCGGGCCTGCTGCTGGTGGAAGGGGCGGCCCCGGACGGCGCCTTCCGCCTGGCCGACGTGCCCGGCGTCGGCGTCGCCCCCCGCGTGGCCGAGGGCGAGAAGTGCCAGCGCTGCTGGAAAGTGCTGAACGAGGTGGGCAGCCACAAGCATGGCGGCGTGTGCGGCCGCTGCTCGGACGCGGTGGAGCAGCAGCCTTGAGGCCGCCCATGCGCCCCGGCCTGATCCTGGCGGCCGTCATCATCGTCCTCGACCAGATTTCCAAATGGTGGATCGTCGAGCGGGTGATGCGGCCCGAGGGCGTGCTCGACACCCCGTTCTTTTCGCCCGTGCGCATCGAGGTGCTGCCGTTCTTCGATCTGGTGATGGCCTGGAACCGCGGCGTGTCGTTCGGCATCTTCAACAACGGCGGGCAATGGAACGCCGTGCTGCTGTCGGTGCTGTCGGTGGCCATCGCCATCGGCCTGCTGGTGTGGATGCGCAGGGCGGAGAACCGTCTGGTGGTGCTGGCCCTGGGCGGCATCGTCGGCGGCGCGCTGGGCAACGTCATCGACCGCGTGCGCTGGGGCGCGGTTGCCGACTTCCTTGACGTGCACGTCATGGGCTATCATTGGCCTGCCTTCAATTTGGCGGATTCCGCCATTAGCGTCGGCGCCGTCCTGCTGGTGCTGGATGCCTTGTTCACCAAGTCGTCTTCGACTAAAAACTAGGGCCATGATGCGCAAGACCACGCCCACCTCCGCCCGTGCCCTGCTTGCCGCCTCCGTGGCGGTGGCGGCCGCCATCGCCCTGTCCGGCTGCACCGACGCCCGCAAGGCGCTGGGGTTCGAAAAGGCTCCGCCGGACGAGTTCCAGGTGGTGGAGCGCGCGCCGCTGTCCATGCCGCCTGACTTCTCGCTGCGCCCGCCGGCCCCCGGCACGGTGCGCCCGCAGGAAGGCAGCGTGCGCGACCAGGCCCGCGCCGCGCTGGCCGGCCGCTCGCTCGGCACCCCCATTTCCACCCAGGGCCGCAGCCAGGGCGACCTGGCGTTGATGAAGAAGGCCGGCGCCGACCAGATCCAGCCCGACATCCGCGTGGTGGTGAACAAGGAAACCCAGGCCCTGGCCGAGGCGGACAAGAGCTTCACCGACAAGCTGGTGTTCTGGCGCAAGCCCGACGGCCCCGGCGCCGGCGAACAGTTGGACGCCAGCAGGGAGGCCCAGCGCCTGCGCGAGAACCAGGCGCTTGGCCGCGCGGTGGGCGACGGCGACAGCCCGCGCATCGCGCGCCGCAAGAAGGGCATGCTGGAAGGCATCTTCGACTGACCCCCAGCGGGCAAAGGATAGGGGCGCGGCCAAGGCCGCGCCCTTTTCGTTTGGCCGGCCCTCCTGGCCGAACTTCGCCTTGTGATCGCCACCTTCCCGGCCTATATCCCGACCAACGCGTTGGGGGTACGCCCGGAGGAAGAATGAGGATCGCATCCCTTGCCCTGGCCGCCGTGCTGGCGGCGCCGCTGCCGGCGACGGCACAGGTGTTCAACCCCACCACCTACCAGTTGGCCAACGGCCTGCAGGTGGTGGTGGTGGAAAACCACCGTTCCCCCATCGTCACCCACATGGTGTGGTACCGGGTCGGCGCCGCCGACGAGCCGCCGGGCAAAAGCGGCATCGCCCACCTGCTGGAACACCTGATGTTCAAGGGCACACCCAGCGTGCCGCCGGGCGAGTTCTCGAAGATCGTCGCCCGCATGGGCGGGCGCGACAACGCCTTCACCTCGTCGGACTACACCGCCTATTTCCAGAACGTCGCCGCCGACCGGCTGGAGGCGGTGATGAAGATGGAAGCGGACCGCATGCGCAACCTGACGCTGGACGACCAGAACGTGGTCACCGAGCGCGCGGTGGTGCAGGAGGAGCGGCGCTCGCGCACCGACAACAACCCCCAGGCATTGCTGGCCGAACGGATCGAGGCGGCTTTGTACCTGAACCACCCCTATCGCCGCCCGGTGATCGGCTGGGGGTCGGAGATCGCCCAGCTCGACCGCCAGGACGCGCTGGACTTCTACAAGCGCTGGTACGCGCCCAACAACGCCATCCTGGTGGTGGCCGGCGACGTGCAGCCCGAAAAGGTCCGCGAGCTGGCGGAAACCTATTACGGCCCGCTCAAGCCCGAAACCGTGCCCCAGCGCATCCGCCCCGAGGAACCGCCGCAGGTGGCGGCGCGCACCGTGACGCTGGAGGACCCGCGCGTCCAGCAGCCGTCGTGGAGCCGCACCTACATGGCGCCCAGCTATTCGTCGTCGGACAAGGCCGCCCCTTACGCCCTTGAGGTGCTGGCGGAAATCCTGGGCGGCGGCGCCACCTCGCGGCTGTACAAGTCGCTGGTCGTGGACCAGGGCATCGCCGCCGGCGCCGGCGCCTGGTACGACCCGTCGGCGGTGGACCAGACCACCTTCGGACTGTCGGCGACGCCGCGCCCGGGCGTGGACGTGGCCAAGGTGCAGGCCGCCATGGACAAGGAAATCGCCCGCGTGCTGGACAAGGGCATCACCGCAGCCGAGGTGGAGCGGGCCAAGACCCGCCTGCGCGCCAACGTGGCCTATGCCCGCGATTCCCTGCACACCGCCGCCCGCGTGCTGGGCGAGACGCTGACCACCGGCCAGACGGTGGCCGACGTCGAGGCGTGGCCCGCCCGCATCGCCGCCGTCACCCCGGAACAGGTCAACGCCGCCGCCCGCGCCGTGCTGGACGACAGGGCCAGCGTCACCGGCATCCTGCTGCCGGCGAAAAGCGCCGGCATCGCCCAGGCCCAGCCTGCCGCCGCCACCATGCCCGCCAAGGAGGTCCGCTGACATGCGCCGTCTGCTCGCTTTCCTGCTGGTGCTGGTCGCCGCAGCCCCCGCCTATGCCGTCACCGTGGAACGGGTGGTCAGCCCCGGCGGCATCGAGGCGTGGCTGGTCCAGGACCATTCCAACCCCATCATCTCGCTGTCCATGGCCATGCGGGGCGGCGCCTCGGTCGAGGCCAAGCCCGGCCTTGCCAACATGGTCTCGGGCCTGCTGGACGAAGGCGCCGGCCCCTACGATTCCCAGACTTTCCAGGGCAAGCTGGAAGATTTGGCGATCCAGTTGTCGTTCGATGCCGGCAAGGACAATTTCCACGGCAGCCTGAAGACGCTGTCCGACAACCGCGACACCGCGTTCGAGCTGTTCCGGCTGGCCATGACCGAGCCGCGCTTCGACAAGGAGCCGGTGGAGCGGGTGCGCAACCAGATCCTGACCATCCTGGCGCGCGAGCTGCAAAGCCCCGAGGCGGTGGCCTCGCGCGCGTGGTACAAGCTGGTGTTCCCCGACCATCCCTATGGCGTCGCGGTGCGCGGCGAGCCGGCCTCGGTCAAGGCGATCACGGTCGCCGACCTGCGCAACTACGCCAAGACGTGGCTGTCGCGCGAGGGCATGGTCATCGCGGTGGTGGGCGACATCACGCCCGAGCAGTTGAAGCCGCTGCTGGACCGCACCTTCGGCGCCCTGCCCGCCCGCCATCCCGCCATCACGGTGCCCGAAACCACCGCCCAGGCGGCCGGCCGCATCGAGGTGATCGCCCGCGACATCCCGCAAAGCGTGGCGGTGTTCGGCGCGGCCGGCATCAAGCGCGACGACCCCGACTGGTACGCCGCCTATGTGATGAACTACGTGTTGGGCGGCGGCGGCTTCTCGTCGTGGCTGACCGAAGAGGTGCGCGAAAAGCGCGGCCTGGCCTATTCCGTTTATTCCTATCTGGTGCCCATGGACCGCGCCGGCCTGATCAGCGGCGGCGTCGCCACCCAGAACGCGCGCGCGGCCGAGTCGGTGCGCCTGATCAAGGAGCAGTTCGCCCGCATGGCCGAGAACGGCCTGAGCGAGAAGGAACTGGCCGATGCCAAGACCTATCTGACCGGCTCGTTCGCCCTGCAAATGGACTCCACCTCGTCCATTGCCGGCCTGCTGGTGGCGGTGCAGTTGGACGATCTGGGCATCGACTATCTGGACAAGCGCAACGGCTATATCGAGTCCGTCACCCAAGAGCAGGTGAAGGCGGTGGCGCAGCGCCTGCTGGACCCCGCCAAGCTGACCTTCGTGGTGGTCGGCCGGCCCGAGGGGCTGGCGGCCAAGTAGCAAGCCGCCCGCAGACGCCCCCCTCCTCCGGTGGGAGGAGGGGGCGCGGAAGCGGCCTTTCGGCGCGGGCCTGACCTCAGGTGGCGGAGGCGGCGGCGCTCTTGATCAGGGCGGCGCGGGCGCGCAGCTCGTCCAGGCGATCCACCAGCGCGACGATGCCCAGCGAATCCTCGATGCGGGCGCGTTCTTCCATCAGCGCCTGCAACTGGGCGGGGGTCGCCGTCTTCATGCGGGCGTTCATTTCTTCCTCGACCAGGGCGAACTGGGCCAGGGCATCATCCAGCATGCCATCCAGCCGCTTGCGCTCCTCCTCGATAAGGGCCAGCTCGATGTCGAACGGATTGGTCACGCCACCCTCCCCTGCGCTCACGCGGCCAATTGCTTGGCCAGGTCCAGCCGCTCGACCTCGGCGCGGGCGGCGGCATCCTCGATGCCGGTCATGGCGGCCAGACACATGGCGGCGGCGATAAGACCTTCCTTGTGGGCGACGGCCTCGGACTGGCCTTGCGCGCGGGCATCGCCGCACGTTTCCTCATAGGCGGTCAGCACCATCTCGAAGGTGGCGGCATCCATCAAAGCACCTCTGCCCCGTGGCTCATGGAAAAAGACTTCACGCGGCGGGAGGCTATCGCAGGAGATGGCGAAGAATAACCTATTCAATAGAAGTAAATTGTGTACACACCGTCAACGAAAGAAGTCCCTTTGTAAATAGGGGCGCAACCGGCTCAATGCAGGTGAACGTGCTTTAAATGAAAAGAAAACGCCCGCCGGAACATGTCCAGACGGGCGTTATGGTCTTTCGGCGACGACGCATTGCCTTTAATGCGCGTCATCCCAGCTTGTGCCGGTCCCGGTCTCGACCACCAGCGGCACGTCCAGGCTGGCGGCCGCTTCCATGACCCTTTTGACCAGGGCGCAGGTCGCCTCGATCTCGGCCTCGGG